>NC_022357.1:2572500-2872500 GCF_000297055.2 Sulfuricella denitrificans skB26 | reverse complement strand
TTGGCAGCGACAGTTCGGTGGTTTATACCGCCGGTGAAAAAGCCGACACGGTGAGCAACTTTGCGGTGCCTGCTTCTTCCAACTATGCCAGGAACGGCGGCAATCTGACTATGGCCGCGCAAGGCGACATCAATGGCGCGGTGAACAAGCAGCTGATTACCGAATGGCTGCATCGTCAGGGGCAACTCAACAGCAACGGCAGCTTCAAGAAAAATACGTCATGGTGGTTGCGCTACGATCAGTTCAAGCAGGGTGTGGGTGCATTGGGCGGCGGTGACGTGAAGATTGCGGCGGGTGGTAATGTCAGTAATCTCGATGCGGTTGCGCCGACAACCGGCCGCGTCAGCGGCACTTCTGCCAGCGATGCCAGCATGGATATTCAGGGCGGTGGCGACCTGTCGGTGCGTGCCGGCGGCGATATTCTCAGCGGTACGTATTACGTTGCGCGCGGCGTGGGGACCATTGCTGCCGAAGGCGGCATCATTTCGGGACGGACAGCAAGCGACGGCACGCCCATTCACACGGTTCTGGCCCTGGCGGATGGCCGTTTCGATGTGACAGCGTTGCACGATCTGCAACTGGAAACTATCGTCAACCCGACCATGGTGGCGCAGGGAAAATCCCAGGGAATACAGCCTCCCATCAAGCCCAAGTCGTTCTTCCTGACTTACTCGCCGGATAGCAAGGCCAGCCTTCTTTCGGTCGCCGGCAACGCATCGCTGTTCAATGACGTTGACGCGCTGCAAAAAACCTTGCCCGATCTGAAATTCGGCATTTCCACAGATAACGAAGCCAATGCAATGGCTATTTATCCCGGTAATTTGAGCGTCAGTGCCCTGCAGGGAAATATTGACGTCAACAAGCAATTTACCTTGTCTCCGTCATCCACCGGAAATCTGAATCTGCTGGCGGCAGGGAATATTGCAATTAACGGAAACATCAACTTGTCGGATGCTGACCCCAACTTGTCGGGTGCTGACCCCACGTTATTGCCGAATGCGCTGAATCCGACGGACACCTATAATGGGCTGGATAAAAAACTGTTTCCCACTCCCGAATTGTATAGCATCAAATATGGTGTTCATGCGCATACTCCGGTACATGCAGGGGACCATGTGCCGGCAAGGATCGTTGCGTTAAATGGCGCTCTGGTTAGCGCGAACGAAGCCGCTTTGTTCCTCTCCAAACCTGCGCAGATCGAGGCGGGACGCGACATCGTTGATCTGAACTTGTATGGACAGAATCTGGCAGCCGGTGACGTGACAAGTATCCGTGCGGGCCGTGATATCGCGTATGTCGATCCGTACAATGCCAATGGTAAATTGTTGGGCAATTCTCGAACTATCCGTCTGGATGGCCCAGGGCGTCTGGAGTTGTCGGCAGGACGCAATATCGATCTGGGCAACTCGGTCGGGGTAGTCACCCAGGGTAACCTGAACAACCCCGCTCTCTCTGATCAGGGAGCCGATATCGCGGTGATGGCAGGTGTGAACGGGTCGCCGGATTATTCAGGCTTTGCTGCCAAATACGGTTTGAACAGTGTGAGCGGGTATACGCCCGAACTGGCCCAGACATTCTTCACGCAGCTCACGCAGGCAGGCACCGAACACAATGCAGGCAAGGACGGCAGTGTGGACAGCTCTGGCCAGGCTATGGGTTACCAGCGTGGCTACGATGCGATTGCCAAGTTGTTTCCGGGCAACGACTACAAGGGCGACCTCAATCTGTTCTTCAGCCAGATCAAGACCTTCCGTGGTGGCAATATCGATCTTTTCGTGCCGGGAGGCAAGATCAATGCAGGTCTGGCCAATATTCCCACAGAACTTTATGGTGCAAAGAACGCGACCCACGAGGAAAATCATATACCAGTCCCCGATAACTCGCTGCTGGCTGGCATAACGGGCATCGTCACCCAGAAAGGCGGCAGTGTCCGCTCGATGTCCAAAGGCGATTTCCTGGTCAATTCGTCCCGTGTGATGACCTTGTATGGCGACGACATCCTGTTGTGGTCGTCGGAAGGGAATATCGATGCGGGCAAAGGCGCCAAGACCGCGTTGTCCGTGCCGCCGCCGATTATTACAACCAAATCTGATGGCACCACCACAGTGGAATACCGGGGTGCAACCACCGGTAGCGGCATCCGCGCGATGATTACCGGCGGCGATAAAAATCCTGATGACGTCAGCGTTAACCTGATTGCCCCAAAGGGTAGCGTGAATGCAGGTGATGCTGGAATCGGGTCAGTGGGCAACATCAATATTGCGGCGCAGTTTGTGCGCGGTGCGGACAACATTCAGGCGAACGGCGCTACTACAGGCGTGCCGGTAGCCAGCACCGGCAGCTTGGCAGCCGGCCTGACCGGGGTCAGCGGCCAAGCGGCGGATGCCGGCAAGTCCGGCGCGGATGCGGCGCAAGCCATGGCCCAGCAAAAACCGCAAGATAGCTTCAGGCAAGCATTTCTCAATGTCGAGGTGATTGGATTCGGCGATTAGCTGTCATTCAGCTGTAACCCAACAGAAATCAATCCTTCACAAATATGAAACACCCTTACTTCAAAATAGCGGAATCATGAAAAGAAAATCATTAATCTCTCCCTTCCTTGTTTTATGCGCTTTTGCCGCCAGCTTGCTATCCACCCCGGCGCTTGCCTGGTGGAGTGGCGACTGGGCATACCGTACGCCGATCACGCTGAGTCCCTCTGCGGATATCAAGCTGGCGGTCGAGCAGGTTCCGGTGCTGGTACGTTTGCATACAGGCAACTTCTCTTTTGCCGATGCCAAGCTGGACGGTTCCGATATCCGGTTTGTGGCGGAGGACGACAAGACCGAGCTGAAATATCACATAGAAAAATGGGATGGCGCGAACCAGATGGCGCTGGTCTGGGTGAAGGTGCCCAAGCTTGCGGCCCAGCCGAAATTTTTTCTTTATTTCGGTAACGAGAAAGCGGCTCCGGCATCGAACGCCAAGGGCACGTATGATGCCGGCAGCGCGGTTTACCATTTCGCGGAGCAGGACGGGAATCCGCGGGATAGCGGACTGAACGGCCTGCATGCGACGCAGTCTTCCGCGCAATCGGTGGCAGCTTCATTTTCGGGTGCTGGCGCCGGATTCAACGGGTCTCAAAGTGTGGCGCTACCTGCGGTGAATGCGGCAGGTGGCTACAGCTTCTCGGTATGGGTCAAGCCTGCCGCGCTGGATGGCGTTCTGTTCCAGTCTGGTGATCTGAAGATTTCGCTCGATGGCGGCGTGGTCAAGGCGCAGTCGGGTAAGGCGAGCGTGGCTTCCGGTACGGCGCTGAGTGCGGGTCAATGGCATCATCTGGGCTTAACGGTTTCAGATGCTTTGCGGGTGTATGTGGATGGCAAACTGGCGGGTGAAGCGCCGGGTGCTGCGCTGCCATCAGGCGGGGTGACGCTGGGGGCCGGGTTCCAGGGCGAGATGGATGAAGTGCAGGTTTCCGGCATGGCGCGAAATGCGGCATGGATGGCCGTGCAGGCCGCCCAGGGTCCGGATGGGAAACTGGTTGCTTTGGGTGAGGAAGAGTCGAATGAAGAAGGCGGGAACGCCTCTTACTTCGGCGTCATTCTGCAATCGGTGACGCTGGACGGTTGGGTGGTGATCGGCATCCTGGCGGTGATGTTCGTGATTGCGGTATGGGTGATGTTCGAAAAAACCATCTATGTCAACCGCATGGACAAATCCAACAATAAGTTTATGGATAAATTCCGCGAACTATCGACCGACCTGGCGATGATCGATAAAGCCAAGGGTCTGGCAGACGATTTCATGCATTCATCGCTGTACCGCATTTACCACATTGGTGCGGTAGAAATTGCGCATCGTTTCAAAGATACGGATTCCTCGCATGTCGACAAGACGCTATCGCCGCAGGCGCTCAATTCGATTCGAGCCAGCCTGGATGCCGGGATGGTGAAAGAAACTCATCGCCTTAACCGGCTCATGGTGCTGCTCACCATTGCGATTTCCGGCGGGCCATTCCTGGGGTTGCTGGGTACGGTGGTGGGGGTAATGATCACCTTTGCCGCGATTGCCGCTTCCGGCGATGTCAACGTCAATGCCATTGCACCGGGCATCGCTGCCGCTCTGGTAGCGACCGTAGCGGGGCTGGCGGTGGCGATTCCAGCGCTGTTTGGTTACAACTACCTGGGTTCTCGCGTCAAGACGATCTCGTCCGACATGCATATTTTCGTCGACGAGTTCATTACCAAACTCGCCGAAAATTACAGCCGCTGATCGGAGGCCACCATGAAGGTCCAGGAAGATAACGCACCCTTCGACGATATCAACGTAACGCCGATGCTCGATCTGGCCTACGTGTTGCTGGTGATTTTTATCATCATGACCACCGCGTCGGTGCAGGGGGTCAAGGTCAACCTGCCCAAGGCGAGCAATGCGCCCAGCCTGGCGAAGCCGCAGACGAAGGCGATCACGATTGCCGAGGGCGGACAGATTTATCTCGATGCTTATCCGGTGTCGATAGAGGAATTGCGTACCCGCCTCGGCCAGCTGAAGGCAGCCAATCCCGAGCTGCCGGTGGTGGTCAAGGGCGATACGGTGGTGCAGTACGGCAAGGTGATGGAGGTGCTTGAATTGCTGGGGCAGCTGGATATTACCCAGTTGGGCCTGGTGACCCAGCGGCTGGTGAAGTAATGGAAGGCCAAAAACCTTCCTGGATGCGCTGGGGAGGCGTTGCGCTAGGCCTGATTGTTGCCGTCATGCTGGGCTTGGGGTTGAAGGATTTGCTGGTCAGCGACAAACCGGCCAAGAAACCCAGGCTTCAGCAGATCACGCTGGTCAAGCCACCGCCCCCGCCGCCTCCGGAGAAAAAACCACCGGAGCCGGAGATCAAGAAGGAAGAGGTCAAGATCGAGCAGCCCAAGCCGGAAGAGGCGCCCAAGCCAGCTGACAATGAACCGCCGGCAGGCAAGGATTTGGGTGTTGATGCGGATGCTAATGGGAGCGGTGATGGCTTCGGTCTGGTCGGTCGCAAGGGTGGCCGAGATTTGCTGGCAGGCGTGGGGGGGAAGTATGCGGGTTACTCCATCCCGGTTGCCCAGCAGATTAATGAGCAGATATCCGAATACATGAGGAAACATCGGCTTGCCTTTAATTACAGAATTCAGGTGCGCATCTGGATCGCAAAAGATGGTCATGTGGAAAAGTTCGAACTGAACGGGTCGACCGGAAGTCCGGATACGGATAGCTCGATCAAGCTGGCGCTGGC
Organism: Sulfuricella denitrificans skB26; assembly: GCF_000297055.2. Classification (NCBI taxonomy): domain Bacteria; kingdom Pseudomonadati; phylum Pseudomonadota; class Betaproteobacteria; order Nitrosomonadales; family Sulfuricellaceae; genus Sulfuricella; species Sulfuricella denitrificans. The sequence goes on along the minus strand of NC_022357.1, from coordinate 2,867,255 downwards.
CGGCCTGTCCTCGGTCAAAGAGCGGCCGCCGGAAGATATGCCACAGCCGATCAAGTTACGGCTTACATCAAGACTTTAAATATCTTAAATTTAAGTGGAATTCATGAAGCTCAAAAAAACCAAATTCGCCGCCATGATGGCTTTGGCATTCCTGTGCCAGGGAGCGCAGGCGGGAGAAAAACAGGAACTGGAGGCATTGCGCCAGACCACGTTTAACCTGATCCAGGCGCTGATGCAGCAAGGCCTGCTTACGGCCGACAAGGCTGAAATGCTGCTCAAAAGCGCGGCAGTGGTGCCGCAGCCGGCAGAGCAGCAGAGCCAACCGGAACAACAAGCGGAAGCGAATGTGGTGCGCGTGCCTTACGTGCCTGAAAGGGTGAAACGCGAAATCCGCGAGCAGATCAAGAACGAGGTGCTGGCACAGGCCAAAAGCGAGCGCTGGGGTGACCCCGGGTCATTGCCGGACTGGGTGGGACGCTTCAAGTGGAGCGGTGATGTACGCTTGCGCTATCAGAATGACTTGTTTCAGAAGGACAACACATCACCAGCCAATCTGGCTCTGTTCGGCATCAACGTGAACAATACCACCGAAGATCGCGAGCGGATGCGCGTGCGCGTGCGCCTCAACGCCGACATCAAGATTGCCGATGACTGGAAAGCCGGGCTGCGCTTGTCAACCGGCAACACGACCGACCCGGTTTCCACCAACCAGACTATGGGCAACAGCTTCAACAAGTACACGGTGGTATTCGACCGCGCTTTCCTCAAGTACGACCCCTACCGCTGGCTGTCGGTCAGTGGCGGGCGCATGCCGAACCCGTGGTTCTCACCCACCGACCTGGTTTGGGATAAAGACCTGAATTTCGATGGGCTGGCAGCAACCCTGAAGCCGCAGTTGTCCGATAGTTTGACGGGCTTCTTCACCGCCGGCGCTTTCCCGGTACAGGAAGTTGAATCATCCGACACTGTTCTGGCCAAGAGCAAGTGGCTGTACGGCGCCCAGGCCGGTGTCGAATGGGTGTCGACTGACATGTCCAAACTCAAGCTGGGGGTGGGTTTCTACAAGTACAGTCATATTGCTGGCCAGCCTAACCTGATAAACGGCTCGCATGTGTACGATCTGACCGCGCCGCAGACTCGCCAGAAGGGCAACTCGATGTTCCTGATCGATAACCCGACAGACAAACTGGCAGCTTTGGCGGCAAATTACCACGAACTGAATCTGACCGGCATGTATGACTGGGCCGCATTCGATCCGGTGCATGTGGTCGTGACGGGTGACTACGTCAAGAACCTCGGCTTCGACCGTCAGGAAATCCTGCAGCGCACCGGTTTGGATATCCAGCCCAGGACCGAGGGCTACATGACAAAAGTGATGCTGGGTATGCCCGAGATCAAGAATGAAGGCGAATGGCAGACTTATCTCGGTTACAAGCATCTGGAACGCGATGCGGTGCTGGATGCCTTCGCAGATTCCGATTTCCACTTGGGTGGTACCGATACCAAAGGCTTTTTCATCGGTGGCAGTTACGGCATAGCCAAGAACACTTCAATCGGGCTGCGTTACATGAGTGCAGACCAGATCGACGGTCCGCCGCTGGCGATTGACGTATTGCAGGTGGACTTGAATGCGAAATTCTAAATACTCAGCCGTCCTGGCCGTATTGATTGTTGCATGCATGGCGCTTGCCACGCCAACCGCTTTCGCACGCGATAAGAAGGACAACAAGGAACGCGAAGCGGCACGCAGGGTGCAGATCATGCAGCAGCAGTTCAGCGTGGAAAAATCCGCGCTGGAGAAGGATAAAGCCGATCTCACCGAGAAAGCGGATGAATTGTCCAGGCAAGCTGAAAGCGCCAAACAGAGCGTTGCTCAGTTGGAACGCAAGCGTTCATCGCTGACTAAAGAACTGGCTTCGGCACAGGACGAGGTGGCAGCCTTGCAGGAAAAGCTGCATAAATCCGAAACCGCGCATGCTGAGCTGCTTGCGCTGCACAAGCAGGAAACTGAAAAAAACCAGAAGCAGATTGGGCTTTTGCAGGCTGCAATCGCGCAACGTGGGCAAGCGCTGGGCGGATGCGAGCAGAAGAACGCGCAGTTGTACCAACTGAACCGAGAAATCCTTGCGCAATACCGTGACAAAGGATTTCTGGATGCGCTGGCCCAGATTGATCCACTAACCGGCATCAAGTCCGTTCAGGTGAAAAATACCCTGGAAGAATATCGCGACAAACTGGATACGCAGCGTGTTGAGGGGGCGAAGTGAAAGTTGCCTCGCTGAGCAGGGCTCTGTTGCCCCTGTGCCTGTTTGTGTATTTCCTGCCTGCCATGGCGGCAGGACAGGAAGACGCCAATCTGGTGGATGCGGCGCGGCAAGGAGACTTGCGCCTGATCAAGATGTTGATGGACATGGGCGCGAATCCGCGCGGCACCGATAAAGCCGGTAACACTGCAGTGCTGATGGCTGCCTCGCAAGGGAATCTGTCGCTGGCACGCAAGTTTGCCGATCTGGGTTCCGACGTGGATAGCAAAGGCGGGATCGGCTTTACCCCGCTTGGCATTGCCGCCTTGCGCGGCGATGCGCGCATGGTCGAGTTCCTGCTCAAGTCCGGCGCACGGCTGGACACTGTCAACGACAACGGCGGCACGGCGCTTACCAATGCGCTGGAAACCGGGAATGTGCTCATTGCCGAAATGCTGCTGCGTGCCGGCGCGGATGTGGATATTCCCAACCGGGACGGGCTGTCGCCGTTGATGCTGGTTCTGCAGTCCGGCGATGCTGCACTGTTCGAGGCGGTGCTGGCACGAAAACCCAACATGCGCACGTTGGATGCGGAAGGCCGTACAGCACTGTTTTTCGCCATCCTGAAACAAGACAATCCGGCCGTGACCAGTCTGCTGGCCAAGGGGGCAGATCCCAACCAGTTGGCGCAAGGATATCGCCCGTTGCACTGGGCCAGAATTGCAGGCGGTCAGGGAGCAGCAACATTGCTGGAAGACGCCGGTGCCAGGGCTGATGAATAAATTCTGGAGCAAGACTGTTTTTACAGCCGCTGTGGTTGGCGTTGTGACCTTAAAATAAATGGAATTGAGTAATATGGATTTTAGACATTTGAAAAAACTGCTGCTGGCTGCCTTATTCACCAGTGCGATTTTATCCAGCTCGGCTATGGCCAGTTATCTCTCCGATGGGTCGTCCGGAGTATTTCATCCTTTGGTTGATGCCACCCTTGATTTGAGCGACCCGGCAGTTTTTCCTCAGTTCAGCAATGTCTATATCGATGCAGGGATCCGTGTCACAGTTCTGACGCCGGGCACAGGTTATGGATATTTGTTATCTGCTGACGGGATCTATCTGAACGGCATATTTGATACTGGTGCCGGATCGGTATCATTGAATGCTATCAACAGCATCGTGATGGGTTCCGGCTCGCAACTTATTGGTGGGAGTCTTGCGCTTTCCGCAATCAATTTGATATTGCGGGGCGAAATTAAAGCGACTGATAGCGCAACCGTCAATTCGGGCGGAAATTTAATTGATTTAAATGGTGGTCGCATTTCTATGAGTTCCCCCGTCCCACTCCCAGCGGCAAGCATCCTCTTCGGCAGCGGACTTCTCGGTCTGCTATCCTTGGTCGCTGGCAGACGTCGGCGCTGATCTGCCGATACTTCCCGGCAGTTAGAAAACCACCATGGCACCACGTCTTGCATGGCTGCTTATTCCGATTATCCTACTATGGCTGGCCTGGGCAGGTGCGGCCAGGGCGGATATTTACGCTTTCACCGACGATGCAGGGGTACCGCACTTCAGTAATATGCCGGTCGACCAGCGCTATACCCTGCTGATGCGCACGGAGACGGACGCCCCATCTGTCGCGGCCAAGGCCAGAAGTGCGCGCGGAGGCATTAATGGCAGCCTGTACGCGCCAGAGATCAGTCGTGCAGCATCATTCAGCCAGCTTGAATTGGCGCTTCTGCATGCCGTGATCGCGGCGGAATCCGGCTACAATCCCCGCGCTCTGTCCGGCAAGGGGGCAATCGGGCTGATGCAGCTCATGCCGGGTACGGCCAGGCGCTATGGGGCGGTTGATCCTTATGATCCGGCGCAGAACATCCGTGCCGGCGCGCTCTACTTGCGCGACTTGCTCGCGATGTTCAACAACGATATGCGACTTGCGCTTGCGGCCTACAATGCGGGCGAGAACAATGTAATCAAATACGGCAATCGCATACCTCCTTTCCGCGAGACGGCCGCTTATGTTCCCAGGGTGATGGCGTTTTACCAGGAGTACAGGCGCGCCTACCCCGGGAGTTCCTGATCGTTATTGGGCACGTATTGAATCCCAAACCCACCGACCATAAGTATCCCCAGTCGTGCCCGCTCATTTCAGTGCGCCCAATGCGGATAATTCCGTCTAAACTAGGTGGGTTCCAGATGCTCTCAATTATCGAATGAAAGAAATAGTTATGGATTTTTCCAACCTGTTTAGGCATGAAACCGAAACCGTCAATTTTTCCTCAGGCGAAACCATTCTTAAATGTGGAGAAATGAGTGATGTCATGTATGTGATGCTCGAGGGGGAAGCAGAAGTCAGGCTGGGTGGACAAGTGATTTGTACTGCGCAAACAGGAACCCTGCTGGGGGAGTTGGGGCTCATTGACCATAACCCTGGTTGCGCAGACGTGATTGCGAGGACTGACTGTCGTTTGGTGGCGATCGACAAGCGCCGCTTTCTCTTCCTGATCCAGCAGACACCAAATTTTGCACTGGATGTGATGAAGGTGATTGCCGAACGTCTACGGGCAATGAATCACCACGCGATGGAATCGCTCGGGAATCGATAGGCTTAATCATAACTTTGCTTTGGGTGGCGCATCAGAGGCGGGCCAGTTTGAGATTACAAAGCAGACACGTGAACCTGACTCTAACGGGTCGTGAACTGAAGTTCTATTTTCCTGATAGCCGACGTTTAGGCGCCCGTCAGATCGCCGACTAGCGCCGCCGCCTGGAATTCACCGCACCAGTTGTTGGCCGACACCAGGGGGAATTTCCAGTGGTGGAAGTCAATCGGGGAGCTGTCACCGGCAAAACTTGGGGGAAAGCGATGGCAGGCGCCGATGTTTCTCTCCTGTGCCTGATAGTAGGTACATCCCTCACAGGGTGGGGGGCGGTGAGCATTTATTTTCATAATGGGCGACATCATATGACCTGATTGTGACAGCTTGATGTCTTGTTGTTAGCCGAGAAGCAAAAACGCAGCAGGTTAATTCTGGCTTCGTAATATGCGTGTAATAAGCAAGCAGTATAAAACGGTTTTTACTCATGGATGTGGAACATGAATAAACTCACCGGAAGTCATATTCATAGTCGCTTGTTCTCAGACCCGAAGAAATACTGCGTCCGGCACGATGGCCGTGCAGAAGACGGGGAGTGGATAACTTCAAAAGATGGTCTTCGCCGCCAGTTCGTTTGCGTGAACTGTATACAGAATGAGAAAGATCGCGCGATCATGCACGCGGCTAAACACTAGTCCTTGTATCTTGTCACAGGCCAGAGCGTCAAAATTATCGCTTTCCCGGTCTGGGGCTTTGCCCCCTCGCCGCGGTGCTGTGCGCAAATTGCGCGAGCTCTAGGCGACGGTCTCGGCAACTATGCGGTAACAGGGGTTGTATTTTTTACTCGATATCTTCATACGCTTCTGGGCAACGAAAGATGACATCAGAGCATCCATCGGCCCCATGATTGTCGAGTCACCGTGGATCTCAAAGCTGCCGTGTTTTTCAATCTCACGGATGCCCTCGTCCTTGACATTGCCGGCAACAACACCCGAAAAGGCACGCCGCAGGTTGGCAGCAAGGGTGTGCTTCGGTTGATTCTTCTGCAACTTTAGCTTGCGCATGTTCTCGTGGCTGGGATGGAAGGGGCGCTGCAAATCGTGTTCGATCCTGAGCAGGGAATTGAAGTAGTAGGCATCCCGCTGTTGTTTGCGGAAGTTGCGAACCAGCTTGATGCCGGCCTGGACTTCCCGCGCCACCTGCACCGGATCGTCAATGATGATCTGATAGCGCCGTTGGGCTTCGGCGCCGAGGGTAGCACCGATGAACTGGTCGATCTGCCGAAAGTAGTCCTCTGCACTCTTCGGTCCAGTAAAGATGAGAGGAAAGGGCTGTTCGGCATTGCTCGGATGAAGCAGGACGCCGAGGACATAAAGGATTTCCTCGGCCGTGCCGACGCCGCCAGGAAAGACGATGAAGCCATGTCCGGCACGAACGAACGCTTCCAGGCGCTTCTCGACGTCGGGGAAAATCACCAGTTCATTGACGATCGGATTCGGCGACTCGGCGGCGATGATTCCCGGCTCGGTGAAGCCGATGTAGCGCCCGTTCCTGATGCGCTGCTTGGCATGGGCGATGGCGGCACCCTTCATCGGTCCCTTCATGGCTCCCGGGCCGCAGCCGGTGCAGATATCGAGGCCGCGCAGGCCCAACTGGTAGCCGATCAGCTTGCTGTAATCATATTCCTCACGGCTGATAGAATGGCCACCCCAGCAAACCACTATATTAGGATCGGTCATCGGCTGCAGGACACAGGCATTGCGCAGAATGTGGAACACCGTATCGGTAACGCCATCTGAAGTGTTGAGGGCAAATCGCGGGTTGCCGCGAATCTCTTCGCTGACATAGATGACATCGCGCAGGACGGCGAATAAGTGCTCCCGGATACCCGTGATCATCTTGCCTTCCACGAAGGCGCTGGCCGGTGCCCCCTTGATGTCGAGTTTGATGCCGCGCTGGCGCTGGATGATGCGGATATCGAAGGCACGATAGCGCTCCAGCAGTTCTTTGGCATCATCGAGTTCATTGCCGCAATTAAGCACTGCCAGCGAGCAATTGCGATAAAGCTCGTGCAAACTTCCATGGCCCTCGTCGAGCAACTTGGCCGCTTCCGTTCTGGACAGCACCTCTAGCCGGCCGGTGGGTGAAACTTGCGTGTCGACTACTTCGTATTCCATGGTTGAGATTGTACCTGTATTGAGAATAAGTTGCCCTCTGGCGCTGTGACTTGAATGCAGTTTTTTATTCTGTTCACCATTCACTGTAAGGCGTGCCATTTCGAGCGTTGCCAAGTGCGCCGCTTTTAACGTCGTAGACACCGCCTTTGGCGGGGTTGTCGGGCGCAATGGTTAGCCAGCTGACGGTGCTGCCGGATACGGGATCTTCCGGAATGGAGCGGATGTATTTTTTAGTAACCAGGTCGTCCAGCGTGGCTGGATATTTTCCCGTGTCGCCATAATATTTGTCGAGCGCATCGCGTAGTGTATTCAGATCCTGTTTGAGCACGGCTTCCTTGGATTTTTCGATGCTATGGAAGTAGCGGGGCGTGGCGATAGACAGCAGGGTGGCGATAATTGCCATGACTACCAGCAATTCGATGAGCGTAAATCCGCCGCAGCCATGGAAGAAATGGCCTTTACCAATCTTTGTAGGAAATGCCATTGAGTCCTCTTTCCGTGTTCAAGGAATAGATGTCGAACACGTCGTTGCCTTCCTGGGGATTTTCTGCACTGCTTGCATAGCTCCGTTTTCCCCAGGTTTCTGCTGCGGGGATGCTGGGGTCGGTAGACATCGGATCACGGGGAATACGACGCAGGAAGAAAATTTTTGCCTTGGTCGGGCTTTTTATATCCTCCACGCCGCTCGCTAATAACTCTAACGTTTTGGGATAACCGGAAGCACCGACGGTGCGGTCATCGATGGCGGCTTTCTTGTAGGCGTCTATCGCATTACGAATTTGCATCAGCGCCACTCTGAGCTCCTGCTCCTTGTTGCGCTGCACGGTCACTTCGATCATGGGCATGATGCCGGAAGCGAGCACGGCGACGATAGCGACGGTGACTACCAGTTCGATCAGCGTAAAACCGGATGCCGATGTTCTGGACTGAACTCCGCGGTTGTGGCGAGCCATCTTAATCTTCCCTGAACTTTCCCTCCGCTGCGGGCACGGGCATTAGTTCTGTTGCCGGGCTGGTGGTTTCGCTCGGTGGAATGGCTGTGCTGGAAGGCTGGGGTTCAAGCGCCGGTGGTGCGGATATACTCTGCGGCACTGGGGCGGTCTCGCTACGCTGAATCAACTGCGGCTGAGCAGCAGGCCGCTGCCCCGGCAACACGGAAAATGCATCCACTGGCCTAATGGCCAGAGGCGGCGCACCGACAAAGGTTTCAGTCCCGGAGGTGAACTCGATGGCCGCTGCATCGGGCTGGATCAGGTTTTTGACGATGCGAGGCGTGATCAGCAGGACGATTTCCGTTTTGCTGCCACTATTCAGACGGCTCGAGAACAGGTGGCCAAGAACGGGGATGTCGCCAAGCCCGGGCACCTTGTTGGCACTGGCCCGGTCTTCGTCATTGATGAGTCCGGCCAGTGCCTGGGTTTCACCGTCCTTCAGGCGTAGCGTGGTGGAGGCATTGCGGGTGCCGAGCTGGTAGGTCAGCGTTCCGGTGCTGCTCTTGATTTGCTGCACGATGTTGCTGACCTCGAGGTTGACCTTCATCGCCACATCGTTGTCGAGATAAATCCTGGGCTCGACTTCGAGTTTGAGTCCGACATCCAGATAGGTGACGGATTCCGCCACGCCGACGTTGGCGGTGGCGGTGGTGGTGATGACCGGAACCCGGTCACCGATGTGGATTTTTGCTTTCTCGCGATTGCGCACGCGGATTCTCGGGTTAGCGAGCAGGTTGGTGTCGCTATCCTCGCCGCGCAGGTTCAGGACGGGGTTCGGGATGCCGATCTGGGCGCCGTTCAGGTGACGCAGGTTGTCGACAGTAAGCTGCCCACCGTTAAGCGTGGAATTCGTGATGTTGCCGAAGGCCGTTGCCGTGGTGGTAGATAGTGGCGGTGCCACGACGGTGAATTTGTTGGGCCATTGCATCCCCAGTTCGGTCAGCTTGGAGCGCTTCACTTCCAGTATTTCCACTTCGAGGACGACCTCGGGTTCGGCTCGGTCATGCAGGGCGACCAGCTTCTCGGCCAGGCGAATGACATTGGGCGTGTCCCTCATCACCAGCATGTTGAGACTTTCGTCGATGGAGATGTCGCGCGTTTTCAGCACCGTCTTGATTTCGCTCATCATCTGTTTCGGGTCCGCGTTCGTCAGGTAGAAACCCTTGACGACCAGCTCCTGGTAGTCTTTGACCTTGGCGGGCGTGTGCGGGTAAATCAGTATGGTGTTGTTGTTGAGCACGCTTTTCTGCAGCTGGTTGGTGACGAGCAGCATATTGATGACATCTTCGACGGAGGAGTTGCGGACCATAATGGTCGCCTTCAGATCAGGCTTCACGTCCTTGTCGAAAACAAAGTTGATGCCCGCAGTGCGCGAAATCACTTCGAAAATGGTTTTCAGATTGACGTCCCGGAACTCGATGGTGATCGGTTTTTTGAAACCGGAGCTCAGCCCCGAGGAGGGATTGCTGTCCTGCCAGGTTTTCTCGTCAATTTTCCGCTTTATTTCCCGTGCGCCAAGGTTGGCAGGGTCTTCTCCGAGTATGCCGCTCGCCAGTTTTTCGGCAGCGGCCAGGTCGCCTGACTTGAACAGGTTTTCCGCTTTGGTCAGCATGGCGGCGCGACGGCGGCCGCCTTCGATGGCCTGCAAGCCGTTGGTGGCGCGGGTATTGCCATCCTCGAATTTAAGCGCCTGAAGATACCAGGATTCCGCCTCGACAAAATGACCGGAGTTCCGCGCATTGTCTCCCTGGGTCAGCAGTTTCTGGATGTGAAGCTGGCGCTGCCGGTAGAGTTGGGTGCGAAATTCGATGCTGTTCGGGTCTTCTTTGACTGCGATTTCCAACTGAGTCAGCCCTTCCTCGGTCCGGCCTTCCGCCAGCAGTGATTTGCCTTCACGAAAGGCGCGTTCTCCGGCGCATCCAGCAAGGAAGGAAATCAAAAGCAGCAGCGCCAGGCGCCAGATCCAGTGTTTCAATTAAATGCTCCAATCGGGAAGGTTTGTTTCATGTTCATCGGCAGATAAGTCAGTGTCATCAGGGGGGGGAGGATGCTCTCCACGCGGTAGGTTCCTTCGATCACGTCACCCTCCCTGACAACCAGGTTGCGCTCCTGCTTGCTCATGAAGACCAGCAATTTGCCGTCCTCAAGCATTTTTCCCAGATAGACAAAGGGAATCGGCGGCGGGGCCGGAGGCGGCGGGGGCACGGGTTTTGACGGTGGCGGGGGAACATACCAAGACTTGCCCGGGAAAATGTCGGTTGCCGTTTCCGGCAAGCTGTTTCGTTTCAGCGTGTCCAGTTGCAATTCGGAGGCATCGATATTCTTTGGTTTTTTGCGACCTCTTTCCTGATTCGGTTTTTTAACCGACACAGTTGGTTCGGCTTCCCCGTTTTCATTGGGTGCCCAGAAAGCAGATGCCGAGCTGATGGCAAGCAGGCCAAGCAGCAGCGCCCAGCGCTTTTTTTGCGCCTTGTTCATGCCGGTTCGCCCAGGAAAAGCGTCATCTTGATGACTGCGTTGACTACCGTCAGATCGATGGTCTCGCGTTTGAAGCTGATATCGTCCAGCGACAGGGCGGGAACCTCGGTCAAAAGATCGGACAGGAAATGGCGGATCTGTACGTGGCTTCCTTTGATCGGCAGGGTGATCTGGTAGCGTTGAAGGTTGCCGGTTTCTGCGCCTGCCAGCTTGTACGCGCCGGTTTCTAGCACGATGTGCCGACGTTCCGCCGCCGCATAGATTTTCGCCAGCCATTCTTCGCTACGATTCAACGAGGGGAACTGCCTGTAAAATGCCTTGAGCTGCATTTCCACCGTTGGCGCGGGTTTGGTTTCTCGGTGCAGGTTTTTCGCGATATCCCGGCGCAGTTGCACCTGTTCCACTTTGAGTGTCGCGAGTTGTTCCTGCATCGGCAACACCATCGTGGCGTAAAAAATCGGGCTGCCCAGCAATATGGCGAGACCCAGCATGCCGGCCCATCCGCTACGGCGCAGGAAATTCTTTGCAGCAATAATGGAGGCGCTCATCGTGTGGGTGTCCACTTGGCGGACAGACTGAAGCGGACTGGCTTGTCGGGGTCTTGCTGCTTAATTTCATGGCTGGTCAGGGTGATTTGCGCGAGTGTTTCCTGGCTGCGCAGTTGGGCAATGTAATCCAGTATGGTGTCCAGGTTCTTCGCCTCTCCGCTAATGTGGATCAGCTGTTTGCGGGCATCAGGCTGAATGGAAAGCAGCGCCACCTGGTTGTTTGCGGTAGATTCCAGAGCCATAAAAAGCTTGTCCCATGGGAGGTTGAGCTGGTGGATGATGTCATTGGCGTGCTTGATATCTGCCGCTAGCTGGGTCACGTCCATGGTGCTTTTCGGTCCTGCCAGGGGCGCGTATTCCTGTTGCAGTTCCGCCGTTTGTTGACTGATCTGGAGCAGAGCCTGGTCCGCCTCGGCGAATGACAGGGCTGCGGCAACTCCGGCGCAAGCTCCGCCCAGCAACAGCCAGGCGCCCATGCTGCGGCGCAGGAACGGATTGCGTTTGAAGTCCAGTGTGAGTATCGGGGCAGCCATGCTCAAGCGCTCGCGGCCATGGCGAACTGGGGATCGCTGCGCCAGTCGGGGTTGGATTCAGAAGAAGGAGCAACCAGTTTGAATTTCGTTTTGCTGATGGCGGCCAGGCTGGCAGCGCTTATGCCGGGTGCGTACAGGACGGTTGTGTCCGTTTGCGGATCCAGTCCGGCCAGCTGCTGTTCGCGTTCGAGCACGGTCACCAGCGCGGCGAGCGGATTGTCAGTCGCCAGCGAGCGGCAGTGGATGCTCCGCCATGCGCCGTTATCCAGGCGCATGACGCATACGCGCTCTGGTTCGGTCACGGCGAACCAGATATTCCCTTGCGCCAGTTCTGAACGGACACGGTTGTAGGCGGCCATCAGATAGGGTTGCAACGAGCGTAGCCGGACGCCATGCTTGTTGCAGCAGGCCGTGATCGAGTCGAGCAGCTTGAGTCGCATGCCGCATGCCAGGTTTTCCGTGCCGGCGTTACCTTCGGCAATGCGTATTTCCCATTCGCTGCTGTCACCATAGACTGTGGCCAGCTTGTGGCGCGCAAACGAGCGTTGCTCTTCTTCGCCGGCGATGTCCTCGTTCCAGGGCAACAGCTGAAAGCGGGCAAAGCCGTTGGAAACCACCACGCTGGCATCGGCATGCTGCCACTCCGGCTTGCTGAGCAGGCCGTCCAGCGCCGTCAGCGCGCTGCTCCAGGGCGTAGCGTCGGCACCGGTCGGACATGCCACCGCGACTTTTGCCGTGAGCCGCGGTTTCAGGCCTTTGCCGAAGCGCAACAATGCGACATGCGAGGGGCTCAGGCCGATACGGATCTGATCACGCCACAAAGGTGACACGGTTTATCTCCTGCAGGGTGGTTTCTCCTGTCGCCACTAAGTCCAGCGCTGCATCCCGCAGGAATCGCGTGCCGTTGCGACGTGCGGCCTCCTTGAGATGGCGGATGGGCTCTCTGGCAACGATCATTTCGCGGATTTCGTCATTGAGATTGAGCAATTCTCCGATCGCCCTGCGCCCCTTGTATCCCGAGCCGCGGCATTGGCCGCAACCCTTGCCCGCTTTGAAGCGGTAAGAGGTCACATCCATATCGGCGAGGCCAGAAAGCGCCAGTAGTTCCTGATCTGGCTGTACCGGTTCGGCGCAGTGGGGACAGCTCATCCTGACCAGACGCTGCGCCAGAATGCCGTTCATGGCGGCGACAAAGTTGTAAGGGTCCACTTGCATGTGGAGGAAGCGGCCGATGACGTCGAACACGTTGTTGGCGTGTACGGTGGTAAAGACCAGGTGGCCAGTCAGGGCGGCCTGCACGGCGATCTGGGCGGTTTCCGAGTCGCGGATTTCTCCGACCATGATTTTGTCCGGGTCATGCCGCAGTATGGAACGCAGGCCGCGCGCAAACGTGAGGCCTTTCTTTTCATTAACCGGAATCTGGAGCACCCCGGGCAGCTGGTATTCGACCGGATCCTCAATGGTGATGATCTTGTCGAGACCATGGTTGATTTCGGAAATGGCGGCATAGATCGTGGTGGTTTTTCCGCTGCCGGTCGGGCCGGTCACCAGGACCATGCCGTAAGGTTCGTTGCACAGGCGCCGCAAGCGCGTCAGCGAATCGGCATCGAAGCCGATATAGTCGAGACGCAAGCCCCGCATATGGTCGGACAGCGCTTCCTTGTCGAGGATCCGCAGCACCGCATCCTCGCCGAAAATGCTGGGCATGATGGAAACCCGGCAGTCCACGTCCCGTCCCTGGGCCGAAACCTTGAAACGCCCATCCTGCGGCGTCCGCCGTTCCGAGATATCGAGTTCCGACATGACCTTGATGCGGGAAATAACCTGTTCGGCGAGATCGCTTCCGGAGATCTCGCCCACCGTCGTCAGCACCCCGTCGATGCGGTAGCGGATGGCCAGTCCGGTTGGGGTTTTTTCCAGATGGATATCGCTGGTGCCCATTTTCAGTGCATCGTAGAGCGTCGAGCGCACCAGTTTGACGACCGGGCTGGTATCTTCGCTGATCGCCTTGAGGGATAGATCTTCGATGCCGGAACGGCTGCCGGTTTCCTTGTTTTCTTCGCCCAGCACGCCATCCATCGCCCGCAGCGATTCTTCCTGCTGGGTCAGACATGCGGCAAGATCGGCATAGTGGGCAAGGTATCCAGCAAAAGGCACGCGGATTGTTTCTTCAACCCAGTCCTGTACGGTCTGGTTGTAAGGGTCGCCGATTGCGAGCAACAATTTTCCTTCATGGTCGCGAAAGGCGATGCAATCTTTTTGCTGCGCCAGCGTGAAGGGCAAGATGTCAAACGCCGGGGTCAGGCGGTTCAGGTCTTCCATGGACAGCACGGGATAGTTCAGCGTATGGGCCAGCGCCATAACGAACTCCGGCGGTGCCAACCCGGTTTTTTCTTCCAGGATCTCCACCATGCGCAGGTTTGTCCGGGCGGCATCGATCCTCGCTTCCCGCAATAGCGAAGGGGTGATTTTCAGGGCAGATTCGTTCGCCACTGTAGTTTCGCTCACTGGATGTTCCCTGCAAGTTCAAAAATCGGCATATAAAGGAGGATCACGATCAGGCCTATGATCAGGCCGATGACGATCATCAACAGCGGCTCGAACAGGCGCGTGAACCATTCCACAAAACGCGCCATCTCGTTGTCGTAGAAGGCGGCGATGTTGTCCATCATTTCGCCCATCTTGCCGGTGCGTTCGCCGACCAGAAGCATTCTTTGGGCTACCGGCGTCGTCAGTTGGTTGGCCTCCATAGCGTGGGAAACCGGACGGCCCTCGCTGATGTTTAGCGCCGCGCCTGCAAGCGGAGCCTGCAGGACTGGCGGTAGCAGGCCGGCGGCCATTTCCATGGCGGTCACGATAGGGAGGCCGGCGCGCAAGAGCATTCCTAGCGTCCGGTAAAAGCGTGCGAGCTGATAAATTTTCATGCGTTCTCCCAGTTGCGGAATCAGCCACAACATCGAGACGATCCATTTTCGTGTTGCAGGCCGGCGCAGCCAGTAAATGCCCGCGCCGATGATGCTGGCGGTGGCGATGGCGAGAAGCAGGCCGTTCTTTTCTAGCAATGATCCCCATTGAATCAGCAGCTTCGACAGGAAAGGCAGGTCTGTTCCCACGCTCTGGTAAATCTTGCTGAATTTGGGCACCACGTAGATCAACAGGAACAGCGTGACCAGCAGTCCCACCGAGATCAGCAGGACCGGATAAATCGAAGCGCTGATGAGTTTCTTGCGTACCAGGTCGAGCTGGGATTGGTACTCGACGTAGCGCGACAAGGCTTCCGGTAAACCGCTCGAACGTTCGCTGGCCCTGACCGTGGCCACATAGAGCGCTGGAAAAGCGGTCGGAAAGCGTTCCAGTGCTGCGGACAGATTGCGGCCCTCATAGAGCCCGGCAATAACCTGGTCGAGAACTTTGCGGGCATCTGGACGGGTTTCCTTGACTGCCAGTGTTTGTATCGCCTCCATGAGGCTGAGGCCCGCATTGAGCAGGGCCAGGAGTTCCTGGCTGAAGAGCAGCAGCGGGAATTTTTCTTGCCGGCTTTCGAGCGAGAGATGCAAGCCTCCGAGCGATCGGACGGAGAGTACCTCGTAGCCCTGCTCACGGGCCTGGGTGCGTGCATCCTGTGCATTCGTCGCATCCAGAGCGAGTTTGGCGACGATATCTCCATCCCTTAAGGCCTTAACTTCGTAGCGCATGTCAGCTACCAGTTGGTGATGTCTGCTGCTTCTCCCGTCCCTCCGGGCTGTCCATCATGGCCGTACGACAGTAGGTCATAGTCGCCATGCTCTCCAGGTTGCTTGTAAATGTAAGGCTTGCTCCAGGGGTCTGGAGGCACGGTGTTTTTTTGCAGGTAGGGGCCATCCCATTTTGTTTCACCGGAGGGTTGGGCTGTGAGTGCGGACAGCCCTTGCGAAGTGGATGGATAGTGGCCGGTGTCGAGCCGGTACTGGTCCAGGGCTTTGCCGAGCGCATTGATCTGCGCCTTGGCAGTTTTTATCTCTGATTTGCCGATTTGGGCGAAGTATTTCGGCCCCACGTAACCGGCGAGCAATCCGATAATAACCATGACCACGAGGAGCTCCAGCAAGGTAAATCCACCGCTGCGGATGCATCGTGTGGGAGATTCTTTTCTAATAATCAATTTATTTTTCAAAATATTAAGGTGAATTCGGAGCTTGTCTGCTGGGTGCAGGAATGGTGACAATATAGCCGTGCCATGTGACAGTTTTATTACATTTAGGATTCGATTTGGAAGTGCGCCACTGTTCTCGGTGGCGCTGAGCGACAATTGTGTTGCTGGCAGCGCTAGGTTTAGCTGTGGAGGAAGACAGTCACAGCCCCACCCATCAATTTTTATTCGTAATGGGGACGCAGGTGAGATCCACGGCATGACAGTGGGCTTATCCAATTGAACTCTAAAACGGCAGTGAACCGTTTTAGAGAAGCGCTGATTTAATGACAAATAAATCAGCCTTCCTTAAGGTTGTTAATGGGATTCGAACACTAGCTATCATGCCCGTGATGATGGCCATCCTGCCGCATTACTTTCTGGACGAAGGGGTCGTACTCCATGTCGCCCAGGTCGGTTGCATCCAGCTTGTCATAGGCGCCGAGTACCGATTCTTCGGCCCAGTTCCAAGCCGCCGGAGGGGTCTTGTAGAGCTCACGCAACACCAGCTGGGTGGCTGTTTTGCCACGACCCCGTTCGAGGCGGGCGGGAAGCTGAAGCGCCGGCAGCCACCACAGGCGGGTACGAACGCCATCGACATTGCCTTCCAGGATCAGGGCGCGCTGTCCCATTACTTTGCGTTCGCCGGTTTTGTGCAGTTTGGCGATGGATTCCGGGCTGAGGATGGAGGCTAGCTGCGCCCAGTTCGGCGTCATGTGGAGCGTCTTCAACTGACCGTCGGTGTAATCAAGGATTTTCCGGTCTTCCGCAAACACTCGGGTGTATTCGATCCGGCCTTGCTCGTCGCGGGCCCATACCTCGCCCTGGCGGCTGCCGGTATTGAAGGTGACGATGCGTTGCGGTTCACGGATCATGAACCAGTCGGCGCCGCGGCCAACCGTGTGCAGTTCGAAACGCGCCGCCAGGGATGGCATCGATACCTTTTCGGCCACACTGGAAACGGGTTTCTGCGGCTCATTGTCAGGATGGTTGTGGTCTGCGGCGACAGCCGCAATGGAAAGGGTGCTCAACAGGAACAGGGAGACAAATTGGGTTTTCATGGCGCTCTCTAAAAATGAAAAAAACCGGGGCGTACGAGCCCCGGTTACTACATGGGAAAACGAGTTTCCATCAAGAAGTGGGAATTAATCCTTCTTGTCATGTAACTGAAAAGCTTCCTTCATCACGTGGTAGATCCAGTTCTGCTCCATGGAACCATGTACCAGATAAGCATCAGGTCCGCTGGCATAGACGGGCACGTCTTCACCCGCATGAGTCTCGGAACCGAGGGGTACGGCAGATTCCTGCAAGAAGCCCAGTGCGTTGGTGTCCTCAGCGCTCAGGTCAGGACGCTTCTGGCCGGTGGCGACGGCATCACGCCAGCCAGGGCCGTTGGCATAGCCCAGAGTGGTGTAGGGCAAACCCAGTTTGTCCACGGAATTCACCGGCGCATTGCCATCCACAGAAGGAACTTCCTTCACCAGACCGAGGATATTGTTGCCGCGGTGCGGGTATCCGGCAATGGTGAAGGTGTGACTATGGTCAGCCGTCACGATGATCAGCGTCTCTTCCGGATCGGTCATGTCGTAGGCCATCTTCACGGCCTTGGCGAACTCGATGGTATCCAGCATGGCGCGCTTGGCGTTGCCGGCATGGTGAGCATGGTCGATACGGCCACCTTCAACATGCAGGAAGAAACCCCGTTTGCTCTTTTTCAACATCTCGATGGACTTAGCGGTCATCTCGGTCAAAGAAGGTTCGCCAGCCGTATCCGTAGCCCGATCTGCCTCGTACTGGGCGTGTGAACGCTCGAACAGACCCAGCAGGAAGGGGGTGGAGGCCGGGTTGGCAGCTTCAAACCCAGCTTTGTCCCAGACATACTGAGCGCCAGAGGCAATAACATTACGGGTGCTGACCCATTCGGCGGTCAGGTCGCGGCCATCCTTACGCAAACCCTTCTTGGTGGTGTACTCGGGGTCGAGCTGGGTGTTCATGCGGAAGTAATCGCGGCCACCGCCCAGCACGACTTTCAGGCTGCTTTTCACGGCGGGGGAGGCTTCGATCAACTGGCGGGCGATATCTTTCACGCCACAACCTGCGGGCAGGTTGGCATCGGATTCCCAGTCGCGCACCGGGGTATGGGCGTAGGTTGCAGCCGGGGTGGCATGAGTGATACGGGCGGTAGAGACGATACCCGTGGCCTTGCCGGCTGCAGCGGCTTGCTCGAGAATGGTGGGCAGGGATTTTGCCGCAACCACGGCGGCATCACATTCGCCGCGAGCAGTAGTGTGGTCAACCGACAGCATGCCTTCACGCGTCTTGTAGCCGGTGACCATGGCGGTCATGGTGGGTGCGGAGTCGGAAGTCTGCTGATCCCAGGAATAGGTCTTGGACAGGGCGACATAAGGAAGCGTTTCGAAGAACAGGCGGTTTTCCTCGCCCGTGGCGCCCTTCATCTGGCCTTCCAGGATGCGTGAGGCGGTAACGGTGGAAATTCCCATGCCGTCGCCAACGAAGAGGATTACGTTCTTGGCGTGGTGCCTGTTGGCGTGGAGCTTCTTGCTATCGGCAACAAAAGCCTGACCGGCATTCCACCAGTCGGATACCGACTCCGGACCCTGTACCACCGGTTCAGCGGCAAAGGCCGGAGCTACGCCAGATAGGGTGAAGGTCGTGGCCACGGCGGCGGCGACCAGTTTACGAACAGAGTGATGCATTTTCATTTCCTTCAAGTATTGAGACGTTAGGATGGAACGCAGATTTCTGTGCAGCGTCACGTACTCTAAGGAAAGTTTGTTACAGAAATTCGAGTCAGGAAAAGTTTTGCATAGGCAGAATGGACTATTCGTCAATCCGCCAGATCAATGACAGATGCAGCGACCCGAGGGGTCTGCGACGCCACCTTAACCGAGGAATGTGGCAGCAAGATTGCAGATAATTGAGTATTTCGGCCCATGAGGGCCATTTTTTAAACGAATGTAATTGAAGGGGAGCTAAAACACGGTAGGGAAATTAGAGTGTATTACGCTCAACGCTAGATTCGCCGGCCATGGCAAAGCTCAGCCACAAGGCATTCGAATCGGTTTTTCCAGCCTTTAAACGTTGACGCATTTAGTTTGAATCTTGTGGCTTGTGCTTGCGTTGGGGTGGCTTCGCGATTGAGGGCAATGCCCACAAAGCACAGGATGGTCTGACTGGCGTAGATGGCGTCATCAATGTCGTTATCAGGCAGCCAAACCCCGAACACTAACTAGTAAGACTTCATCGAACTCCGCTTGCCCGGTTTCTTTTTCTGCGTGATTACCCCCTTCACTACTTCCAGCCCTGGCACTTCATCAGTGGGGTACAGGTCGTTGAGGGGTTTCAGGTACCAGCGGTCACTGTGTTGCACCAGCTGGCGGAAGATGTATTCATCCTTGTGCCAGGCAACAACGTAGGAGCCGTTGTGCGCCAGACCTTCCGGTTCGATGATGATGATTTCGCCTTCTTCGAATTCGGGCAACATGCTGTCGCCCAGCACCATCAGCGCGTAGGGTTCGGCGCTGGAGCAGGCAGTGGTTTCATCGGCTATTTCTGGCCCTTCGTTATGGGGGATGATGGGGATAATTTTTTTCTGTGGCATGGGTATTTGCATTTTCAGAGGGTCTCGATAAATTTTCGGCCACGCTGGATGGCGGACCTGACTTGCTGTGGCGCGGTGCCGCCGATGTGGTTGCGGCTGTTCAGCGAGCCTTCCAGGGTGAGCACGGCGAATACGTCGTCGGTGATCAAAGGTGAGAATTCGAGCAGTTTATCCAGGGAAAGTTCACTCAGGTCGCAACGCTTGCCTTCCGCGTGGCGCACGGCGAGGGCGACGACTTCGTGGGCATCGCGGAAAGGCAGGCCTTTTTTCACCAGGTAGTCGGCCAGGTCGGTGGCGGTGGCATAGCCCTGGAATGCGGCCTGGCGCATGGCTTCCTTGTTTACCGTGATGCCGCCCATCATGTCGGCGTAGATGCGCAGCGTGGCGGTGAGCGTATCCACGGTGTCGAACAGCGGTTCCTTGTCTTCCTGGTTGTCCTTGTTGTAGGCCAGGGGCTGGGATTTCATCAGGGTCAGCAGCGCCATCAAATGGCCGGTGACGCGGGCGGTTTTGCCGCGCACCAGTTCGGGCACGTCCGGATTTTTTTTCTGCGGCATGATCGAGGAGCCGGTGCAGAAGCGGTCGGCGATGTCGATGAAGCCGACACGCGGGCTCATCCACAGAATCAACTCTTCCGACAGGCGCGACAGATGGGTCATGATCAGCGCAGCGGCAGCCGTGAATTCGATGGCGAAGTCGCGATCGGAAACAGCGTCGAGCGAGTTTTCGCAGACCCCGTCGAAGCCCAGCTCCCGCGCCACCATTTCCCGGTCGATCGGGAAGCTGGTGCCAGCCAGCGCAGCTGCGCCGAGCGGCAGACGGTTGACGCGCGTGCGACAGTCGCGCATTCTCTCGGCATCGCGCTTGAGCATTTCGAAGTAGGCCATGAGATGATGGCCGAAAGTAACCGGCTGGGCGACCTGCAAATGCGTAAAGCCGGGCATGACAGTATCGACGTGCTGTTCCGCCAGATCGAGCAGGGCTAGTTGCAGGCCCTTGATCAAGGCCAGCAGTTCATCGATGGAGGCGCGCAGCCACAGGCGTACGTCGGTGGCGACCTGGTCGTTGCGCGAGCGGGCGGTGTGCAGTCGCTTGCCGGCTTCGCCTATCAGGGCGGTGAGGCGCTTTTCGATATTCAGGTGGACGTCTTCCAGGTCGAGCAGCCATTCGAACTGGCCGGCACGGATTTCATCCAGGATCTGGGCGAGGCCCTTGCGGATAGACGCAAGGTCATCCGCGGCGATGATGCCGCAGGATTCGAGCATGGAAGCGTGGGCGAGCGAGCCCTGAATGTCGAATTCTGCCAGACGCTGGTCGAATTCAACCGAAGCGGTATAACGCTTGACCAGTTCCGCGACCGGTTCGCTGAATCTGCCCGACCAGACTTTACCCGTCGCCGAGGATTTTTGTTGCATATCGTTGCCGCCTTGACCAAAATTCGAAAATGACAAGTATAAAGCAAAATCCGCCTGCTCCCACAGGGGCTGCGATACCGCCCTCCGGCATGGCCGGGGTGGCGCTGCCAAACTTCTGCAATCTCGGCATCATGCTGCGCATCCTGTTTGTCGTCGACGGAATGAGCGTGGTCGCGGCGATGCTGAAAGCGCCCAGCTACGACGGAATGTGGCGGGAGCTGATGGATCTCTCCGTACTGGTGCAACCGGTACTGCTGCTGTCCCTGCTTTGCCTTTGCCTTGGCCGTGGCGTTCTGTCACGCCTGCCTTATCGTGTTGGCGTGGCCGCAGTGCTGCTGCTGGAGGTGGCGCTGAGCACGCTGGTGCATCTCTTCAGCCAGCGTTTGTTCGATGCTGATCTCGGTGCGCTCGAACGCCACTGGCTGTTTGCCATTCTGGTCAGCGGCGTGCTGCTGGGCTACTTTCACTTGCGCAGCCGGGCCTTCTCGCCGGCGATCAGCGAAGCCCGGTTGCAGGCGTTGCAGGCGCGTATCCGCCCGCATTTCCTGTTCAACAGTATCAATGCGGTACTCAGTCTGATTCGTTCTGACCCGAAACAGGCCGAGCGGGCGCTGGAGGATATGGCTGACCTGTTTCGAGTGCTGATGGCCGACAATCGGCAGTTGGCGCCGTTGGAAAAAGAAGTAGCGCTGTGCCGCCAGTATCTGGAACTGGAGCATCTGCGCCTGGGGGAGCGGCTGAAAGTGGTCTGGCACGTGGAAAAAATGCCGGGTGATGCATTGATTCCGCCGCTTTTACTTCAGCCCTTGCTGGAGAATGCGGTTTATCACGGGATCGAGCCCTGCACCGAGCCGGGTGAAATCGTGATCAACATTTACCGCGCCCGTGACCAGGTGCATCTGGTGCTGGTCAATCCCTATCAGAGAGATGGAGGCCACCATTCCGGCAATAAGATGGCACTCGCGAACATCCGCGAGCGCCTGGAGCTGCATTTCGACGCGGAAGCCACGCTGATGACGAAAGTGAACGACAGCAGCTACCAGGTCCACATCGTCGTGCCCTATGTGAGCGAAAAAAATGTCTGAAGCCCTGCGCGTGCTGATTGTGGATGACGAAGCGCCAGCCCGTAGCCGGCTCAAGGAGCTGTTGCAGGATTGCGCCGCCAGCCAGTCGCTGGAACTGGTGGGGGAGGCGGCGAACGGGAATGAGGCGCTGGAGTTCCTGGCGCAAAGTCCGGCGGACGTGGTGCTGCTCGATATCCGCATGCCAGGCATGGATGGCATCGAGGCGGCGCAGCACATGCAGTGCCTGCCCCAACCCCCCGCCGTCATTTTCGTCACTGCTTACGATCATTACGCCGTCCAGGCTTTCGAGGTAAACGCGATCGATTACCTGCTCAAGCCGGTGCGGGCCGAACGCCTGCTTGCCGCGCTGTTCAAGGCGAAGGCGCTGGTGGCCGGTAGCGTGGAGGCATTGCGCGGCTTGGCGCCGCAGGGCAGGACGAATTTGAGTGTGTACGAAAGAAACCGGATTGTTCTGGTCCCGGTGGAAGAGATTGTCTACCTGCGTGCCGAACTCAAATACGTCACGGTCAGAACAGCCGAGCGCGAGTATCTGGTGGAGGAATCCTTAAGCCACCTGGAGCAGGAGTTCGATCGGCGCTTTGTGCGCATCCACCGCAACTGTCTGGTGGCGAAGGCTTATGTCGAGGGCTTCGAGCGTCAGGCGCAGGATGATTCCGGCGAAGCCCAATCCGGCTGGGTGGTGGTGCTGAACGGGATTGCCGAAAGGTTGCCGATCAGCCGGCGGCAGCAGCACATCGTCAAGGAATTCGGACGCAGCTGACTAACTTTTGCCGCGTACTTTGGCGAGGGCTGCATCGATGCGCTGGTCGAGAAAGCCGCCGTAGTAATCTGGCGTGGTAAGGCCGATCAGCGGTTCAGTCAGTTCGTGGCCTTCCGAGTCAAACCACTTGATGGTAGGAGTTAGTTTGATACCATTTTCTTTGCCGAAGCCCGCTTGGGTGGTGGTCTTGCCGGAAAAGCCACGAAGTGCCAAGTTGGACGTAATGTCGATACGCCGCATCATGACTTTGGCTTCGTATTCCGGATTGCGCCGCATCGGCTGCAGGAAATCCCGGTTGAGTATCAGGCAAAAGGTGCAGTTGCGGCTGCCGAAGACCAGCATGATCGGCACACCCCTGGTTTTAGCTTCCTGGGCATCGGCGGCAAGGTTGTGGGCAATCGGCACCTCGGCGCTATCCTCGGCGTGCACGCCGGCGGCGGTGAACCATGCTAAAATAATCACCAATAGGCCGTTGGCCAGCTTAATGTTCATTATGTAATCTTTGCCTTGGGAAATTCGTTGAAAACTCACTCGGACAATACAGACGCCAGTATTACGCAGATTACCATTGCGACGCGAGAAAGCGCGCTGGCGATGTGGCAAGCTCACCATATCAGACAGCAACTGCAAGCATTATATCCACAAATCGAGATAATAATCCTCGGCATGACCACGACCGGTGACCAGATTCTGGATAAGACCTTGTCGAAGATCGGCGGCAAGGGATTGTTCGTCAAGGAACTGGAGCAGGCGATGCAGGAAGGACGTGCTGATATCGCGGTGCACTCGTTGAAGGACGTGCCGATGGTGATGCCGGAGGGATTTGTTCTCGCTGCCATCGGCGAACGCGAGGATCCGCGCGATGCTTTCGTGTCCAACCAGTTCAAAAATCTGGAAGAATTGCCGCCGGGCAGCGTGGTCGGTACTTCCAGTTTGCGTCGCCAGTGCCAGATACAGGCGCGTTTTCCGGCACTGAAAATCGAGTCGTTGCGCGGCAACGTGCAAACCCGTTTGCGCAAGCTGGATGAAGGTCAGTACGCTGCGATTATTCTCGCTGCGGCGGGGCTGAAGCGCCTTGGCCTGGGCGATCGCATTACTTCGCTGCTGCCCCCCGAACAGAGTCTGCCGGCGGTGGGGCAAGGCGCGATTGGCATCGAGTGCCGAGCCGGGGACGACGATCTGATTGCCTTGCTGGCGTCGCTCAATCATACCGATACCGCCGCCTGCGTCACGGCGGAGCGCGCGATGAGCCGCGCCTTGGCGGGAAGTTGCCAGGTGCCACTGGGCGGCTTTGCCGAAATAGCCGATGGCGTGCTCCGCTTGCGCGGCTTCGTGTCCAGTGTCGATGGCGTGCGTGTGGTGCGTTCGGAAGTGTCAGGCAAACCTGATGAGGCGGAACAGATTGGCAAGGAACTGGCGCAGCGCTTGATCGGTATGGGTGCGGACAAGATACTGGCGGAACTCGAACACTAGGAGCCTGCCGGGGATGAAACCGCTGGAAAATGTCGGTGTGGTGGTGACCCGACCGGCGCATCAGGCGGGAAACCTGGCTGAGCTGATCGAGCGCGCCGGCGGCAGGGCGATCCTGTTCCCCACACTGGAAATTTTCGATGCGCAGGATATGGGACCCTTGTCTAAGGTGATCGACCGGCTGGAACAGTTCGACCTGGCGATTTTCATCAGCCCCAATGCGGTTAACAAGGCGATGAACCAGATTCGGGCAAAGCGAAGCTGGCCACAAAGCTTGCGCTCTGCGGCGGTGGGTAAGGGCAGCGGGAAAGAGCTGCAGCGTTTTGGTTGCGAAGGCGTACTCGTGCCTAAAGGCCGTTTCGATAGTGAAGCGTTGCTGGCATTGCCAGAATTACAGGATATGGCAGGTAAGCGGGTGGTGATTTTTCGCGGTGAAGGTGGACGCGAACTGTTGGGCGACGAGTTGGTCCGGCGTGGCGCCGAACTCACCATGGTTGAGTGTTACCGGCGCGGAAAGCCCGTTAGCGGGGATGTCGGCCTGCTGCTTAAGCAGTGGGTGCGCGGTGAAATAGACGCAATAATTGCGACTAGCGGCGAGAGTATGCGCAATCTGTTTGATCTGGTGGGCAAACTTGGGCAACAATGGCTGAAAAAGACGCCGCTGTTTGTGTTCCATGAAAATATTGCCGAGGTGGCGCGCGAGTTGGGGGCCGAGCAGGTTCATGTTACCCCTGCGGGTGATGAAGGCTTGCTGAGGGGTTTGATCGAGTGGCGGGAAAAAACTAGAGAGCGGGCATGAGCGAGAATACACAGGACAGGCAAGAGGAAATGCCGGTGCCGGCACAGACAAGGCCGGCTCCGGCGAGGGTATCCCGTTTCAATCTCGGGTTGGCGGTGGGGGTCGTGGCGCTAGTTCTGATCGGCTGGCAATGGCTGGACAGTCGGCAGCACGGTAATGTTCTCGAGCAGAATCTGGGCCGTCGCCTGGCCGAATCCGACAGCCGCAACAAGGAAAGCCAGATCGTTGCGGCGCGGGCGCAGGAGGAATCCCGCCAGGCGATGGTCAAGCTCGGCATGCTGGAGCAGAAGCTGGCCGAATCACAGAACCAGCAGGTGGCGCTGGAATCTCTTTACCAGGAGCTGTCGCGTAACCGCGACGAATGGGTGCTGGCCGAGATCGAGCAGATTCTACTGATTGCCAGCCAGCAACTGCAGCTTGCCGGCAATCCCAAGGCCGCATTGATCGCGCTACAAACCGCCGATAGCCGTTTGCAGCGGCTCGACAAGCCGCAGTTCATCGGCCTGCGCAAGGCGATCGTTGCGGATATTGAACGCCTTCAGGCATTGCCGGCGATTGATGTGGTCGGACACAGTCTGCGCCTCGACAGTCTAGCCAACATGGTGGACGATTTGCCGTTGGTGATCGGCAGCGAACTGCCGGCTGACAAGGTGGCGACGAAAGCGGGCGGTGATGAGGCGCCTTTGGCCAAGTTGGGACGAGAAATCTGGCTGGACATGAAACAACTGGTTCGTATCCAGAATATGGAAAACCCTGATGCGCCACTGCTTTCTCCGCCGCAGGCCTATTTCCTGCGGGAAAATCTGCGGTTACGTTTTTTGTCGGCGCGCATCGCCTTGTTGCGGCACGATGAAGTTACCTACAAAGCTGACCTGAAAGCAGCTGAAGCCTGGCTGCGCCGTTATTTCGACGTCAAGGCAAAGCCGACCCAGACCGCGCTTGGCATTCTCAAGCAGCTTGCCACTGGCCCGCTGAGTATCGAGATGCCGGATATTTCCACCAGCCTGAATGCGGTGCGTAACAATAAACTGGTGCGCGAAAGGTCGGGAATCAAGTGAAGACGCTGTTCTGGATTCTGGCTATCCTGGCCGCGGCGGTGGCGCTGATGCTGGCCGCCAAACACAATGCCGGTTACGTGCTGCTGGTTTATTCCCCGTATCGGATCGAGCTGTCTCTCAACCTTTTTGTGACGCTGTTGCTGGCATTTTTTGCTGCAGGCTATGTGGCGGTGCGTCTGGCGGTGCATACCTTGAACCTGCCCGCCTATGTGCGTGCCTTCCGCCAAGAGCGGAGGCGCGACAAGGCGCGCGAGGCGATGGATGACGCGCTATTGTTCTTTTACGAAGGGCGCTATGCCAAGGCCGAAAAGTTTGCCAACATTGCGCTGGATTCGCATGAAGCACCTCTGGCCAACGCCTTGCTGGCAGCACATGCAGCCCATGAACTGAAGGCTTACGATCGCCGCGACAGCTATCTGGTGCAAGCTGAGGAAGTAGGATCGGATCGGCCGGAGCCACGCCTGATGACTCGGGCTGAATTATTGCTCGATCAACGCAATTTCCAGCAGGCGCTGCAGTCCCTGAAGGAATTGCAGACCACGTCACGAAAAAATCTTGCGGCATTGCGGCTGGAATTGAAGGCGCAGTTGCAGGCCAAAAATTGGGATCAAGTACTGCTGCTGATCGCCCAGTTGGAGAAACGTGAAGCAATAGACCCGATCCAGGCCGCGCAGCAAAAAATTGGTGCGCACCAGGAAAATCTGAAACGGAAGCAGCAGGATTTGGCCGGCCTGCGCGATTACTGGCAGAAGATTCCCAGTGCTGACAAGACCAACAGCAAGATCGCGCTGGCCGCGGCGCAAAGTTTTATGGTCTTCCGCGAGTGCCAGATCGCGCTGACCATCCTGACCGATAGCCTGGAAACTCAGTGGGACAGCGATTTGGTCAGATTGTATGGCGAATGTCTGGGCAAGGACACGCTGAAGCAGATCGAACGCGCCGAGAACTGGCTCAAGCGGCATCCTCAGGATGCTGCGTTGCTGCAAACACTGGGCCGGCTATGCGCAAAGCAGGAATTGTGGGGCAAGGCGCAGAGCTATCTGGACGCCAGCCTGAGCATCGAAGCCAACGCCGGGACGCACCTGGAACTGGCGCACTTGCTGGAGAAAATCGGCCGCGCCGAAGAAGCCGGCAAGCATTACCGCGAGAGCATGGTGCTGCTGCAACAGCGGAGCTGATTGATGGTCGCTTTCAGGGTCAATCCTCCTTCTGACGTTGATGGCATATATGCTCCAACTTAATCTGACACCGCACAGCTAGATGGTATGGAGAGGCAGCCAGGCGCCGTCTTGATAAATCACCTCGTTATCCAGGATGACTTTTTTTGTCACGGCAAACACATCCACATGATGTCTTGCCGCAGCCCTTCTGATGTTGGGCTTGTTGTAGATGCCATGTTTGGCGCCTAGCGACAGGTGGATGCCACACATGCGTTCATAGGTGCCGATATCGCTGACGACTCTGTCTTGTGTGAAAGTGCGGTTCATGCCCAAACCCAGTTCGCGCACCCAGATTTCGCCTTCGTCGGCGCGAATGTTGGCGAGAACCTGATCGAATTCGGGCGTAGAGTCGATGGCTTCGATTACTCGACCTTTGCTGATAACCAAAGTGATCGGCTGAGCGGGCTTGTTGACCGTGAATGATGTATCCCCAAAAATAGCAATGCGCACACGGCCATTCGCCGCTTCCAGATCATTGGATTCGGTGAAAACTTCGCCGATGGGGAATTGCCCCCCGACATTCAGCATGGTGCGGTAGTCGCCAACGTTGAGTTTGGCCGACTCAAATCCTGCTGCAAATACCAGTTGCTCGCCATCGCTATCGATGACGCCTACTTGCGCCCTGTCCAAACGTGCTTTCAAGGCGTTGCCCACACCACGGAAATAAGCGGGATCGTAAGCCAGCGACTCGATATAAAGCACAGATTCCGCGCCTGGCATGCGTGATAAATGCGGGTGCTCGATAACTTTGAGCGATTTCTTGAAAAGCTCAACTCGTATGCGATACGCATTCAACCGAAAGCTGGTGGA
Organism: Sulfuricella denitrificans skB26; assembly: GCF_000297055.2. Classification (NCBI taxonomy): domain Bacteria; kingdom Pseudomonadati; phylum Pseudomonadota; class Betaproteobacteria; order Nitrosomonadales; family Sulfuricellaceae; genus Sulfuricella; species Sulfuricella denitrificans. The sequence continues at coordinate 2,839,283 of NC_022357.1, read as the reverse complement.
CTGGATCAGCACCACCAGATCGCTGGACACGAGTCGATCAAATGCCGCACACACAGCTTCGGGTGCGGTACTGTTGAAGTCGATGAAGATGGCGTCGGGGAGGTTGCGTCGGTAGGCCTCGGTGAGCGCAATCGCAAGATCGCATTGCCCATCCCAGACGACTATTGCGGATTGCATGGGCTGGTATTCGATCGCAAGCGTCAGAATATCGCGGATATTGATCTCGGCGGTATCAATGGCTGCATCGGGAATGGTGGCGCAAATGGCGTGCTGGGTCATGGCGATTGAATCTTAAAAAAGCAGTTAGCCACAGAGAACACGGAGTTCACAGAGAAAAGCCAATGTGCTGTTGTAAATATTGGCTTCACTCGTCCGGTGATCTTGGGAAATAAGCATAACCCGCATTATCTCTGTGGCTTGCATCTGAATTTTTTGGATTGAAACATTATGGCGAATTTCAGGCTCAACAATCCCGCAAGCTATTCCGTCGAATCACGCCTTGGCTTTGGGTTTGCTGAAAGTAAATGCGTCGGAATAAAACTCTTCGTTCGGCAGTTTGCGCTGCGTGGTCAAGGCCTGGTGTGCCGCTTCCACCATCACGGGCGCACCGCAGGCGTAGACCTGGTAGTTTTCCAGATCGGCGTAATCTTCCAGCACTGTCTCGTGCAGGAAACCGGTTCTGCCTTTCCAGTGGTCTTCCGGTGAGGGTTCGGACAGCACCGGCACAAACTTGAAATTGGCGTGTTCCTGTTCCCATTTTTTTGGCAGATCCAGCATATACAGGTGGCTCAAGTTGTGGGCGCCCCAGTAGAAGGTGATCGGACGCTTGATGCCGTGGTGGAAGGCATGCTCGAGTATGGCCTTGACCGGGGCGAAGCCGGTGCCGCTGGCAAGCAGGAGAATCGGCTTGTCGCTGTCTTCGCGCAAAAAGAAGGTGCCCAATGGGCCTTCAAAGCGCAGGAGGGCTTTCTCATGCATTTGCGTGAACACCAGATCGCTGAAACTGCCTCCCGGGACGCGGCGGATATGCAACTGCAAAAAACTGTCGTCATGGGGTGCGTTGGCGAGGGAGTAGGCGCGGCGTGCACCGTCCTTGAGCAGGATGTCGATATATTGGCCGGCCAGGAACTGCAGGCGTTCATTGGCCGGCAGCTTGAGGTAGAGCACTGCGACATCTTCCGCCGGCGTCTCGATTTTTTCCACTTTGCACGGCATGATTTTGACCGGAATATCCTGTGTATCGGTGACTTCATGCACTTCTATTACTACGTCAGTTTTGGGTTCAGCGCAGCAGAACAGCGCCATTCCCGCGAGCTTTTCAGGTTCATTCAATGCATGGTCCTGATAGTCGCCATAATCGACTGTACCTTCCAGAATCTTACCTTTGCATGCGCCGCATGCGCCGTTGCGGCAGCCGTAAGGTAGCGTGTGACCCTCTCGTAGTGCTGCTTCCAGGATGGTCTCGCCTTCCATGACCGTCACCGAGTGATTGCTCGGCATGATCGTCAATTTGTGTGACATGCGTACTTCCTCTAGATTAAAGTGGCTTTTTTAGCCGACTCGGTAAACCTGTGCCATGCGGCAACGATTGTTGATGGTGGACTGCGACGATATCGCGCTGCCGGATTCGTTCCTTATGAGGCGATATGAATGACGCGGCAAGATTCAGCCAAATGCCGGTCGCCTGCTCACTCAATCGTGAATTTTCAACACCTCTGAAGGAGGTCGCGTTAACTAGCGCAGCCGTAACCTTCTGGTGCCGCTGAGCAAATCGGAATAGTGTACCACAGCGCTTGGTTTTTATCAGTGCCCGAGGAGTCTATGGCGATAGCAGCAGCGCGGGGCGGGAAAAACCTGGCGCGTTGCGCCGGTTGCCGCTCGCGCATGGGCAGGCAGGCTGATCACATCGGGCCTGTCATGCGAGTGATGATGAGTCGATGAGGCGGCGAGCGCGTACTTAATGTTATTCCTTGCGGCTGATTTCCTTCATGATCAACCATCGTTCGCCTTGCCGCCTGAGTTCGAGATGCTTGTGCAATCCGGTTTCGGAGAAGCCATCTGCATTGAAGGATTGAACGAACTCAACAGTTGCAGTGTCTCCTTTCGAGAGGGCCGTCAGACCTGAAAGCTTGATCTCGATTTTGTGGTATTTGCCTAGCCGTTTACGGCGCTGTTTTTCCCAATCTGAACGGGTAAGGCCACCTGGAGGTTCAAATTCTGGTGCGTAGGCGGACAGATAATTGTCCAGGTTTTGCTCAGACCATGCCTTGACCCAGCTATCCACGAAGAGCTTCACTTGTTGCCGGCTATCCTCTTCAGTGTTGGGGCTGCTCGCAATATAGGCGGGTTGGACTGGCTTTGTTATTTCTTGTGTTTGCCGGGTTGAAGCAATGGGGGTGCTGACAGGGGTCAACAGCGTACTGGCAGTTCCTGCACCCAGTACAAAGCCCACCCCTCCGGCAACCAGCAGTTTAGGCCAAACCGGTTTTTCTGGGGAGGGCGGTGGGGCCGGCATTTCACTTTCCGGCTGCGAGTCGTTTTGCTGTGCTGCACCTAACCGGCGCATGGCCTCTTCAACGATGCTCATCACTGCTGCTCTGACTTTGCGGTCTGTTTTCGTGTTTTCATTTGATTTTAAATTAAATATTACTGTAAACACAGGGTGTTGCGCACGATGCTATCATTTGTTGTTTTTCGCCAAACAACGTTGGGCTGGCTTTCTGGCATGCGCAATGGGCTGGGAAGGGCTAACGTAGCTTGTCGTGCTCGTTGACCCGCGTCCATTCGCCATCGATCACGTCGTCGTTGGCCGCATTCGGCATGTTTACCTTGGGGTGAGGCAGGAGTAGCAGAATCAGGGCCAGAAAATCGCTGATAATGCCGGGGAAGATCAACAGGAGTCCTGCCAGCACGGTGCGGAAACCGATCAATAGAGAGAGGCTGAGGGAATGGCCTGACTGCAGGGCAGCGAGCAGGCGCAACGGCAGCATGGCGCCGGCCTCTCGCACCAGCCAGCCGCCGACTATCGCACTCGACAGCAGCCAGGGCAGCAGCCACCAGCCGACAACTCCAGATAGCTCGACCAGGACATAAATCTCCAGGGCCGGGAAACCGAGTAGAATGAGCGGAATTAGCAAGGTACGCATGTATGGGGCCTTAAATGGAAGCAATATTGGTGATCACCAACTTGCCGGACCGGGAAGCCGCACAGCGGCTGGCTGGAAGACTGGTGGAGGAACGGCTTGCGGCCTGCGTCAACATTCTCGCGCCATGCGAGTCGGTCTATCGCTGGCAAGGCCGCATTGAATCCGCGCAGGAGATCACACTGTTAATTAAAACACTGAGGGCGCATTACGGCAAGGTTGAAAAAACCATACGTCAGTGTCACCCTTACGAACTTCCCGAAATTATCGCAGTCCCAATTACCGCCGGCTTGCCTGCTTATTTCGAATGGCTGGCAGCTGAAACGATTAACCCCGAAGAATAAGGTTGAGTATGCATTATTTGATAGCGTTTTTTCTGTTGTGTTCCTCAGTGGTGAGCGCCGGCGAGGGCGATCTGCTCGAACCCGAACAGGCATTCAAACTTTCCGCCCGTGCTCTGGATGGCCAGACCCTCGAAGTGCGCTACCAGATCGCCGATGGGTATTACTTGTACAAGGGGAAGCTCAAATTTCAGGCTGAACCCTCGGATGTTATCCTCGGAACACCGCTGCTGCCCGCTGGAAAGGTCAAGCAGGACGAGTATTTTGGCAAAGTGGAAACCTATCGCCATGATCTGGTGATTCGCCTGCCCTATACTCGCGGCTCAGCATCACGCATCACCCTGAAGGCGGTCTCGCAGGGGTGTGCGGATGTGGGTGTGTGCTATCCGCCGCAAACCCAGACGGTAAAAATCGATCTTCCCGATGTTCAGGGGAATGTGGAAAAGAAGCCTTTTTCATTCAAGATGCTGAGCGGTGGTCAGGATGAGTTTTTGCCGGTGGACCAGGCGTTCAAACTGGCGGTCAAGGCTGTCGACAAGGACTCTCTGCAGGCCAGTTTCACGATCGCAGAAAACTATTATTTGTATCGCGACAAGATCAAGTTCTCCCTGAAGGGTGGGGGCACCAGTATCGACGGGGTGACCTTGCCCAAGGGCGAGATCAAGTCTGACCCTAATTTTGGCGATACCGAGGTGTACCATCAATCGTTCCAGGCGACTATCAAGCTGAAGCGCGAAGGCGGCGGCGACCCGGCGGTCAGTCTGGTCGCCACTTACCAGGGGTGCAGCGAAAAAGGGATTTGCTATCCGCCAGTGCAGAAGGTGATTGCACTGACTATGCCAACGGCTGCCGCTGCGTCGGCTGAGGCTGCACAGCAGTCCTCTGCGGCTGCGGGTGCTGAAACGATCGCATCCCCCAAACTGGTGGAAGCGCAGGGTAATGAGTCTTCTCGTATCGGGGCCTTGTTCAAGGGCGGTAGTTTCTGGCTGATCATGGCGAGCTTTTTTGGTTTCGGTCTGCTGCTGGCGCTCACTCCTTGCGTGTTTCCCATGATCCCGATTCTTTCCGGCATCATTGTCGGGCAGGGGCATGCGCTGACAAAATCCCGTGCTTTGGGCCTGTCGGTGGCCTATGTGCTTGGCATGGCGCTCACCTATGCGGCTGTCGGCGTGGCTGCGGGCATGTCCGGTACCCTGTTCTCATCCGCCCTGCAGAACCCCTGGGTGCTGGGAGGTTTTGCCATGATTTTCGTGGCACTGGCTTTCTCGATGTTCGGTTTTTACGAGTTGCAGATGCCCAGTTTCATCCAGAATCGCTTCAACGATGCCAGCAACCGCGTCAAGGGTGGTAGTACGGCCGGGGTGTTCGTCATGGGGGCGCTCTCGGCGGTGATCGTGGGCCCCTGCGTAGCGGCTCCGCTGGCTGGTGCATTGTTGTATATCGGCCAGACTGGCGATGTGGTGCTGGGCGGCTCGGCGCTGTTCTTCCTGGCGCTGGGTATGGGCGCTCCTCTCTTGCTGGTGGGGGTTTCTGCCGGCGCATTGTTGCCTAAAGCCGGTGCCTGGATGGAGGCGGTGAAGAGTTTCTTCGGCGTGCTGCTGCTGGGCATGGCGATCTGGCTGGTTTCGCCGGTGATCTCCTCGGCCGTCCACATGCTGTTGTGGGCGGGCTTGCTGATTGTTTCCGCCATTTATTTGCGCGCCATCGACCCTTTGCCGCATCCGGCCAGTGGCTTTGCCAAGTTCTGGAAAGGGGTGGGGGTAGTCGCGCTGATTATCGGCGTGGCATTACTGATTGGCGTACTTTCCGGCAATCGCGACATGTTGCAGCCATTGTCGGGGCTGCGTGCCGAAGCGAAAGCCGCGGGCGTTGAGCCCCTCAAGTTCGAGCGGGTGAAGAGTGTGGCGGAACTGGAAAGCCGTCTGAAGCAGGCCGACGGCAAAGTCGTGATGCTGGATTTCTTTGCCGACTGGTGTGTTTCCTGCAAGGAGTTCGAGCGCTTCACCTTCGGCGATGCCAAAGTGCAGGCCAAGCTGCGCGATGCGGTGCTGCTGCAGGTCGATGTCACGGCCAATAGCGAGGAAGACAAGGCGTTGCTCAAGAAATTTGGATTGTTCGGGCCTCCCAGTATTATTTTCTTCGACAAAAGCGGCAAGGAGTTGAGCGACGCGCGCGTGGTCGGCTATGAGCCCCCCGAGAAGTTTATCGTTACGCTGGATGGTATAATCCGCTAACCTATTTTCCCCAAGACCTTTCATGTCCAAAGCCAAATTATTACTGATTACCGCAGGGGCTGCTGTCGCATTGGCCACAGTCTATTTTGCCGTTCCGAAACAGCCAAAACAGGTTGCTACCTCGGTCGCCGCTTCCCCGGAGATTTCTGCCGAGCCGGTGTTTGCTGCCAGCTTCAAGGATCTCGATGACAAGCTCCAACCCCTCGAGCAGTGGCGCGGCAAGGTGGTGGTGCTGAACTTCTGGGCACCCTGGTGCCCGCCTTGTCGCGAGGAAATGCCTGATTTCATCAAGCTTCAGGACAAATATCGCGAACGCGGCTTGGTGTTCATCGGTGTAGCGCTGGATGAAAAGATCAAGGTGCAGGCCTTTGCCGACGAGATAGGCGTGAATTACCCGGTCTTGCTGGGAGAAATGGAAGCCGTGGATCTGGCGAAGAAAATCGGCAATCGTCTGGGGGGATTGCCGTTTACCGTGGTTATTGATCGTAACGGCAAAATAATTGCCAGCGAAGTGGGCGGTTTAACCATGGCCAAGCTGGAAAAAATCGCATTACCCCTGTTGTAGGATAAAAGGTGTAGATATTGCCTGGCATTAATCAGGATCAGGTAGGTTCTCCCGCAAGGCTGGAAGCCTGCCTGGTTAACAACTTCGGGGAAAAGCTGGACAAGTTCACCTATTCTGCGGCAAAATTGCCATTATGAAAACGGAAAATCAGGGAAAGGGTGGTGTCAGGTGAAAGCCACCAATACCAGAATTCTCGTCCTTCATGGACCCAATCTGAATTTGCTGGGTATGCGTGAACCGGGTCACTATGGGCTCGCCACTCTGGCACAGATCAATGATCGTCTGCAGCAGATGGCACAGGATGCCGGCGCGATGCTGGAAGACTTTCAGAGCAACAGCGAAACCGAACTGATTAACCGGGTGCAACAGGCAAAAGCCGAGGCGGTGGATTTTATCATCATTAATCCCGCAGCCTATACTCATACCAGTGTTGCATTGCGCGATGCGCTCGCGGCTGTAGCCATTCCCTTTATTGAAGTGCATCTTTCCAACGTGTTTGCGCGTGAGGCATTCCGCCATCATTCATATTTTTCCGATCTGGCTGTTGGTGTTATCAGCGGCCTGGGTGCGAAAGGTTATGAACTGGCGTTGGAGTTCGCGCTGCAACACCAAGCTTAAGGACTAAACATGGATTTACGAAAAGTTAAGAAACTGATCGATCTGGTCAGTGAATCCGGAATTGCCGAACTGGAAATTACCGAAGGCGAAGAAACCGTGCGCATTAGCCGCTATGGTCAGAACCCGCCGCAGCAGATGATGTATTCCCAGCATCAGATGCCTTCCTTCATGCCTGCTACAGCACCTGCCGCCCTCGACGCTGCGCCCGCCGTTGCTGCTCAGCCCGACGGACATCCAGTCAAGTCGCCAATGGTGGGCACGTTTTATCGTGCAGCCTCGCCCGGCTCGAAGGATTTTGTCGAGGTGGGTCAATCCGTGAATGCGGGTGATACCCTCTGCATTATTGAAGCGATGAAGCTGCTCAACGAAATCGAAGCGGACCAGAGTGGCGTTATCAAGGCGATTTTGGTCGAGAATGGCCAGCCCGTTGAATATGGCGAGCCTCTGTTTATTATTGGGTAAGGGGCGAGGGGTTGGAAGGTGAGGGGAGAGGCGGAAATTCAAAACCCTCATCACTTCGCCTCACCCCTCACCACTAACCCCTCACGGAATTTCATAAATGTTTGAAAAAATTCTAATCGCCAACCGTGGCGAAATCGCCCTGCGCATCCAGCGTGCCTGTCGTGAAATGGGCATCAAGACCGTAGCGGTCCATTCCGAGGCGGATGCCGATGCCAAGTATGTAAAGCTCGCCGATGAGTCGGTGTGTATCGGCCCGGCCCAGTCCACCCTGAGCTATCTGCATGTTCCTTCGATCATCAGCGCGGCGGAGGTGACCGATGCCGAGGCGATCCATCCCGGCTACGGATTCCTTTCTGAAAATGCCGATTTCGCCGAGCGGGTGGAGCAAAGCGGTTTCGTGTTCATCGGCCCGCGCCCGGAAACGATCCGCCTGATGGGCGACAAGGTCAGTGCCAAGGATGCGATGAAAGCTTCCGGCGTACCCTGCGTGCCCGGTTCGGAGGGCGCACTGTCGGATGATGCGGACGAGATTATCCGTGCCGCCAAGGATGTCGGTTATCCGGTGATCATCAAGGCGGCCGGTGGCGGTGGCGGACGCGGCATGCGCGTAGTGCATACCGAAGCGGCGCTGCTGAATGCAGTCAGCATGACCAAAAACGAAGCGCAGACGGCATTCGGTAATCCTGTGGTGTACATGGAGAAGTTTCTCGAAAATCCACGTCACATCGAGATCCAGGTGCTGGCTGACGAGCATGGCAATGCAGCGTTCCTGGGCGAGCGCGACTGCTCGATGCAGCGTCGCCATCAGAAGATTATCGAGGAAGCCCCGGCGCCTGGCCTTGATCCCAAGCTGCGCGACAAAATTGGCGAACGTTGCGCCGAAGCCTGCCGCAAAATTGGTTACCGCGGGGCCGGCACCTTCGAGTTCCTGTACGAGAATGGCGAGTTCTTCTTCATTGAAATGAACACTCGCGTCCAGGTTGAGCACCCGGTGACGGAAATGATCACCGGCATCGATATTGTGCAGGAGCAGATCCGTATTGCCGCCGGCCTGAAGTTGAGTTTCAAACAGAAAGATGTCCAGCTCAAAGGGCATTCGATCGAGTGCCGCATCAATGCCGAAGATCCTTACACCTTCGTGCCTTCGCCCGGACGCATCACGGTCTACCATGTGCCCGGCGGTCCCGGAATACGGGTCGATTCGCATGTGTACCAGAATTATGTGGTGCCGCAATACTACGATTCCATGGTCGGCAAGCTGATCGCCTACGGCGCTACTCGCGAGCAGGCCATCGCCCGGATGAAGACCGCGCTTTCCGAAATGGTCATCGAGGGCATCAAGACCAACATCCCTCTGCATCAGGATCTGATGCGTGACGCCGCCTTCGTTCAGGGGGGCACCAGCATTCATTATCTGGAGCACAAGCTGGCCGCTGCGAAAGTGAAGCCTCAGTGATGACCATCAAGCTTTGTCGTAACTAATAAAAGAGCAATACTACTTCAAGGAATCTGCATGGCTTGGCTGTCGCTTAAAATCGAGGCGGATGAACAAACCGCCGGCGTACTGAGCGATGCCCTGCTCGAACTGGGTGCGCTGGCGGCGGACATCGAGGACGCCAATGCAGAAACCGACCGGGAGCAGCCGATCTTCGGCGAGCCGGGCGAGCCGGTCGACAGCCTGTGGCAAAACAGCATCGTCAGCGGATTGTTTGCAGAGGATGCTGATATCCCGGCTATCCTTGCTGCCGCAACCGAAGCCGCCCACCTGACTGGCACTCCGCGTTACCGCGTGGATGCCGTCGCCGAGCAGGACTGGGTCAGGCTGACCCAGTCCCAGTTCGACCCGATCCAGATTTCACCACGGTTGTGGATCATCCCAACCTGGCATACCGCTCCCGACCCCACTGCGATCAATCTCACTCTTGACCCCGGCCTGGCCTTCGGCACCGGCAGCCATCCTACTACCCACCTTTGCCTGCAATGGCTGGAGCGGAATATCCGCGGCGGTGAGTGCGTGCTGGATTACGGCTGCGGCTCGGGCATTCTGGCGATTGCGGCGCTGAAGCTGGGCGCCGGGCGCGTGTTGGGCGTTGACATCGATCCTCAGGCGGTGCTTGCGAGCAAGCAGAATGCCGAGCAGAACCAGGCTGCGGCCGAGTTCTATCTGCCCAATGAAGCCCCGAAAATCCAGGTCGACATAGTCGTCGCCAATATTCTCGCCAACCCGCTCAAGGTGCTGGCGCCGATGCTGGCCCAGGCGGTTCGTCCGGGTGGACAGATCGTGCTGTCCGGTGTGTTGGCTCCCCAGGCAGAAGAGACTCTGGCTGTCTACCGGCAATGGTTCGATATCGACATTGCCGGTGAGGTTGAGGGTTGGGTGTGCCTGGCTGGAGTAAAGAGGTAATACCATGGTGATGGTCACCACCTGTCCAGCTTGTCATACCCGTTTCAGAGTAACTTCGGAACAGATGGAAGCGCATGGCGGTGACGTGCGCTGCGGGCGCTGTGCCAAGGTATTCAATGCTCATGTTTGTTTGGAACATGAACTGGTGGAACTTCAGCATGAAGGGCAGTCCAGGCTCCAGTTCGAAGAATCCGGTGATCAGGCCGTGTTGCCTGAAGAAGCGGCAAAGCAGCCGCCTGCAGAGGCAGAGGCAGAGGCAGAGGCAGAGGCAGAGGCAGAGGCAGAGGCAGAGGCAGAGGCAGAGGCAGAAGAATCCCCGGCGGTGGAGCTTGCAGGATCTTCGTTTGAAGAAGCTCCGGTTGAAGTTGAAGAAGCGCTCGCGCCACCACTTCAAGCGGTGGATGAGTTGGTGCCCGAATCTCCTGCGGAAGTGGAGGGTTCCATTCCTGAATGGGACGAGGCAGCCTTGTATGAAATGTACGCGGCGGCAGGGTTTCAGTTAGAAGAATCCGCTGTTCCGGCTCCCGAGGAATTTGTCACAGCTGAACCCGACACCGTTGAGCCGGTCACGCTGGCGCCGCAGATTGTTCCTGAGCCCGTTCCCGAGCGGCCTGTTGTGCAGGACACTATTGTCGAAATTGAGGAAGAGCCGAAAAAACGCCGATTTTTCTGGCTGTGGTTGATTGGCATCCTCCTGCTCTTGGCGAGTATAGGTGTTCAGGGGGTATACTTTTTCCGCTCCGATCTGGCTGCTCACTACCCTGAATTCAAGCCGTTGCTGCAGCAGCTCTGCGGCGTACTGAAGTGCAGCATCCGTCTGCCCGCTAACCCGGATTTGCTCAGCATCGAGACTTCCAACCTCGAAGCTGATCCGCAGCAAGCCAATCTGGTAGCGCTCAACGCTATTCTGCGTAATCGCGCCAAGCTCGCCCAGGAATATCCACAATTCGAACTGACCCTGACCGATACCCAGGACAGGATGATCGCACGGCGAATCTTTACTCCCAGAGAATACGCGAAAAGTGCCGACTTCAACCGCGGTATGGCGCCGAACGAGGAGGTGACGGTGAAACTGTATCTCGACCTGGGCGACCTGAAAGCAGCGGGTTATCGGGTTCTCCTGTTTTATCCGCAATAAAACAGCCGTTACTCAATCCGTTGATTTTGTCGCCTTGTCACGATCAGCGCGGATAAGGTATAGTTCACGCTGCCAAGAACCCATGCGGGAGAGCGTGCGATTATTTTCGCACCACCGAAGGCGCAACCACCCGTAACCGCTCAGGTATCAGGAACCGCATGGAACACGGCAACTCTGGAGAGAGGCGGCTAGAACCGCCCACCGAAGGGGCACGCGATGGTCTTGACCATCGTAATCTCTCAGGTACGCAGGACAGAGGGGTGAAGCCGGCTATCCGGCTTCACCCCTTTTTTCATTTCTGGTACGGGACTAACAAGAATTATGCTGAAACAAACGCCACTTAATCAAACCCACCGCGACATGGGTGCCCGCATGGTCGATTTCGGCGGCTGGGACATGCCGGTGAACTACGGTTCCCAGATCGAGGAGCACCATCAGGTGCGCCGCGCTGCCGGCATGTTCGACGTCTGTCACATGCTGGTGGTGGACGTCACCGGTATCGGCATCCGTGAATTTCTCCAAACTTTGCTCGCCAATAACGTCGACAAATTGAAAGAGCCCGGCAAGGCGCTCTATTCCTGCATGCTGAATCCGGCCGGCGGCGTGATCGACGACCTGATCGTGTATTTCATGCGTGAGGACTGGTTCCGTATCGTGGTCAACGCCGGCACGGCGGACAAGGATGTGGCATGGATAGAGCTGCAACGCACCGCCCATGCGCCGCAACTGACCATCCGGCCGCGCCGCGACCTGGCAATGATCGCGGTGCAAGGCCCGCAGGCGCGGGAGAAAGTGTGGCAGGCGATCCCCGCTGCCCGCGCTGCGACCGAATCTCTCAAGCCGTTTCAGGCTGCCGAATTCGACCAGTATTTTATCGGGCGTACTGGCTATACTGGCGAGGATGGCTTCGAGATCATGCTGCCGGTGGCGGAAGCAGCGGACTTGTGGAAAACGCTGAACACGCTGGGCGTCGCACCGATCGGCCTGGGTGCGCGCGACACGCTGCGTCTGGAAGCCGGGATGAATCTTTATGGTCAGGACATGGGTGAGGAAGTGAACCCGCTCGAAGCTGGACTGGCATGGACCGTGGAACTGACCAGTCCGCGCGACTTCATCGGCAAGCCGGCGCTGTTGGCGAAGCCGGTGAAAATGCAGATGCTGGGACTGGTTTTGCTTGATAAGGGCGTGCTGCGCGGCCACCAGAAAGTGGCTACTCCTCACGGCGCGGGAGAGATCACCAGCGGCAGTTTTTCCCCCACCCTGAACCAGTCCATCGCCTTCGCCAGTTTGCCGCTCGGAGTGGCGGTTGGGGATGTGGTGCAGGTCGAAATTCGTGACAAATTACTCAACGCAAAAGTGGTGAAGCTGCCCTTTGCTCGCAATGGCAAAAGCCTGATAAACATTTAAGGAGAAACACATGAGTATTCCCGGCGATCTGAAATATACCAAATCCCACGAATGGACCCGGAGCGAGGCCGACGGCACGGTCATGGTCGGCATCACCCACCATGCTCAGGAACTGCTGGGCGACATGGTGTACGTGGAAACCCCCGCTGTCGGCCGTCAGCTTGCCGCCGGCGAAGAGTGCGCCGTGGTGGAATCGGTCAAGGCGGCTTCAGATGTCTACGCCCCGGTAGCGGGCGAAGTGATTGCCGTCAACGCCGACGTGGTGGACGCGCCCGAAAAAATCAACCAGGATGCCTACGCAGCCTGGATGTTCAAGATGAAGCCGAGCAATCCTGCCGACCTGGATGGGCTGCTCGCTGCTGCCGCCTATCAGACGCTGGTGGAGAGTGAAGCGCACTAATGATTCGTGAGGGGTTAAGGGTGAGGGGTGAGAAGGTGAGGGGTGAGGCGGATGGTCATCCCCACCACCGCACTGTTTTTGACTTTCCCCCTCACCCCTAACGCCTCACCCCTCACCACTTTTCCAGAGAAAAACCATGCCCTTCATTCCCCATACCGAAGAAGATATTCAGTCCATGCTAGCCAGCATAGGCGCGGCCTCGATCGAAGATTTGTTCGACGAAATTCCGGTTGCGCTGCGCGCCGACCGGCTTGAAAGCGTGCCACCGGCCCTGAACGAGATGGCTGCAGGCCGCCTGATGCAGGAACGGGCGGAACAGGATGGGCGCTATCTGAATTTTATCGGTGCCGGCGCCTACGAGCACCACATACCGGCGGCAGTGTGGCAGATTGCCGGCCGCGGCGAATTCTATTCCGCCTACACGCCTTACCAGGCGGAGGCGAGCCAGGGCACGCTGCAGCTGCTGTACGAATTCCAGACCATGATGGCCTCGTTGACCGGCATGGACATCTCCAATGCCAGCCTGTACGACGGTGCTTCCGGCTTGGCCGAAGCAGTGTTGATGGCGGTGCGCGCACACAAGTCGGCACGCCGTGTTCTGGTGCCGGCAGCGGTGCATCCGATCTGGCGTCAGGTGACCGATGCCTTGGTAAAAAATCAGGGTATCGAATTGATTCCCGTACCCTATGATGCTCGCAGTGGAAGCACCGTGGCCGAATCGCTGAAAAGCTTCGAAGGCGAGGATTTTGCTGCGCTGGTGATACAGCAGCCGAATTTCTTCGGCGTGCTGGAGGAAGTCGACGAACTGACCGATTGGGCTCATGCCCAGGGTATGCTGGTTATCGGCGCGGTCAATCCGATCTCCCTCGGCATGCTCAAGGCGCCTGGTCAGTGGGGAAGCAAGGGCGCCGACATCGCCGTAGGCGAGGGGCAGCCGCTGGGCGCGCCGCTATCGTCGGGCGGTCCCTATTTCGGTTTTCTGTGCTGCAAGCAGGCGCTGGCGCGGCAGATGCCGGGGCGTATCGTCGGCCGCACGGTGGACATGGACGGCAAGCCCGGCTTCTGCCTGACACTGCAGGCGCGCGAGCAGCATATCCGCCGTGCCAAGGCGACCTCCAACATCTGCACCAACCAGGGGTTGATGGCCACAGCGGCGACGGTTCATCTCGCACTGCTCGGCCAGGAAGGCCTGGAGCGCGTCGCGGCGGCCTGCCACGCCAACACCCGGATGCTGGCCGAGCAGGCGTGCCTGATTGCGGGGGTGGAGCGGGTATTTTCCAACCTCTTCTTCCACGAGGTGGTGATTACCTTCGATCTCCCCGTCGCCGACGTGCTACGCGCCATGGAGGCTCAGGGCATAATGGGAGGGCTGGACTTGACGCCCTGGTATCCGGAGCTGGGCAACGCCCTGCTGGTTTGCGCCACGGAAACCAAAACCCAGGAAGACATCCGGAAATTCCTGGAAAATCTGGAACGCATCGTTTCCCGACGCAGTTCCGGCCCTGCCTGTACTAGACTTAAGCCTGCCGCTGATAATCCGTTTTACCAAAACGGGAACAAATGAAATGGATTACTGGCAAGTAGTAAGTTTGAAACCCTGAAAAAGGAGCGCGATCATGGCAACTGTAACTCTGGAAGGCAACCCCCTCGAAGTTCTCGGTCATTTCCCGCGGCCGGTAGAATCGGTGCACAGCTTCATGCTGGTGGACAAGAACCTGAACGATATTTCCCTGAGCCAGTTCGAGGGAAAGCGCAAAATCCTGAGTATCGTGCCGAGCATCGATACGCCGGTTTGTGCGACTTCAACGCGTCAGTTCAATCGGGAAGCGAGCCAGCTCGATAATGTCGTGGTGCTGGTGATTTCCGCCGACCTGCCGTTTGCCCAGGCGCGCTTCTGCGGCGCTGAAGGGTTGAACAACGTGATCATGCTTTCCACCCTGCGCGGACGCGATTTTTCCAAGGACTACGGCGTGCTGATCAAGACCTATCCGCTTGCCGGCTTGTGCGCCAGGGCGGTGATCGTGCTGGACGAGCACGACCGCGTGCTTTATTCGCAGCTGGTGCCGGAAATAACCGATGAACCTGATTACGATGCGGCGCTGGCCGCAGTCAAAGGATAATTCATAGCATGTTGATTTTCGAACTGTCCCGTCCGGGACGCAAAAACCTGGCCCAAGCTCCCGCGGCCAAGCCTGAAGCGAACGATATTCCAGCCCATTTGCGTCGCGGCGATAAACCGCTGCTGCCTGAAGTCTCCGAGATGGACGCAGTACGTCATTACACCCGGCTGTCGCAGAAGAACTTCTCGATCGATACCCACTTCTATCCGCTCGGCTCCTGCACCATGAAATACAACCCGCGCGGCGCCAACCAGCATGCCATGTTGCCGCAGTTTCTGGCACGCCACCCGCTGGCGTCGGAGGCTACCGGACAGGGCGTGCTTGCCTGTCTGCACGAACTGCAGGAAATGCTCAAGGATGTGACCGGCATGGCCGCGGTTTCGCTCACACCGATGGCGGGTGCCCAGGGTGAGTTCGCCGGGGTGGCGATGATCCGCGCCTATCACGTTTCCCGCAATGATGCGGCCCGTACCGAAATGCTAGTGCCGGATGCAGCGCACGGCACCAATCCGGCCTCGGCGGTGATGTGTGGCTATACCGTCAGGGAAATTCCCACTGACCGCGATGGCAATGTCGATCTGGAAGCGCTCAGGGCAACCGTCGGGCCAAACACTGCCGGACTGATGCTGACCAATCCCTCCACCCTCGGGGTGTTCGAAAAGAATATCAGCGAGATGCAGCAGATCGTCCACCAAGCCGGCGGTCTGACCTACTACGACGGCGCCAATCTCAACGCCATCCTGGGTCGGGTCAAGCCGGGCGACATGGGTTTCGACGTGATCCACGTCAACCTGCACAAAACCTTTTCCACCCCGCACGGCGGTGGTGGACCCGGTTCTGGCCCGGTGGGTGTCAGTGAGCGCCTGCTGCCGTTCCTGCCGATACCGGTGGTCGCTTTCGAGTCCGGTCGCTACCGTCTGGTGACGGAAAAGGATCTGCCGCAAAGCATCGGACGTCTTTCCGGCTTCATGGGCAATATCGGTGTCCTGCTGCGCGCCTATTCCTACGCGCGCATGCTGGGCGCGGAAGGGATGCGCCGCGTGGCGGATTTCGCCACCCTCAACGCCAATTACCTGATGGCGGAACTGAGCAAGGCCGGCTTCGATATCGCCTTTCCGCAGCGTCGTGCCAGCCACGAGTTCATCGTCACCCTCAAGGGCCTCAAGGAGCAAACCGGGGTGAGCGCGATGGACGTGGCCAAGCGCCTGCTCGACAAGGGCTTCCATGCGCCCACCACCTATTTTCCGATGCTGGTGCCGGAATGCCTGCTGATCGAGCCGACCGAAACCGAGTCGAAACAGACGCTAGATGCCTTCGTCGCGGCATTGAAGGAAATTCTGGACGAGGCCCATGCCAATCCGGAACTGGTCAAGACTGCGCCCCACACCATGCCAGTGCGGCGTCTCGATGACGTCAAGGCAGCACGCGAGTTGGATCTGGTGTGGAAGGCTTAGCCTTCATCAATCTGTAACACGCATCCCATAAACTGGCTTCAACATGGAAAGCCCGCACAAAGGCAAGACCGGCCTGAAACGCCTGTGGAACGCTTTCCACTACTCCCTGGCAGGATTCAAGGCCGCCTACCAGAACGAGGACGCTTTCCGGCAGGAATCTCTGCTGGCAGCGGTCCTGATTCCGCTCGCGCTGTTCCTGCCGGCGGGGGTAGTCGGCAAGGCGCTGATGATTGCCAGCGTGCTGCTGGTGCTTATCGTCGAACTGCTCAATTCGGCGGTGGAAGCCACGGTAGACCGCATTTCTCTGGAAAACCACCATCTGGCCAAACGGGCCAAGGACATCGGCAGCGCTGCTGTGTTGTTGAGCTTGATCAACCTCGCAGTGGTCTGGGTGCTGGTGTTGTTAGGTTAGGCTGTCACGGCTCGGGGAACTACGTCCGCCGCCTGGCGCTAAGCTGTTATAATCTACCGGAATTCATTTCCGGAGTAACCCATGCGCACATTGATTTGCGGCTCTCTCGCCTACGACACCATCATGGTGTTTCATGACCACTTCAAGAACCATATCCTGCCAGATCAGATCCACATTCTCAACGTCGCCTTCCTGGTGCCGGACATGCGGCGAGAGTACGGCGGTTGCGCCGGCAATATCGCCTACAATCTGGAGATGATCGGCGGCGAGCCGCAGATCATGGCGACCGTGGGCGACGATTTTCAGTCCTATGCGAAGCGACTTGAGAAGCTCGGTCTGGCGCAGGAGCATGTGCGCAGCGTCCCCGAAACCTTCACGGCTCAGGCCTTCATCACCACCGATCTGGCAGACAACCAGATCACCGCTTTTCACCCCGGCGCCATGAACTATTCCCATCACAATCATATTGGCGATGCGAAGAATGTAGGCCTGGGCATCGTCGCGCCGGACGGCCGGGAAGGCATGCTGCAGCATGCCCGGGAATTCCACGAAGCGGGGATTCCTTTCGTGTTCGATCCCGGCCAGGGCCTGCCGATGTTCGGCGGCGAGGAATTGCTGAATTTCGTCGAGCTGGCGGATTATGTCGCTCTCAATGATTACGAGGCACAGCTGTTGCAGGAGCGCACCGGACAGAAAATCGAGCAGCTAGCGAAACTTGTCAAGGCCCTGATTGTCACAAGGGGTGGACAGGGGTCGGAGATTTATGCCGATGGTCAACGTCACGAAATCCCTTGCGTTAAAGCACAGGAGGTAATTGATCCCACCGGTTGCGGCGATGCATACCGGGCCGGCTTGTTGTACGGGATTGCTCGCGGCATGGACTGGCAGATGACCGGGCGGCTGGCTTCGCTGCTGGGCGCGGTCAAAATCGCCAGCCGTGGCGGGCAGAATCACACGCTAGCACGCGAAGAACTGCACTCGCGTTTTAAGGAACACTTCGGAATCAACCTTGAGGATTAAACGATGAATATCGGACTGGTGAAATTGATGGCGGTTGCGGCGATATCGGTTGCGGTGCTCGGCGGCTGCGCATCGAGCATGTCGGGCAGTGCTTATAGCCGCGGTCAGGCACGTCAGGTGCAGGAAGTTAAAATGGGCGTGGTGGAAAGCGTGCGTCAAGTCAAGATCGAGGGCACCCAAAGTCCGGTCGGAACCGGTGCGGGTGCGGTGATTGGCGGCATCGCCGGCAGCAATGTCGGCGGGGGCAAGGGCAGTACCGTGGCCACGATACTCGGCGCCGTGGCCGGTGGCGTGGCAGGTTCCGTGATCGAAGAGGGTGTGATGAGCAAGGCTGGTCTGGAAATCACCGTCAAGCTGGATAACGGCCACATGATCGCCGTCACCCAGGAAGCCGACGAACAGTTCAGGGTCGGTGAGCGGGTACGGATATTGTCTGGCGGTGGTGTTACACGCGTCACTCATTGATGCTCCAGTATGGTAGGCCGGGCTGAAGCTCGGCCTACAGTTTCACGCTTCAACATGACGGGCTATTAACTACCAAGGCCTGTCATATAAATGTCATTCTGCCGACATTCTGCCGTAACACGCTTCGCTTATTGTTCCTCCATCCATCAACGGACAGGAGGAGAAAATGCAATTACAACAGGCGAAAACGCCGGACAGCGCGGTATCAAAGAAACTTTTTGTCTCTTACGCACAGTCAGCTGACGAGGTGAAACAGGCGCAACGCCTGCGTTACCGGGTGTTTGCAGACGAAATGGGCGCACGCCTGTCGGGGAGTGAGGCCGGGCTGGACCAGGATATTTATGATCCGTTCTGCGAGCATCTCCTGGTGCGCGACGGCGATACCGGTGAAGTGGTCGGCACCTATCGCATACTCCCGCCGGATCGGGCAAAGAAAATTGGCGGGCTGTACTCGGCCAGCGAGTTCGATCTTACGCGCCTGCTGCATCTTTCCCCCAGCATGGTGGAGGTGGGGCGTTCCTGCGTACATCCCGATTACCGCAATGGCGCAACCATCAGCCTGCTTTGGTCGGGGTTGGCGAAGTACATGCTTAACCACGGCTATGAATACCTGATGGGTTGTGCCAGTGTCAGCATGGCAGATGGTGGACACGGTGCCGCCAGCCTTTATAATAACCTCAGAGTCGATAACATGAGTCCCATCGAGTGGCGCGTTTTTCCGCGTTGCGCGTTGCCCCTGGACAAGCTCACTCGCGAGTCTTTCGTGACTGCTCCTCTGCCCCCGCTGCTCAAGGGGTACTTGCAAGCAGGCGCTTACATTTGCGGCGATCCCGCTTGGGATCCCGATTTCAATACTGCGGACTTTCTGGTGCTGTTGCCCATGTCCAAGGTGAACAGGCGATATGCACGACACTTCCTGGGAGCGGCCGCTTAATCGGAGTAATGGCGTACTGACCCGCAACTGGCGGCTGGTCCGGCTCGTCCTTCATCTGCTGGTGGGGGTGGTCAAGGCGGCGCTGTTACTTCCTCTGGTAGGCAGGGCTCGGCGCACAGAGCTGATCCGCCGCTGGTCGGTACGTGTACTTGCCATTCTCAATGTCAGGCTCAGCGTCAGGGGCAAGGTGCCGGACATTTCGGCGGCGGGCGTGATGTTCGTCGCCAACCACATTTCATGGCTGGATATTTACCTGCTGGATGCAGTCTGCCCGGTGCGTTTCGTTTCCAAGGCAGAGGTGCGCGCCTGGCCGGTGATCGGCTGGCTGGCGGTAAAGATCGGCACCTTGTTCATCGAAAGAACGCGGCGCCATGACACGGCGCGTGCCGGTCGGGAAGTGGTCGATGCCCTCATGCAGGGGGATTGCGTGGCGGTGTTTCCCGAAGGCACTACCAGCAACGGCACCTTGCTGCGGCCGTTCCATGCTTCACTGCTGCAATCGGCAATCAACAGCGGAGCTCCGCTCTGGCCGGTGGCGATCCGCTACCTGCACCGCGACGGTACGGCAAATTTATCTCCGGCCTATGTGGACGAGATGAGCTTCGCCGACTCCCTGTTCAGAATATTGAATGAACCGGAACTGGTAGCGGAGATTGCCTATCTTGAGCTGCTGCCGGTTCAGGGGCGCAGCCGGCGCGAACTCGCCGCGTTGGCAGAGCAGGCTATTGCCAATGCGTTGAACTTGTCAGCGCCTTGCAGGAAATCTGATAAATCTGTCGATCCTCCAGCCGTACTGCCGTAAGGTCTCCTCCCCACAAACAGCCGGTATCCAGCGCCATCAGATTGCTGCGCACCTGTAGCCCCAACGCCGACCAGTGGCCGAAAATCAGGGTGGAGTCAGCGCTTTTCCGGTTAGGAGCTTCATACCAGGGTAGATGGCCCGCCGGGAATATCTCCGGCGGCCCTTTGTGGTCGAATTCCATTACTCCTTCCGGGGTGCAGAAGCGCAGCCGCGTCATCGCGTTGGTGATCATGCGCAGCCGTGCCATTCCACGCAGGTCCTTGCTCCAGGATCTGGGTTCGTTGCCGTACATGCGCTCGAAGAAATCGAGGTAATGCTTGCTGCGCAGTTCCTGCTCGACTTCATGGGCTAGGGCGGCGGCTTTCTTCACCGACCATTGCGGCAGCAGACCGGCATGCACCAGCGCATAATCGCCCTCTGCATAAAACAGGCGCTGGTGGCGCAGCCAGTCGCACAGTTCGGCACGGTCGGGCGCCGCCAGCACTTGCTCGATCGTATCCTTGCGATGCGGTTTGACGAAGCCGTAGGCGACTGCCAGCAGATGCAGGTCGTGGTTGCCGAGCACGACCCCGCCTTGTCGCCCAGCGACTTTGCCCAGCGCAGCACCGCCAGCGAATCCGGTCCACGGTTGACCAGGTCGCCCACCAGCCACAGCCGGTCGCGCGTGGGGTCGAAGTCGATTTTTTGCAGCAATAGCTGCAGCGCCTGAAAGCAGCCTTGAATGTCGCCGATGGCGTATGTAGACATAGTCCTGAGTCCTGAGTGCCAAGTCCTGAGCGGGGGGGGTAGAGGGTATTTTACAGGGGTCGTATTGCTCATGTGTTAAAATTAGCGCCAGTGCTACTCAGCACTCAGCACTCAGGACTCAGCACTTAATGCTTTCCCATCTCAATGCCCCGCAGCGCGAAGCGGTGAAATATCTCGACGGTCCGCTGCTGGTGCTGGCCGGCGCAGGCAGTGGCAAGACCCGCGTGATCACCCACAAGATCGCCTACCTGATCGAGGAATGCGGCTTTTCGCCTGCCCACATCGCCGCCATCACCTTCACCAACAAGGCAGCGCGCGAGATGTCCGAGCGCGCGGCCAAGCTGTTGCAGGGCAAGCCCAGCCGGGGGCTGACCGTTACCACCTTCCATTCGCTGGGGATGCAGATACTGCGCAAGGATGCCGCGCACCTCGGCTACAAGCCGCGGTTCTCGATATTCGATGCCGCCGATGCGGCCCAGATCATCAGCGATATCATCAAGACCACCGACAAGGGCGAAATCCGGGGCGTGCAGCAGCGCATCTCGCTGTGGAAAAACTCGCTGATCTCGCCCGACCTAGCATTGAATCAGTCCGAGAACGACCTCGAGCAGCATGCCGCAAAAACTTACCTGGCCTACCAGGACACCTTGCGCGCCTATCAGGCGGTGGACTTCGACGACCTCATCCGCCTGCCGGTGGAACTGTTCAGCACGGTTCCCGAAGTGCTCGAAAAATGGCGCAGCAAGCTGCGCTACCTGCTGATCGACGAATACCAGGATACCAACGGCTGCCAGTACCAGCTGCTGCGGCAGCTGACCGGCAGCGGCGGGGCTTTTACCGCGGTGGGTGACGATGACCAGGCGATCTATGGCTGGCGCGGCGCGGACATCAAGAACCTGCACACCTTGCGCGAGGACTACGATCGTCTGCACGTGGTCAAGTTGGAGCAGAACTACCGTTCCACCATTCGCATCCTGCGCGTGGCGAATAGCTTGATCGCCAACAACACCAAGCTGTTCGAGAAGAAATTATGGAGCGACCTCGGTCTCGGCGACCCGATCAATGTGATGGCCGCCAAGGACGAGGAGCACGAGGCGGAGAGCGTGGTGATGCGGATGCTGGCGCACAAGTTCGAACATCGTACCCGCTTCGCCGATTACGCCATTCTGTATCGCGGCAACCATCAGGCGCGGGTGTTCGAGCAGCAGCTGCGTAACGAGCGCATCCCGTACCAGCTGAGCGGCGGCAGCTCGTTTTTCGACAAGCCCGAGATCAAGGATGTGATCGCCTATTTGCGTCTGCTGGCCAATAGCGACGACGATCCGGCTTTCATCCGCGCCGTCACTGCGCCGAAAAAAGGAATCGGCACACAAACCCTGGAAAAGCTTGGAAACTATTCCGCGCAACGCCACCAGAGCCTGTTCGCCACCGCCTTCGAAGCCGGTGCGGAAAACCAGCTCGGCACCAGGCAATACCATGCCCTGATGGAGTTTTGCCAGTTCATCAACAATCTGCAATTCCGAGCCGAACGGGAATCCGCAGCGGTCATCATCGAGGATCTGCTCAAGGCGATCGGCTACGAGGCGCACCTGTTCGACAGCGAAGAGCCGCGCGCGGCGGAAAGCAAATGGAACAACGTGCGGGATTTCGTTGCCTGGCTGTCGAAGAAGGGCGAAGAGGACGGCAAGAACATCATCGAACTGACCCAGACTATCGCCCTGATCAACATCCTGGATAACCGCGACAGCCAGGATCTGGATGCGGTGCGCCTGTCCACCCTGCATGCGGCGAAGGGGCTGGAGTATCCCCATGTGTTCCTGGTCGGCGTGGAGGACGGCATCCTGCCGCACCGTGAATGTATCGACAACGGTCTGGTGGAGGAGGAGCGCCGCCTGATGTACGTCGGCATTACTCGTGCCCAGCGCGGCCTGACCCTGAGCTATTGCTCGAAGCGCAAGCGCGGCCGCGAATGGCAGGCCTGCGAGCCGAGCCGCTTCATCGCCGAACTGGCGCAGGACGACTTGCGCATCAGCGGACGGGAAAGCGCGCCGGAAGTGCGGAAAGCGGAAGGCGCGGCAGCGATGGCGGCCATGAAGGCGATGCTGAAAAAATAAGGGCAACTAAAAAGTCGCCCTTATTCCGAATCCATTTCAAGCTTCCACCCCGATCCTCTCCTCAACGGGGGAGAGGATCGGGGGTGAGGAGTTTTTACTTCGACAGTCCGATCAGGTGTTCCACCGCAGCTTTTACTTCATCGTCAGACAGAGCCGGGTTGCCGCCTTTAGCCGGCATCGCGCCGGATTTTCCGGTAAAGCCACCGATGGCATGTTTGAACAGGGTGTCTTTGCCTTGGCTGATACGCGGACCCCAGGCGCCTTTGTCGCCAGCCTTCGGTGCGCCCGCAGCGCCGGTAGCATGGCAAGCCTGGCACAGGCCTTCGTAGACTTTCTTGCCATCCACCACGCCGCCAGCATCAGGCTTGGCTTCGCCGATGGCAACTTCGCCTACTGGTTTCAGACGTTTGGTAATTTCTTCCGTTGCCGCTTGGGTATCTACAGCGTCAACGTGGGTGGTCTGGATGCCCATGACCAATTTGAAAATCAGGAACGCAACGATCAGCACCGGGATCAGCGCACCTACCAGGGCGAGCAGGAATTGCGTAACTGTGGTTTTTTTCATTTCGTGGCCACTCATGGGGAAATCCTTGTCTTGTGTAATGTCGAAAACCCGTAATTATAACGGTAATTCAGTCAACTGCAAAAGTCCGGCATGGACGTTGCCGTAAAAAACCGCTATGATTTGCGCCTGATTTTCACAATGCGCCCGTAGCTCAGCTGGATAGAGTATTGGTTTCCGAAGCCAAGGGTCGCGCGTTCGAATCGCGCCGGGCGCACCATTCTGATACAAGCTGGGCACCCCAAAATAAGGGGTGCCCAGCTTCCATTTTTAAACCGTAACGGCAAGTTGTAACCAAATACCATGCAAGAAACCCAAAAACCTATTGTCTCTAGTACAGCCGATTTGCAACGTGAAGTTGCTGAGTTGATGATCGAGGGTCTGAACCTTGAGGTTACAGCAGATCAAATCGACCTTGATGCCCCATTATATGGCGAGGGTTTGGGCCTGGATTCGATTGATATATTGGAAGCCGCGCTGGTAATTTCCAAGCGTTATGGTCTGCAACTGCGTACCGACAGCGCAGACAACCAGCATATTTTCAGTTCGTTGCGCAGCCTCTCCGACTATATTGCCTCACAGAGAACCCTCTAAATGACACGCCGTATCTTGCGCTGGCTGGGTATCGCCACGCTGGTGATCGGCTATCCGCTGCTGGCGCATTACACCAACGAATCCGCGCAAAACAGTAATCTGGGTGCGTTGGTGGCCATTGCGCCCGTAGTATTGATTGCTCTGGTGCTGGCCTGGAATTCTCCTCGGCGCGTCATCATGCTGGGTGCGCTAATGCTGTCGTGTGTCGCACTATGGGCCGGATGGTCGGCGCTTGAGCAGCATTTCGGGCTGGTTTACTGGCTGCAAAATGTGGGTATGCAGCTCATCCTGTTCATGACTTTTGGTCGTACCTTGATCGCCGGGCGGCAACCGCTCTGTACACGCTTCGCAGAGGCGGTGCATGCGCCGTTGACGCCGCAGCATGAACTTTACGCACGTCAGGTCACGGTCGCCTGGACCCTGTTTTTTGCCGTGATGGCGTTGGTTTCTACCGGGCTGTTTTTTCTGGCGCCGTTGGTGATATGGTCGTTTTTTGCCAATTTTCTGACGCTGCCTTTGGTCGCATTGATGTTCATTGCTGAATATTGGATACGCCGGTGGGTGCTGCCCGAAATGCGGCAGACGCGCATCCTCGATGCGGTGCGGGCATACAGGAACACTTCGGCGCGCCCACGCTAGTCGTTACCGCTTTAATCATGTCTTCATTGCCGCTGGTATCACACGTCTCCCCGGACAGCATCATCGCCTGGCGTGCCGATGGCGCAGTCACGTTGCGCCAGTTCCTGGCCGAGGCCCGTCAGCTTGCTGCCCGGTTTCCCGCGGGAAGCCATCTGCTCAATATGTGCAGCGACCGCTACCGCTTCAGCGTGGGTCTGGCCGCTGCCATTGTGACCGGCAAAGTCAGCCTGCTGCCGTCTACCCATACCCCTGAAGTTGTCCGCCAGATCAAGATTTTTGCACCGGATGTGTTTTGTCTGACGGATAGTGATCACTGTGCGGTGGATCTGCCCCAACTGAAATACCCGGTCATGGATGGTGGTCAACTGGATCAATTCGAAATTCCACAAATCGATGTCAGGCAGCGCATCGCGGTGGTATTTACTTCAGGTTCGACCGGCATGCCGCAACCGCATCCCAAGACTTGGGGCGCGCTGGTCGGCAGTGTGCAGGCTGAGGCATTGCGCCTGGGGTTGCTGCACAACACACCCTGCACACTGATAGGCACGGTGCCGCCGCAACACATGTACGGGTTTGAATCCACGGTACTGATGGCATGGCTCAGCGGCAACGCACTCAGCCATGCGCAGCCGTTTTACCCGGCCGATATTTGCCAGGCACTGGCGGCAGTGCCGACACCGCGAGTGTTGGTGTCCTCGCCCGTGCATCTGCGCGCCTTGCTGGATGCGGGACTGGAGCTACCGGAGATCTCACGGGTAGTATCCGCCACTGCGCCGCTGTCGGCCCAACTTGCGCAGGAGATAGAGTCACGTTGCAATGCACCGCTGATGGAAATCTACGGCAGCACAGAAACCGGCCTGATCGCGACCCGCAGCCCCACGCAAAGCGCAGAATGGCAATTGCTTCCCGGGATAAAATTGGCCGTGGAGGCTGACTGCGTGCGCGCTTGCGGCGGCCACGTCGAGACCCCGATTGCCATGAGCGACATCATCGAACCGATTGGCGAAGAGCGTTTTTTACTCCACGGACGCATGGCCGATCTGGTTAATATCGCGGGGAAACGACATTCCCTGGCGAGCCTCGATCACCAGCTCAATAGCCTGCCAGGCGTGGTGGATGGTGCTTTTTACATGCCTGATGAAACCAGCCCCGACCATGTCACCCGGCTGGCTGCCTGCGTGGTGGCACCAGGAATGGCGGCCTCGACCCTGCTGGAGGCGCTGCGCGAGCGTGTTGACCCGGTTTTTCTGCCGCGTCCCTTGGTGTTTGTGGATGCCTTGCCTCGCAACAGCACCGGAAAACTGCCGCGAGCCGCATTGCAGGCCTTGCTGCAGGCTTACAGCGCACGGAAATCCGCATGAATAACGCCGCGCACTGGACGGTTCCGCTGGATCATCCTGCCTTTGCCGGGCATTTTCCCGGCACCCCCATCCTCCCCGGTGTCGTGCTGCTGGACGTGGCGCTTCAAATAATCGCCGATACCAGCGGGATTGCTTTGGATCTGTGCGAGATCAGCTCAGTCAAGTTTCTCAGCCCCGCGAGTCCCGGCGATGAACTACTGATCCAGCATGCCGTCTCGGCCAGCGGAACGATACGGTTCGACATCCTGGCGGGTGCGCGCAAAATCGCCAGTGGCAGTATCGTGCCGGGAGCGTCGGTATGACACCTGATCCGACAGCCAGCCACGCCTCATGGGCGCAAACCCCGGAGCGCAGCAACATGCTGATGTTGCGCGTTATGACCTGGATTTCACTGCGCCTGGGGCGGCGCGTGGCGCGCAGCGTAGTGCACCTGATCGCCGCTTATTTTTTGCTGTTTGCCCCGGCCAGTCGGCGCGCTTCCAGCCATTATCTCGGACGTGCGTTAGGCCGGCCTGCCCGCTGGCGCGATCTGTACCAGCATTTTTTTACCTTTGCCGCCACCATCCATGACCGCGTCTATCTGGTCAATCGCCGCTTCGACCTGTTCGAATTTGAAGTACACGGCGAAGACACGTTACGGCGCCTGCTTGCCGACGGCAAAGGCCTGTTCCTGATAGGGGCGCACCTGGGCAGCTTTGAAGTAATCCGCGCGATAGGCTGGAAACACTCGGATTTGCGCGTCGCCATGCTGATGCACGAAGATAACGCCCAAAAAATTAATGCCATGCTGGCAGCGATCAATCCGGAGGCGGTGAAGGATATCATCGGCCTGGGGCACATCGATTCCATGCTCAAGGTACGCGAGCGCCTGGATGATGGTTGTGTGGTCGGCATGCTGGCGGATCGCACCCCCGGCGACGACACGCTGAACCCGGTGCAATTTCTTGGCGTAGAGGCCCGTCTGCCCGTCGGCCCGTTTCGCATGGCCGCATTGCTGCGGCGTCCGGTGGTATTCATGACCGGGTTGTATCTGGGCGGCAACCGTTACGCCATCCATTTCGAACCCCTGGCGGATTTTTCCGACGTTGCTCGCGGGCAGCGCGGTGCCGCCGTAGAAGCGGCCATTGCCCGTTATGCTGCACTGCTGGACCATTACTGCCGCAAGGCGCCTTATAATTGGTTTAACTTTTTCGATTTCTGGCAGTCCGCACCTGCTGCAACGCCTCCCTCATCATGATGCTATCTTTCCGCCTACTTGTTTTATTGCCGCGCCTGCTCGTTGCACTGGCGCTGTTGCCTGCCATCAGTCACGCCGCCGACTGGGATATCGACCAGCTCATGCGGGGTCTGGCGCAAAACCGTTCCGGCCATGCCAGCTTTGTCGAGAAAAAATCCATCGCCATGCTCGACAAGCCGGTGGAATCCTCCGGGGAACTGTTTTACGTGGCCCCCGACCATCTGGAAAAACGTACGCTCAAACCCAAGCCTGAATCCATGACGGTGGATGCCGGCACCCTGATCATCGAACGCGGACGCCAGAAACACCATCTGCAATTGCAGGATTACCCGGAACTTGCCGCTTTCATCGACAGTATCCGCGGTACCCTTGCCGGGGATCGCAAGGCGCTGGAACGCAATTACCGGTTGAGCCTGGAGGGCACTGTCGAGCGCTGGACTCTGCAACTCCTGCCGGTGGATGAAAAAATGCAGGCAGTGGTCAAGCGCATCCGTATCGCCGGGGTACGCGACGCAGTGCGCAGCATCGAAATCACCCAGGCCGATGGCGACAGCTCGCTGATGCTGATCGAAAAGTTGGCCGCACAGTGAGTCCAGCCCCAGTTCCCACCCCAGCGCGGCGTGGACGAACTGCGATCGCCTTGTGGCTGGCGTTTATCCTCGCCTGCGGCATCGTCATCAGCCGCAGCCAGTTCACGACGGATTTGTCGGCATTCTTTCCGCGCAGCCCCACCCCCGAGCAACAGTTGCTGCTCGAGCAGATCCGTGACGGCCTGGCTTCGCGCCTGATTCTGGTCGGCATAGCAGGCGCCGATGCGCCCACCCGCGCCAGGCTTTCCAAACAAATCGCCCAGCGGCTGCGTGCCGATCCTGATTTTGTCAGCGTCAATAACGGCGAGCCTGTCAGCGCCGAGCGCGACCGAGCTTTTTTGTTCAACAATCGCTATTTGCTCAGCCCCGCGGTGACGCCCGCACGCTTCAGCGTGGACGGGTTGCACGCCGCCCTGAGCGACAGCATCGACCTGCTCGCCTCGCCTGCCGGGCTGTTGGTCAAGTCGCTGCTGCCACGCGATCCGAGCGGTGAAATGGTGCAGTTGCTCGGCCAGCTCAACAGCGGTAATCGGCCGCGCATGGATGATGGCGCATGGGCATCGCGCGATGGCGCGCGTGCCCTGATGCTGATGCAAACACGCGCATCCGGCTCGGATATCGATGCCCAGCAACGCGCCATGGCCGCCATCCAGCTGGCATTCGACACGGCGGCCGGCGCAACCCCAGCCGCTAAACTGGTGATGACCGGCCCAGGCGTATTTTCGGTCACATCGCGCGATGCGATCAAAAGCCAGGTCAGCCGCCTGTCCCTTATCAGCGTGGCGCTGATCGCGACACTGTTATTGCTGGTTTATCGTTCCTTTACCGCACTGGCATTGGGGTTTCTGCCGGTTATCAGCGGAGCGCTGGCCGGCGTCGCGGCAGTCAGCCTGGGTTTCGGGACGGTGCATGGCATCACGCTGGGATTCGGTACCGCACTGATCGGCGAGGCGGTGGATTATTCAATCTATTTGTTTGTGCAATCGGACCAGGGTGGATCAGGCGAGCGCGGTTCAGACCAGCAAAACTGGATCAAGCGCTTCTGGCCCACCATCCGTCTCGGCGTGCTGACCTCGATATTCGGCTTTGCCTCGCTGTTGTTGTCCGGTTTCCCCGGCCTGGCGCAACTCGGCCTGTATTCGATTGCCGGTCTGATCGCTGCCGCAACGGTGACCCGCTTCGTTTTGCCCCATCTGCTGCCGACGAAGTTTTACGTTCATGATGTCTCGGCTATCGGTCTGGCCCTGTCCCGTCTGGTGCTGCGCGCCGCCGCACTGCGCTGGCTGGCCGCGTTCCTGCTGCTGGTGGCCTGCGCCATTCTCGTCCAGCACCGCGCCGGTTTGTGGGACGACAAGATATCCTCGCTGAGTCCGGTATCGCAAGCCGATGTGGCGCTGGATGCCAGCCTGCGCGCCGATATGGGCGCGTCCGACGTGCGTTATCTGGTGATGGCCTCCGGCGCGAGCCGGGAAGCCGTATTGCAGTCTGCCGAACAGGTTTCCGCGCTACTGCAAACCCAGGTTGATCAGGGCGAACTCGGCGGATTTGAAAGCCCGAGCCGTTATCTCCCCAGCACGGCGACGCAGCGCGCCCGCCAGGCCAGTTTGCCCACCCCAGCCGAGCTGGAAACGCGCCTCGCACAAGCAGTTCAGGGGCTGCCGGTGCGCGCGCCGCTGTTTGCCCCCTTCCTTGCCGACGTCGCCGCCGCGCGCAACCAGCCCTTGCTACAAGCGACCGATCTTGAACAGACCTCAATGGCGATGGCGGTGGATGCGCTGCTCATCCAGCAAAAAACTCACTGGAGCGCCATCTTGCCGCTGACCGCCCCGGATGGGGCTGACATCAACGCCAGCCGAATTCGCGCTGTGTTGAGCGCCACGGGGTTACCCAATGTGCTGTTCGTGGATATGAAAGCCGAGGCCGACCGTCTGTATTCCGGCTACTTGCATGAAGCCATCCTGTTGTCGCTAGGCGGGCTGTTTGCCATTATCGGATTACTGCTCTGGATTTTTCGTTCGCCCCTGCACGTGGTGCGCCTCATCGCGCCGCTGGCGGCCGCGGTTGTCACCGTCACGGCGGGATTGGCCGTGTTCGGCCAGCAATTGATCATTCTGCATCTGGTCGGTTTGCTGCTGGTGGTCGCGGTGGGATCCAATTACGCCCTGTTTTTTGATCGCGCGGATTGCCTGGTCTCGCCGCGCACCCTGGCCTCGATGCTGTTTGCCAACCTCACCACCGTCGCAGGCTTCGGCCTGCTGGCATTTTCCAACGTATCAATATTGCAGGCCATGGGGGTCACCGTGGCGCCCGGCGTGATCCTGGCGTTGATTTATTCCGCGATTTTCGCCAAACAACCTCATGGCAAAGTCCATGCGTAGCGCCCGCTGGCAACCCACGCTGTTTATCCGTGCAACCCTCGCGCTGCATGTGCTGGCCCTGGTTCTCGTCATCGCCGAACCCGGGCAATGGCGCTGGGCGCTGGGCGCCGTGCTGGCCAATCACGCGCTGCTCACGCTGCTCGGGTTGTGGCCGCGCAGCCACTGGCTGGGGCCAAACTGGACACGGCTGCCTGCCGCTGCCACGGCCAGAAATGAAATCGCCCTGACCATCGACGATGGCCCCGATCCCGTCGTCACCCCGCAGGTGCTGGACATGCTGGATCGTTACGCGGTTCAGGCGACCTTTTTCTGCATCGGTGAAAAAGCCGCGTGCTACCCGGACTTGTGCCGTGAAATCGTGCGTCGCGGCCACGCCGTGGAAAACCACAGCCAGCATCACCGCCATCATTTTTCACTACAGGGCCGTGCCGGCATCACGCGTGAATTGCAGGCCGCCCAAGACACGCTCACCACGATTACCGGCCAGCGGCCTGGTTTTTTTCGTGCGCCAGCCGGCTTGCGCAATCCTTTTTTAGACCCGGTGCTTGCACGGCTGGGACTCCAGCTTGCCAGCTGGTCGGCGCGCGGTTTTGACACTCGGGTTGGCGATGCCGAACGTGTAAAAAACAAGCTGTTACACAATCTGCGGGCGGGTGCAATTTTGCTGTTGCACGACGGTAACGCGGCACGAACTCCCCAAGGCACTCCGGTAATTCTCGAAGTCCTACCCGCGGTTCTGGCTGCCGCTACAGCAGCCAACCTGCGTTTTGTTACCTTGCGGCTAGCCCTTACATGACGAGCCTGAAGACACCCTGGTATCGCCAGATTGCAGCGGTAATACCAAAGCAGATAACTCTGAAAAGCATCGGAACGACGCTTTTCATCAGCCTGTTTTTCGGTGCCTACTTTTACTTGCTGAAAACCCCGGCCTACCCGACCACAGTGATGCCCTTTACCTTGCTGGATCGTGTGATCGGCTTTCAGCCCCTGGCTTTGCCCATGTATTTGTCACTGTGGGTCTATGTTTCCCTGCCCCCGGCATTACTGGCCACGCGGCGCGAGTTGTATGGCTACGGGTTAGCCATGGCAGGGACGTGCCTTGTCGGGCTGATCGTCTTCTACTTCTGGCCCACGGCAGTGCCCGCAGCCCACATCGACTGGGCTCAGTATCCTGACGTGAATTTTCTTAAAAACATGGATGCCTCGGGCAATGCCTGCCCTTCGTTGCACGTCGCCACAGCCGTTTTTTCAGGGTTCTGGCTACATCACTTGCTGCGCCGTTTTTATGCGCCGCTGTGGATACTCATTGTTAATTCAACATGGTGTATCGGCATTGTCTATTCCACCATCGCCACACGTCAGCATGTGGCGATAGATGTGATGGCCGGTCTCGTGCTGGGAGGGGTGGGGGCTTATCTGTCATGGAGAAATCGGTTGGATGCGAGTGCAATAGGAGACGTCCGCCATGCATCGATTTAATGCAGACCAAATACTGAAATTTGCTAAAATCCGCATTTACTTACGATAGGCTGATTTTCCTTTGAACCCGCTCCATCTCTCCCATTTCACCGCCACCAGCAGCATCGGTCGCGGCCTAGCCCAGACCTTGGCCGCGCTGCGCCAGCGTCGCGCCGGGCTGGCACCGTGCGCATTCGATACGGTGGATCTGGCGACGTTCATCGGCGAGGTGGAGGGGGTGGATGCGGTGCAGCTTCCCGCGCACCTGGCTGACTTTGATTGCCGCAACAACCGGCTCGCGTTGCTGGGATTGATGCAGGACGGCTTTGCCGAGGCGGTGCGTGCGGCCATCGCAAAATATGGCGCGCAGCGCATCGGCGTGTTCATCGGCACCAGTACTGCGGGCATACTGCAAACCGAGCTGGCCTACCGGCGGCGCGATCCGGTGACTGGCGCACTCCCCGCCGATTTTATTTACCGCACTACGCACAACACTTTTTCCGTCGCGGATTTTACGCGCCATTATTTTGGCCTGACCGGCCCGGCGGTGGTGGTGTCATCGGCATGTTCCTCCAGCGCCAAGGTGTTCAGCTCGGCACGACGGATGATGGCGGCAGGACTGATCGATGCGGCGGTGGTGGGGGGCGTCGATTCGCTGTGCCTGACGACGCTGTATGGCTTCAATTCGCTCGGCCTGATTTCCGAACAGGCGTGCCGCCCCTTCGACGCGCAGCGCAACGGCATCTCGATAGGCGAGGCGGCGGCTTTCGCGCTGCTGGAACGCACCCCGGAACACCTGAACGCGGATGCGGTGCTGCTGCTCGGGGTTGGCGAATCCAGCGATGCCTATCATATGTCATCGCCGCACCCGGAGGGACTGGGTGCGCGCATGGCGATGCAGGATGCGCTCAAAATGGCGGGTTTGGCGCCGGCTGAAATCGACTACATCAACCTGCACGGCACCGCGACCCCAAGCAATGATGCGGCGGAGGGGAAAGCCGTGGCCGCCGTGTTCGGCTCGACCACGCCATGCAGTTCCACCAAAGGGGCGACCGGACATACTCTGGGTGCTGCCGGTGGCGTAGAGGCGGTAATTTGTGCGTTGGCGCTGCAACACGGCTTGCTGCCCGCCGGGCTGAATACCCGGCAACTCGACCCCGCGCTGGATCTCGATTATGTACTGGATAATCGAGAGCAGCCGGTGGCGCGCGTGCTCAGCAACTCGTTTGGATTCGGCGGCACCAATTGCAGCCTGATTTTTGGCCGGGCTAACCCATGACACTCACCGCGACTCTCACTGCATACGTCGAAGGCATCGGCCTGCTCGGACCCGGTTTGACCGACTGGACTAGCGGTCAGGCGGTTCTCGGCGGACAGCAGCCCTATCAACCGCACAAGACCATCCTGCCGCCCCCCGCGTTGCTGCCCGCGGCAGAACGCCGGCGCAGCGGCGTGATCGTCAAACTCACCCTGGCGACGGGACTGGAAGCCATCGCCGCCGCTGGCCTCGATGCGGCCAGCTTGCCCAGCGTGTTTTCTTCGTCGGGCGGCGACGGGGAAAATTGCCATGCCATCTGTGAAATGCTTGCCTCGGATGACCGGCAAATCTCCCCGACCCGCTTTCATAATTCCGTGCATAACACGGCCGCTGGCTACTGGAGTATCGCCACCGGCGCGATGACCACCTCGTCGGTGTTGAGCGCCTTCGACGCGAGCTTCGGCGCGGGTCTGCTGGAAGCGCTCACCCAGGTGGTGGTGGATAACACCTGCAGCGTTTTGCTGGCCTGCGACACCGCTTACCCGGAGCCGCTCTACAGCGCCCGCCCTATTCCCGATGCGTTCGGCATTGCACTGGTACTGGCGCCGCAACGCAGCGCACAGTCGCTGGCGAAAATTACCGTCAGCCTGACTGACGCCAGTGCAGACCGGCTCGACGATGCCGCGCTTGAGTCCTTGCGCATCGCCATCCCCGCTGCGCGCGGATTGCCGTTGTTGCGCGCTATTGCACTGCGGCAAGAGCAACACGTGGTACTGGATTACCTCGACAGCACGCATCTCGCCGTGGCAATCATGCCGTGCTGAATCAAACCGGATTTGACCACGCCTGGATTGCCCGTCATATCCCGCATCAGGGCAGTATGTGTTTGCTGGACAGGGTGGAGGACTGGGACCCGCAGCATATTCAGTGTCGCGCGATCAGCCACCGCGCCGCCGACAACCCGTTGCGCGCTAATGGCCGACTTGGCTCCGCCTGCGGTATCGAATACGCAGCACAGGCCATGGCCGTACATGGCGCCTTGCTGGCGCCACCGGACAGTGCCAGCGCACGGGTCGGCTATCTGGTTAGCGTGCGCGGCACCAAGCTACACGTGCCCCGGTTGGACGACATCGCCGCCGATCTGCTGGTCGAAGCCAGTTGCATTACGCGCAGCGAAAACAATATTCTTTACCAGTTCAGCGTCAGTGCAGCGGGTCGCTTGCTGCTCGAAGGCCGCGCCGCAATCGTGGTCGATGCCGAGGCTCTCTCACCCACTTCAGGAAACACACCATGAAAAACGCGCTGGTTACCGGTGGTAGCGGCGGGATCGGCGCGGCCATCTGCCGACGTCTGGCTGCTGATGGCTGCCATGTCTACATTCATGCGCATCGCGGACATCAGGCCGCACAAGCACTGGCCGATGAGATTTGTGCCGGTGGCGGCAGTGCGCAGGTGCTGGCATTTGATGTGACTGACAGCGCAGTGGTAGCCGATGTGCTGACACCACTCGTCGAACACCAGCCGATCCAGATTTTGGTCAACAATGCTGGCATCCATGACGATGCGGTGTTCCCAGGCATGCGCGCCGAGCAGTGGCATCGGGTCATGGACGTCTCCGTTAACGGCTTTTTCAACGTCACCCAGCCGCTGATGATGCCGATGATACGCAGCCGCTGGGGGCGCATTATCAATGTATCTTCGATTGCCGCGCTGACCGGCAATGCGGGTCAGGTGAACTATTCCGCCGCCAAAGGCGCACTGAATTCGGCAACCAAATCACTGGCACGGGAAGTCGCCAGCCGCGGCATCACTGTCAACGCGGTAGCGCCCGGTATTATCGATACTTCGATGAGTGAGTCTGCGTTCAGCGCCGAGGATATCGCGCGCATGGTGCCGATGAAACGCGCGGGCAGCCCGACCGAGGTCGCTGACCTAATCGGCTTTCTCGCCTCAGCCCAGGCGGCCTATATAACCGGACAAATTATCTCCATCAACGGCGGCATGATTTAAATCCATGACCGCAGCCGTTCACGTCGCCGCGCATAAAACCGAAGCGCTGCTGTTTTTCACCTTGCTGCAACTCGCCGTGATTGTACTGGCGGCTCGTATCGGTGGCACGATTGCGTTGCGCATCCGCCAATCCGCGGTGGTCGGTGAAATCGTGATGGGGATATTGCTGGGACCATCGCTATTCGGGCTGCTATTTCCCGATCTGTTTCAGTACGTGTTCCACTCCGGTGCACCCGAGCCGATGCAGATGCTGTCGCAGATTGGCCTGGTGCTGCTGATGTTCCAGATCGGCCTGGAATTTGATTTTTCCCACCTCAGCGAAAACCGCCACCGCAAGACCATGTTATGGGTTGCGGCGGCCAGCCTGATTGCGCCCTTTGCGCTGGGTTACGGCATCGGTCAGGTCAGCGCGCCAATACTCTCGCCCGGCGCACATCCGGGAGCATCGGCGCTGTTTATCGCCACTGCGTTTTCGATTACGGCGCTGCCAATATTGGGCCGCATCATGATGGAATTCGACATGACACGCACTTCGATCGGTGTGATCGCCATCAGCGCGGCGGCGATCAATGATGTTATCGGCTGGCTGTTGCTGGCTTTGATCACCACCCTCACGCTGTCCAATTTTGATGCGGCCAGCTTTGCCCTGAAAGTGGCTTTGGTGCTGGTGTTCTTTGTGGTGAGCTGGTTCGCTGTACGCCCGTTGATGAAACGCATCCTGCATCGCTTTGATGCCAGAAGCGGCGCGCTGACCAATAACCTGCTGGGGATCGTGCTGGCGGCGATTTTCATGTCTGCCATGATCACTTACCAGCTTGGAATTTTTGCCATTTTCGGCGGATTCATGATGGGTGTGCTGTTGCATGACGAACATGCTTTCGTGGCTACTTGGCGCGCACGCATCAGCCCGTTCGTGATGGTGTTTTTCTTGCCGATCTTTTTTACTTATACCGGGTTGCGTACCAATATCGGCAGCCTGGACAGTTCCGCAGCCTGGGGCTGGTGTGTGCTGATCGTGTTTCTCGCTACGTTAGGCAAGTTTGGCGGGGCCTATCTTGCTGCGCGGGCAACGGGCATGAGTCGCATTGAAAGCAAGATACTCGGCATCATGATGAACACGCGAGCGCTGATGGAACTGATCGTGATTAATGTCGGCTACGACCTTGGGGTGATCTCACAGCAGATGTTTACCATTCTGGTCATCATGGCGATTTTCAGCACCGTCATCACCAGCCCGCTGCTGCGGCGCTGGCTGCCGCGTATCGGCATTCCTGTTCCACCAGGCTCAAAACCATTCCCGCGCACGCCTTACCAGCAAAACGGGTAAGCGCAACACAAAGCCGAAAAACAAACGCGTGTGCATCCAGGTCAACAACACGTTGTCTCGCAGGTAGCGGAAATGCGACACGCCGCCCTCGTCGGCACGGTAGTAGCGCACCGGGGCGGGCAGATTGACCGGCCTGACCCCACACCAGCACAAGCGCACTACGGCCTCGGGATCGAAGTCGAAGTGACGCATCCACGGCTGACGGTGCATTACCTGCCGTAACGCTTCAACCGGATAGACGCGAAATCCGAACAGCGAGTCGCCGATGCCTGCCCATAAGGTTTCCAGGTTGGCCCACCAGTTGGATACTTGTCGCCCCTTGACGCGCAAGCCCGGCGCACTGGCATCGAATACCGGCTTGCCCAGTATCATTGCCGCCGGTTGGCGCGCGGATTCCGCCATGAAGGCGGGGATTAGTTCGGGGGGATGCTGGCCGTCCGAATCCATGGTCAGAACGTGACTGAAACCTGCCGCTGCCGCCTGATCCAGGCCGTGCAGCACCGCCGCACCCTTGCCCTGGTTGTGCGGCAAGATCATCACGCGCAGGCCGGTATCCTGCGCCGCCATCGCCAGCAAACCATCGCCGCTGCCATCGTTGCTGCCATCCACCACCACCCACACCGGAGTCCAGTATTGGCGAGCCGAGCGCACGGTTTCATAGACCTTGGCGCCGGGGTTGTAACTGGGGATAAGAACGAGATGCGTCGTCGAGGCAGCGGTCATGGCAGGGTACGGTCAGGCTGCGTAGGCAGGGAGTGGGTCGGGTAAAACGCCGAACCTTGCACCAGCTCATGCGCAAAGTAATCTTGCAGTTCGGCCATGAAGCGCTGGGTATGCTGCGGCGGATCAAAGCGCTTTCCCAGGCGCAGCCGGTAATGGATCGGCATCGGCGGCTTGCGGAACAGCGGCCAGCCCTTGCTCAGATATTTCGAATCGGTTTCTATCAGGATAGTCTGCACCGGCACCTGTGCATGCAGCGCGATCAGACCGATACTGCCCTTGAATGGATTGACCGGGGACGTGATGGTGCGGGTACCCTCCGGGAACAGCAGCAGATGGCTGCCGCAGTCAAAATCCTGGGTTGCCTGCTGTACCATGCGCCGCACCGGGATATTGCGAATATAGCGTGCCAGTCGTGCGCCGGCACCGAGAAAAATATTATTCATCAGATCGTCTTTAAGCACGCAGGCGACATTCGGCAAGCGTGAGATCACCATCACCGCATCCAGCAGGCACGGATGGTTGGGTGCAATAATCAGCGCCGGTTCATCGCGCAGAGCGTCCAGTGCCGTGATGTCAAAGCTGCATCGGCGCGACAGGCTAAGACTGGCCAGGTAAAGTCGAAACGCCATCATGGTGACGTAACGTCCCAATGCTCGTCCCCGGTGCTCGGACAGCAGCGGATAAAGAATCAGCGCAATCGGCGTCCATGTTATGCACAGGATTCCCAACCAAGCCAGGCCCAGATACAGCACCAGGTAATCGTAGCCATTCAGCAACACACGCAATGCGGCACGCATGATCAGACTCGCTGACCGGCTAACGAATGCACAGCAGTGGCCTCGATTTCCAGCAGCAGATCCTGGCGACATACATCGGCCTGCAGATAGACCGCTTTGGGCGCGTCGCCCACGCAGTGTGCCAGCTCAGCGCGTATCTGCGCCAGATCAGCCGGGTGGCGGACGTATACCTTGTAATACAGGCTGGCCAGGTCGAACCCGGGTTGGCTCGCCAGACGATTTGCCTCGGCCAGCACCGCCTTGATGTTGTTCATGGTTTCCCGGGTTTGTGCCACGACATCGGCGGGGTGCAGGGTTGCGTGGCCGACAATGCTGGCGGTGCCGGATATAAACAACACTTCATCGTGCCCCAGACGTACCAGGCTGGCGCGCGAAAACGTCGGGCTACGCGGGCCATATTGTTGTGGATATTGGTAGGCACTGATCTGACGCGGATTTTCAATGTTCAGCGGCGCCACGCGGCCGGCTAAAAAGGCAATGGTCAGTGGCCCGTGAGCTGAACCCAGGGCGCATGCGGCGGGGACATTCCCCACCACATCACGGCTATGAGCAAGGAAAGCGTCCTGACGTCCGAGGTTGAACTGGAGGTAGCGCTCCAGCCCAAAAGTGTGGGTGTTAATGTCGGCGATGTAATTCCAGAAGCGGAACAGGTACGGGTAGTGCAGTTCATCGAGCAGCGCAAAAATCTGGCGATAAGCCGACTCGGTGGCCTGCTGCAGTGGTGTTTTGTCAGCGCCCGCCTCAAACATTGTTTCAGATAGTGCGACCACGCCAAACAACACATCATCGTCATGGCGATAACGAATGGCGCCACTCTGACCCTGCGTCAGATGTCCGCTGCCATGCCATATCTCGCAGAGGGAATCGCCGCCATCCAGTCTCTGCATGGGAACGCGCATGCAGGGAACTTCCATGCCGGCTTGCCACTGGCTCTCGACAGCATCGGCAGAAAAACACAGGGCGCCCAGCATGCTGTTTTTCTGTTCTGCCGGTTGTTCCAGGAATGCCGCAATGGACATGTTTGCGCAATACGAAGGAGATACCGAGTCGTGCATCAGTTCATCGCTGAGCCGGTTTCATCCACAATCCGGATGTTGTGTTTACGCATCTGCCATGCTTTCAATGTGCGCTTGAAATTGAGTAATGATGCCATGTAATACAGCCCTTTGAAAATCCTCAAAGGGCCATGAATCGGAGTTTTCCCGAACACATCGCCAGCCAGCACCGATAATAGGGCTTCTTTAACGCGAAAAATGTTGCGCGGCTCCATGAACATATTGCGCATGGTGGGGTTGGTCACCCGGTAGATAAACCAGGAAAATTCCTTCGGACCAATCCGCATCGCGGCGTCGAATTTTTTTAGTGCCGCAGCTGCCCGTTGCGGATGGCTCAGGCAGATATCCACGGTATCGGCTCCGACAAATGCGCTGTTCATAGCCAGCATCACGCCGGAAGAAAATACCGGGTCAATGAAACCGTAGGCATCGCCCAGCAGCAGATAATTGTTGCCGTGGCTATGGTCGCACATGTAGGAAAAATTGCCGGTGGCCTCAACCGGCGAGGTCAGTTGTGCGTGTTGCAACCGCGCGCTCAATGGCGCGCACATCGCGATGGTTTCCTGAAAAAATTGTGCTAGCGATTTTTTGTTACGTGTTTTCAGGTAATACGGCCAGGTCACGGCACCGACGCTGGTCGTGCCGTCGGCCAGCGGAATCAACCAGAACCAGCCATGCTCGAACCAGAATATGGTGATATTGCCTGCGGCCTTGCCCGAGTTGCGTTCAACCCCCGAAAAGTGGGCGTAGACAGCTGTGCTGTTGTGTTTTTTGTTGCGCTGCTTGGCTTTGAAGCGATTGCCGAGGAAGGTGTCGCGGCCTGAAGCATCCAGTACAAAACGTGTCTGTACCGTTTCGATGCTGCCGTCCTCGTGGCGGGCCTGAACCAGTGCGCCGGCATTGTCAGGTAAAAAATCAACGTCCTGTACCTGGCAGCCTTCCACGACACGGGCATTTTTACGGCTGGCGTTGCGGATCAGGATTTCGTCAAACTCGGAGCGGCGCACCTGGTAGGCCATGGGCATGGATTTGTCCATGGCATCGGCAAATTCGAACGACTGTATGTGATCATGCCAGGGCGAGACGAATTCTGCGCCCCACTTTTCCATGCCGATGGCCTTGACGGCTTCAGCGACGCCCAGCTTTTCGAGCAGTGGCAGATTGGCGGGGAGTAGCGATTCGCCGATGTGAAAGCGCGGATGGTGCGCTTTTTCCAGCAGAGTCACGCGGTAGCCACGCTCGGCCAGCAACGCGGCAGCTGTCGAGCCTGCGGGTCCGCCACCGATTACCAGTACGTCGCAGCACGAAGCACGGGTGTTGGAGGCTGCGGGAGGGGTGATCATGGTTTAATCAGGCGGGTTATTAATCGCCCCGAATTGTATCGCATCGCACTGGTAATTATGTGGTTTTTCATAGGCTGTATTGGAACCGTTGTGTAGCCGGATTGCTTCTACTTCTTGGATATCAGCAATCGGGCATTCAGCACCAGATTTTCCAGGATCAATTTTGCCATCGTGGCCGCCATCACTTTCTCCCGATCTTCGACGCTAATGTCAGCGTATTCCCCGGATTGCAGAAATTCAGCCACATGCAGGCAGGCCAGGTTTCTCAGATCCGCTTCATCGTAGGGAAGGTCGGCAAACTCGATAGGGTCTTCCGTCTCGACTTCGGCTAGCAGGGCTAGAAGGGATTCCGGCGTTAGATGGGGCATCGATCTTCCTCTCTCGCAGGCTGGCTGTTCAATCTTGGAAATAAAGGCTCAAGCCCAGCATTTCAATATTGTGTGGAACTCCATGAGGTTCGAAGGGCTTATCTTGACTGACGTAATACCGGTTGTTTCAAGTCCCCAGACAGGGTCAGGCGTGCGCGAATTGTGGATGATGGCAATTTCATTTCTATGCTGGTTTTTCCTGTCAGTTTCTTGTCCGGCATGATGTCGGCTTCGCCACTGGCCGTGAGCAGGCCTGCCGCGAGCTTCATTTGCCGGTATTGATAGCGCTGCCTATCCAGCGTCATGCTTCCCGAGAGAGTCGCAAACAGGGTTTTGCCGCCGGTGGTTTCTGTGGCTCTTGGCTGGATCGCGCGTGCCAGGTCGATGTTGTCGATGGCGCCATCGCGGACGTTAAAGCTGGTCTTGATTCTGGGGTTGTCGAAGAGGGTGCCCAGGTCTCTGGACTGCATCGAATAAACGGTTTTTGCATCGAGCTTGCCACTCAGCGCCATGTCGTTCGTCAGTGCTGGCATCACTCCAGCCAGCAAAATGTTTTCAATGTAGAGATCCCCTTCCGCGCTCCACAAGTCACCCCATTTGATGGTTGCGTTGCCTTTGGCTTTGCCGCCGTAGAGTCGGCCCTCGATCTCGCTGATCCGCATGCTCCCCGAGGTTGCCATGGCTTTGGCGTGCAGTTCGGTGAAGGTCAGATTCGGCCAGAGCGGGGGCTGCCAGTCGTTGGCGGCAATATTGACTTCGAACCCCTCGCTTTTCGGGGTGATAGCCACTTCGATTTTCTTGTCCGTACTTCTGATGTTTGCCTGCTCGAATTTGCCCGTCTCCGCCAGCGCGACCTCCACCTCAAATGGGGGTAGCGGTATGCCTTTCACATCAATGGTTGCCGTTTTGATGACGATTCGGCGGGCCTGGATTTTTTCGGCGCTGTCGCTTGGCCCAACCCAGGCGATCGCCCGAGTCAAGGCATCCTGATCGATCGTGACTGACTCTACCTGGATGGCTTTGATCATTTTAGTTTCGCCGAAAAAAGCGGCTAGTTCGGGGATGACCCGGACCGTGGGGATTTTGATGTCGCGCAATTTTCCGATGGTGATGCCTTCAAGCTGCAGATGGGGCGCTGGCCATAGGGAGGCGCGCATGGAGCTGATGGAGACGGGCTCGCCCATCCTGTTCGAGGCCAGTTTTTCAATGGGGGGGATGAAGATATTCAGGCTCATGACTTGCAGCAGCACGATCGGCAATAAAATCAGCGCTGCCAGCGAAATTGCGGCGGCCTTGCCCCATTTGATGGGGTGTTTGAATTTCCTGGGCTTTGCCAGCGCCTTTTGCCGGGCTTTTTCAGCTTCCTCGGCGCGTGCATCAGCCAGCGCTCTGGCCCTGGCTTCTATATCTGCCCGTTCTCTCTTTTCCTGCTCGGCCTCTTCCCGCGCTTTCCGGTCCGCCTCTGCACGGGCTTTTGCCAGCGCCTCTTCCTGTGCGCGAATTTTTTCCTCGGCTTCCCAGCGTGTCCGTTCTTCGACTTCGGCTATTGCCCTGGCTTCTTCATCCTCGCGAGCCTTGCGCTCGGCTTCTTCCCGCTCACTGGC
This sequence comes from Sulfuricella denitrificans skB26, assembly GCF_000297055.2. Classification (NCBI taxonomy): domain Bacteria; kingdom Pseudomonadati; phylum Pseudomonadota; class Betaproteobacteria; order Nitrosomonadales; family Sulfuricellaceae; genus Sulfuricella; species Sulfuricella denitrificans. The sequence continues at coordinate 2,797,199 of NC_022357.1, read as the reverse complement.
CTCAGCCTCGGCTTTTATCCGTGACTCCTCTTCGGCCCGAGCTCTTTCTTCTGCTTCCACGATGGCTCGTACTTCGGCTTCTCGCTTTTTCCTGTCTTCTTCATCCTCGCGAGCTTTGCGTTCGGCTTCTTCCCGCTCACTGGCCTCAGCCTCGGCTTTTATCCGTGACTCCTCTTCGGCCCGAGCTCTTTCTTCTGCTTCCACGATGGCCCGCGCTTCGGCTTCTTGCTTTTCCCAGGCTTCAGCTTCCTCGCGAGCCTTGTGCTCGGCCTCCTCCTGCGCCCTGGCCTCGGCTTCGGCTTTTATCCGGGCTTCCTCTTCGGCCCGAGCTTTTTCTTCTGCTTCCATGATGGCCCGAGCTTCGGCTTCTGCTTTCGCTTTGGCCTCGGCTTCTTCCCGGGCGCGGGCTTCCAGCCTGAGTTGTCTCCGGGCTTCGGCCCTTGCTTCTTCCTCAGCCTCCGCCTTGGCTCTGGCCTCGGCTTCTTCCCGTTCACGCGTTTCTTTGCGCTCTGCTTCTTCTTTTGCCAGCGCAATTTCTGCAGCTTCTTCCTGTGCCTTGCGTTCTGCCGCCTCTCTGATGCGGGCTTCTTTGGCGGACTTCTCCTGGGCCTCCTGGCGTAATCGTTCTTCGGCCTCAGCTTTTTCTTTTTCTACTTTTTCCCTGCGGGCCTGTTCTTCGGCTTCGGCCCTATCCTTCTCGATTTTCCTCTGGAGTATCCTGGCCTCTTCTTCCTCGCGTGCCTTGCGCTCGGCTTCTCCGCGAGCTTTGGCCTCGGCAATTCTTTTTTTCTCCGCTTCATGTTGCGCGCGATCTTCGGCTTCTTCCCGCGTCTTGCGCGCCGCAGCCGCTCTGATTTCCGCTTCTTTGGCCGCCTGCTCCTGAGCTTCCCGGCGGGCTCGTTCCTCGGCTTCGGCCGTGTCTTTTTCCGCTTTTTCCCGGAGTGCCTGGAGCTCGGCTTTCTTGCGAGCCTTAAGCGAAGCTTCTTCCAGCGCCATGGCTTCGGCTATTTTTCGTTGCACTCCTTCCCGCCGTGAACGCTCTTCTGCTTCGGCAACTTCCCGCGCCTCATTTTTTCGGCGCATTGCCTCCTCTTCCTCCATGGCCGCTGATTTTTCATGGGCCTTTTGCCGAGTTTCCTGCGGGTTTTCCGCAGCTTCTTTCATGAGTTTTTTGCGAGCTTCGGTTTCGGCCAGCACCTTGAAAAAGGTTTCGTCGATGGTTTCTGAAACGACCATGGAGGCTGAGTTATCGGGAATGCTTGAAAACTGGGTAAAGGGTTCTCTTGCAACCGCCTTGAGGTAGCCGTCTTTAGCCAGATCGGCCAGGATCTGAGGAAGCGTGGAGGTGGGCGGCTCACCGGCTTTTTCCAGAATTTCTTCGACCGTTGCCCTGCCGTTCACCAGGCTGAGTGCTCGCGCGAGCTTGGCGGGCAAGCGCTTGCCTTTCTGGGTGATGGCCTGCACACCCTTGGCTGTTTTGCTGTATACCGCGGTCAAGTCCATATTCAGTTCGTCAATCGGCAAGGTTGCATGAACAGTGCCCAACTACGCACCCGGTATTTCGGGAAGGCAGACTTCAAGCCCAGTTTGGTTTTTAGCAGGTTTTCAATTCTAATTGATTTATTATGCCCCTGAATTAACAAAACTTAATATTGATTATTAGGGTAAGCGCCATATTGAACGGCTAGCATTCACAGGAATTGCAACCCGCCGAAGACTAGCGCACACTTTCGAGCGTGAAATCAGCATCTCTTGGTAAAAAACCTCGACGCGTGAAGGCTGCCTTTATCGGGCCGTTCGCTATCGTGCTCACCTTCATCCTGGGAGCTTTTGCGGCGACGGCGTACTTCGTAGAGGTCCAGGTTCGCGACCGCGATCTCGCTGAACGCATGACTGCCGTGGAAAAGCTGGTCGACCAGAAGCTCGGCAAGGATACGAATCTGATGCAGGCCGTGTTGCGTACCATGATGGACAATCGCGCCATCGAGGTTGCATTCGCCAGTTTAGACCGCGAGGCGCTGATACGCGAAGCCGGTCCACTATTTGAGACCTTGCGCGCCGACCATCGCATCACGCATCTCTACTTCAATGGCCCCGACTTGGTAAACCTGTTGCGCTTGCATAGTCCTGGCGAGTTTGGCGATTTGATCAACCGGTCGACGATGACCAAAGCACGGGATCAGGGAAAATCGATGCACGGGCTCGAGCTAGGACCGCTGGGGACGCTCACGTTGAGACTGGTGACGCCATGGCGGGGTAGAAATGGCATTCTCGGCTATCTCGAGATTGGCGAAGAGATCGAGTATCTCGTGGAGGAAATCCGCGACAGTCTGTCGGTGGACTTGTTTGTGCTGGTAGACAAGCATTTCCTGTTGCCGCAGCAGTGGCATCAAGGATTGGCGCTACTCAACCGGCAAGGAAATTGGGATCGTTTTGGTTCCCATGTGACGGTGGCGCAGACCACCAGACAAGTTCCCTCTGCCCTCAACGACAGCATCCTCGCCAGCCTGCGCGCAGGGGGTACCGAGGTATTCAAGGATGGCAACCGCGTGTTGCATCTGGCCATGCTGCCGCTAGACGATGCCGGAGGGCGCCGCATCGGTGACCTGGTGGTGATGCGCGACATTACGGCGCTGCAAAAGACCTTTCAGAAGTCGGTTACTGCGGTGAGTTTGCTGAGCCTGCTCTCCGGCGCCGGTGTGCTGGGCCTTTTCTATTTCGCCCTTGACCGGGTCGAGCGGGATTACCAGCGCCAGCACGATCTCGAGCACCAGCTTCTGCGCCTCGGTACCGAACATCAACGTATCCTGCAAATTGAAAAACTCTCCGCCCTGGGCACGATGGTCGGCGAGATCGCCCATCAACTTAATAATCCCCTGGTCGGAGTGGTGAACCTAGCTCAACTAGCCGCCCGTGAAGCCGATGACCCGGCTCGAACCCGCGAACTGCTGACGGAGATACACCGTGCTGGCGAAGACTGCCACGCCTTTATTCAATCCATGCTCCGGTTTTCCAAGGTTTCCGGCTTCGAAAGCATGCCCACCCCCATGACACAGGTGATCGAAGAGACCGTTCTGCTGTTTCGCCAGACCGAGAGCCGTCACTGCCCGGTAGAAATTCGACTACCTGAGCAACCGGCCGTACTCACCGTCGATCCGATCCTGATCCGGCACGCCCTCTTCAACCTGCTGCTCAACGCAGCCCAGGCAAGCGTTGATGAGGGTGTAATCGTCATCGCTCTCGACCGCGCAGCGAGCCCGGACAGCGGCGCACCAGGCTGGGAGATCTCGGTTACCGACCATGGCAAGGGTATAGACCCGGACGTCATGGACAAGATCTTTTTACCTTTTTTCACCACCCGCAGCGATGGCACCGGCCTTGGGCTGCCAGTGGTGCAGCACGTGGCGCTGTTGCACGGCGGGACTGTGACCGCCAGCAACCAGCCCGATGGTGGCACGAAATTTGCAATCTGGTTGCCAGATAGAGAACAAATCGGATCAAATTGAACATGCTGCCTAAAATCCTGGTCGTCGACGACGACCGTTATACTCGAACGCTCATCGAGCAAATGATGCGTAAGACCGCCGAAGTGCATCTGGCCGAGGACGGAGCGGCAGCGCGGAAACTGTTTGCCGCAGTGGATTTCAACCTCGTGCTGATGGATCAGCGCCTGCCCAGGGATAACGGGCTCGAACTGCTGCGCGAGTTCCGTGCGCGACGGCCGAAGCTGGTAGCGATACTGATCACTGGGTTCGCTGACGTGCGCGATGCAGTGGCGGCGGTGCGCGAAGGCTTGTTTGACTACCTGACCAAGCCGTTCGAAGATTTGGAGGCGCTGGAGGCGGTGATCGGCAAGGCGCTCGAGCTTGACCGTGCCTACCGCGAAATCGACAGTTTGCGCTCCCGCCTTGCGGCCGAGGGTGCGCCTGATGTAGTTGGTCAGTCGCCGGCCATGGAACGGCTGCTGGACCAGATCCGCCAAGTTGCCGGCCTGGATACCACAGTGCTGCTGGAAGGTGAAAGCGGCACCGGCAAGGATCTCATCGCCAAACTTATCCACACCTGGAGCACGCGTTCCTCCAAGCCCTACCTCGAAGTCAACTGCGGAGGTTTGCCGGAGTCGTTGCTGGAAAGTCTGCTCTTCGGCTATGAGAAAGGCGCTTTTACCGGCGCCGGCCAGGCGAATCCAGGCTATTTCGAGAAGGCTCATGGCGGCAACCTGTTCCTCGACGAGATCGCCGACATGAGCCCCAAGCTGCAGAGCAGTCTGTTGCGCGTGCTGCAGGATCACAGCTTTGCCCGGATCGGCAGCACTCAGACGCGCACCACCGATTTTCGCCTGATCTGTGCCACCAATCGTTCCCTCGCCGGCGAAGTTAAGGCCGGAGGCTTCCGTGAGGACCTGTACTATCGCATCAACGTGGTGGCGGTACGCCTGCCGCCCCTGCGCGAGCGGGAAGGCGACATCATCCGCCTGGCCGCCCACTTTCTCGATCATTACAACACCAAGTTCGGCAAGGAATGTGGCCCCTTCACACCGGCGGCGGTGCGCGCCCTGGAAGCCTGCCGCTGGCAGGGCAACGTTCGAGAGCTTCAGCATTGTATCGAACGCGTCGTCGCGCTTCAGCCCGGCGGGGTCATCGATGCCATCCATCTCAATCCGACTACCGACCACCGGTCAGAGGAAGGTCAACCGGACAGCGCTGCCCCGGCGCAGGCGCTCGCTTACCAGGATGCCCGTGCCGTGTTCGAGCGCGAATACTTGCGTCGCCTGCTCGACGGGGCCGGCGGAAATATCTCCGAAGCGGCCCGTTTAAGCGGGATTCCACGCCAGAATCTTTATGTGCGTATGAAACGCTGGGGTTTTGTCACAGATTAGTGACGACTGTCATTTTTTAATGACAGTTTTCTTCGGCTTTTTATCCTGAAAAAAGTCATCTCACTGTAAAACCCCAGAGACCATTGAGGCATTTCAGTCTTACGTACCCTTAAGCGCTCTTTTTAGAATTGAAATCCGGTAAACACTAATAACCAATTGTTTTTACTATTATTAATAAGCGGTTATTCGCTGTCATGAGGTCTGCCTGCAACGAAGTTCAGAAAACCGCACTAAAGCTGTGGATTGATGATGGCACAGCCCTTGCTAACCTTTTAGTTACACCATATTTACTAAAGGGGATTGTCATGAATAAAAGTGCATTTATCCTGGCCTTTGCCGTCCTGACCACAGGTTCTGCCCTGGCCGCCGACCCAGCCAAGATCAACTGGACCAAGATTCCCATAGTCAAAGTCCCGCTGTTTTATCCAGGGCAATCAACCTATGAATGGTTGCGTAGCGACGAACACAAGAATGCTGCGGCAGAGGTCAAGCGCGGCGATGCCTGCATGTCCTGTCATGATGAAGAAGATGCCGAAAAGGACATGGGCAACAAGATCGTGAAAGGTGGCCGACTGGAACCCACGCCGGTTCCAGGCAAGTCGGGCTATAAGGAACTCAAGGTACAGGCCGCGTACGACAACAAGAATGCCTACCTGCGCTTCCAGTGGAAAACCGACAACCCCTATCCCGGCAGCGAGCACCAATACCTGCGCTTCGATGGTAAGGAATGGAAAGTCTGGGGCTACCCCAAACTGGACCAACCCGTTCACGAAGGCAAGCAGCCTGGTATCTACGAAGACCGCATGTCGATCATGATCGATGATGGCAAGGTGGCCGGCTTTGCCAAGCAGGGTTGCTGGCTGACCTGCCATGACGGAGAGCGCGACAATCCCAAGGTAGCCACCAAGGAAGACGTCGCTGCCAACCCGTTGCTGACTGCAATCAAGAAGGGCGACGTGCGCAAGTACCTGCCCGATACCCGTACCGATCCGTCCGACTGGAAAACCGGCAAGACGCAGGAAGAAATCGCCAAGCTCAAGGCGGCAGGCTACTTCCTCGACCTGGTCCAGTGGCGCGCACACCGTAGCCATGCGGTCGGCATGGCCGACGACGGCTATGTGCTCGAGTATCGCTACGGCGATGCCGGCAAGGACATGTTCAGCGGCAATTCAAACAAGGAAACCCACCAGCCCAAGTTCATGTGGGACGCAAAAAAGGTCGGCTACAAATCGGTCCAGGCGCTGGATCTGCACAAGGGAGGCGACCACTTCCTGATTCGCGAGCAGAACGCGGTGCCGTTTGATCCGAACGCGGGTTGGAAGGAAGGCGACATGATTCCCGATTACATCGTCAGTCGCGAGGATGCCAAGGGCTCGGCTGCCGACAACAACGCCATTGCCAACTGGAAGGATGGCATGTGGACAGTAGTGATGATCCGTCCGTTGGGGCTGACCAACGATGACGACAAAACGTTGAAGGCCGGCGGTGTCTACAATATCGGCTTCGCCGTGCATGATGACAACATCACTACACGCGGTCACCAGATTTCCTTCGAGAAAACCTTGGGGCTCGGTGTCAAGAAGGGCACCAAGGTGGACATCAACGCCGTCAAGCTGCCGTAATCCGGCACCAGCAGCCTGCCCGGTGTCTGGCGATCAGGCACGGGCAGGCTGTTCTTTGATGGCACCGGTCAATCGACCAGCCGCATCTCAGCATCGGGAAAAAACATGCGTACCAGTCAATTTTCGAAGTGGTTTTTGGCAGCCGCTGTCTGCTTGGCGGGAGTCCTGACGACCTTTCCAGTCACGGCCGCCGATATCCAAAAAGCTGCGCATGCATCGCAAAAACTAGACAACGCGACCTGCCAGACCTGCCACGACGGCATCAAGGGCAAACTCGAAGTACCGGGAGCTGACGGGGAAGCTCGTCCGCTGCATGACATCGACCCGGACAAATACGGCAAGAGCGTCCACGCCAAGATGGAATGCGTCGCCTGCCACACCGACATCACCGATAACATCAGCCCGCACCAGAAGAGCAGTGCCAAGGCACCCGACTGTGCGCAGTGCCATCAAGTCCTGTGGGACAAGGCCAAGCAGGCCGGCACGACCGGCTCCCAGCCTCGGCTGGAAATCGTGGCCAAGAACATCGCGGCCTACAAAAAATCCTTCCATGCCCGTCCGAATCAGGATGATCCGTCCCAGGTTAACGCAACTTGCACCCAATGCCACGACACGCACGGTTTCAACGTGCCGGCTGACAAGAAGAGCCCGCAATATGCCGCGTGGCGCAAGGAGGTTCCCGCCCTGTGTGGTGAGAAATGCCACGACGAGCAGCTCGAAACCTACTCAGAGTCCGTGCATGGAAAGGAAGTTCTCGACAAGAACAATGCCAAGGCGCCCGTCTGCACCAGTTGCCACACCAACCACGAAATTACCAATACTTCACTGGATTCGTTCAAGCTCCTGAACAACGAGGCTTGCGGCAGTTGCCACAAGGAAAACCTCAAGTCCTACCGTGATACCTATCATGGCCAAGTTACGAAGCTGGGCTATGTCGACACGGCAAAGTGCTACAACTGCCACGGCAGCCATGGCATTCTGTCGGCAAAGGACCCCAAGTCCAAGGTGCACCCCAACAATCGCCTGAAGACCTGCCAGGAGTGTCATGACGGCAAGAAAAAGCAGCTGGCCACCGCAGGCTTCGCCACCTTTGCCCCGCATGCCAACAGCCACGATTTCGCAAAGTATCCGCAGGTGTGGATCTCCACCAAATTTATGATTGCCTTGCTGATCGGCGTATTCGCCTTCTTCTGGCTGCATTCCGGCTTGTGGTATTACCGTGAATGGCAGGAGCGCAAGGAACACAAGAACGTTCCGCACGTGCGCACCGAAGGGATGCTGTTGAACGAGAAGAAATTCTTCCAGCGCTTCCCGGTCGGCTGGCGCATCGCTCACCTGGCTTTCGCCCTGATCACCATGACGCTGGTGCTGACTGGTACCGCGGCGCTGTTCTCCCATAGCGCCTGGGCGCCGGTCGTTGCCCAGGCATTGGGCGGCGCCCGTGGCCTCGCCCTGATCCATCGGGTAGCGGCTGCATTGTTTGTCGGCATCTTCTTCATTCATTTCATCTATGTGATGCAGCGTCTGTTGCGCGACAGGAGGTTCCGCTGGTTCGGCCCCGAATCGCTAGTGCCTAACTGGAAGGATCTCAGTGACATGGTGGGCATGTTCAAGTGGTTTGTCGGCAAGGGCGAGAAACCGCGCTTCGACCGCTGGACCTACTTCGAGAAGTTCGACTACTGGGCGGTGTTCTGGGGCGTCTCCATTATCGGTGGTAGCGGCCTGTTGTTGGCCTTCCCGACCGTGACTGCGGCCTACCTGCCGGGCTGGATCTTCAACGTCGCCACTATCGTGCACGGCGAGGAAGCCTTCCTGGCGGCGGTGTTCCTCTTCACGGTGCACTTCTTCAATAATCACTTCCGGCCGGACAAGCTGCCGCCTCCGGACATCGTGATGTTTACCGGCACCCAGTCGCTGGAAGAGTTCCGCCGCGAGCATCCGGCCCAGTATCAGCGGCTGGTGGATGCGGGCGAACTGGACAAGTATCTGGTGGATGCACCGTCACGGCCGATGACGCTGGGATCCAAACTCCTGGGTCTGATCCTGATCGCCATTGGACTGACCTTGCTTGTTCTGGTGATTGTGGGATTCCTGGGAGGAGCCGGTTAAATAAAATCAGTCATGCGGCTGAACTCATGAAAGTGCTGGCTACAGGAAACAGGGATTTTTTCAAATTAGGTTCTAAACAAAGTTCATAAGGAGATTAAAAATGAAACGCAAAATCAACTTTCGAATTATCACCGCCACGTTGTTTACTTTTTCTGTGGCCATGCTCATGCCGTCTCAGGCATCCGCCTTCGATGCGGACGCGGCAAAAGCACTGGCAAAGAGGAACGACTGTATGAAGTGCCATGCAATCGACAAGACCAAAAAGGGCCCTTCCTACAAGAAAGTTGCGGCTAAATACAAGGGCAAGGCCGATGGCCAGAGCAAGCTGATTACCAACTTCACCACGGAGCCGATGGTCAAGTTATCAGACGGCAAGGAAGAGAAGCACAAGCTCATCGATACCAAGGACATTAACGAGCAGAAAAATCTGGCCGACTGGATACTCTCGCTCTAGGTGTCTCGTTGCCGTGCAATGCATAGGTGAAAAACGGCTGATATTGGTCAAATTAAGGGCAAGTCTGGCTCGACGGGGTCCAGAGATGTAACAGTTAACCTTGAGCCTGCATTAAGTTCGCGGGAAGTTGTGCGAACTTTGACTTTCCGCATGGCCGTGTCTTGCCAAAGATCTGTTAGCGCAATCGAACTTGAGTCCATCAGTGTAGAACCAGAGAAAATATTTTTAAAGGAACATAGTCATGACGCAGAAAATGGAAATAGCATCGGGTAAGGCAATTCGTCTTGTCATGGATCGTAAGACCAGTCTGGCCGTCAACACGCTCGTGTATTGCATGGCATGCCTATCGATTCCGGCGTTGGCGGGCCCACCTTATCGGACCGACGATCCGGAGCCCGTGGAATACCAACATCATGAGTTCTATATTGCAACACAGCAGATCAAGACAGTCGATGGTCGGACAGGAACCCTGCCTCATTTCGAATTCAACTACGGATCGGCACCCGATGTCATGCTTCACATCATCGCTCCAGTCGTATTTAGCAGCCCGGCGGAAGGGCCGCGCCAACGAGGGCTTGGCGATGTTGAGTTCGGCGTCAAATATCGTTTCATGCAAGAGACCGACAGCCGTCCGATGGTTGGTACTTTCCCTATCCTTGTGACACACACCGGGAACGCGGACAAGGGACTGGGCAACGGCGATGCACAGATGTTTCTGCCCATCTGGCTGCAAAAGAAATGGGGCGAATGGCAAAGTTACGGCGGTGGAGGCTATTGGATCAACCACGCCCCGGATGCTAAAAATTACTGGTTCTTTGGTTGGCAGGTGCAGAAGGAGCTTTCCGAGCATCTAACTCTGGGTGGCGAGATATTTCACAACACAGAACAGGTTGCGGGCCAAGGCTCTAGTACGGGCTTCAACCTCGGCGGGTCTTACAACTTCGACGAGCATAACCACTTACTCTTCAGCGCCGGCAAAGGGCTGACAAATGTCGATAACACGAACAAGTTTTCTTCTTATGTTGGCTACCAATGGACATGGTGATTTGATTACGACCAGATATTGTTCCGAAATGGTTGCTTTTTGAAAGCCTGTCCGTCGACTTTACCAAGGATATTAAAGAGCAGAAAAATCTGGCCAACTGGATACTCTCGCTTTAATTAACACGCTAATCGCATCAAGATTGACTCAAAAATAATCGAAGTTCGTTATCGAACTTCGATTATTTGGCAATGGCTCACATATGGAACTTGTCTTGATTAGCGTTGTTGCGCTACTGACCTCCGGTCTGACACTCTTCTCTGGTTTTGGTTTTGGTCTTGGGACGGTTCTGATGCCGGTGTTCGTGTTGTTCCTCCCGGTGCCGCTGGCTATTGCAGCTACGGCAGTCGTGTATTTCGCCAACAACATCTTCAAGTTTGGGCTGATGGCTAAGAAGACTGACTGGCGCACGGTGGCGCGCTTCGGTCTGCCGGCCGTTTTCGCCCAACTGCCGGCGCTCGCCAGCTACACGCTGGGCGGTCGCGTGCACGAGATCACGCCGGTCAAGGCGGCTATCAGCGCGCCAATAGCCGCCTTCGCTCTGCTCGAACTGTCGCCGCGCTTCGCCAGCCTCGTGCTGGCCGCCACGTTCTTCGCCTTTGCCGGCGCCTGGATCGGCAAACGGTTATTGAAGAAGGTCCCCTGCGTTTTGTCGAATTGGCCGTGGCCACGATGATGTGGTCATCGGTACCGGGCTGACGAGTGGCTTGCTCTGAGTATTCCTGGCGGCGGTGTTCCTCTTCACGGTGCACTTCTTCAACCACCACTTCCGGTCGGATAAGCTGCCGCCTCCGGACATTGTGATGTTCACCGGCACCCAATCGCTGGGATCCAAGATCCTGGGTCTGACCCTGATCGCCATCAGCCTGACCTTGCTGGTTCTGGTCGCCATCGGGTTCTCCACTGGCGGTTAATGGTGCCGCAGTGCGGGGTTTGCTCTAAGCAGTGAAAGAAGAGCAAACCCCCGCAATTGGCGGCCTAAGTCCTTGCCCAACAGGGCCATCAAAGGTAGGAGATCCTCCGTTTATCGGTCTGTTCGGATTTTGGGGGGCACTTTTTTATCGCCTTGATTGCATAAATTTAATACCGGGGCATGCTTCAGACGATGTCAAGGTATTGCATTTTTCCAGTACAATTCGACCTTCCCGGATCGGTTGCAGAAAAACCGCCGTTACAAATTATTTGGGTAATTATTAATGCTGGAAGGGAAAGACCTTGCCTGTGTTCGAGGCGAGCGTACGCTGTTCAGTCACCTCAACTTCACACTCAACGAAGGCGAATTGCTGTTGGTGCAAGGCGCCAATGGCAGCGGCAAAACCAGCCTGCTGCGCATGTTGTGCGGCCTGTTGACGCCCGAATTCGGTGAAATTTTATGGCGCGGTGAAGAGATTGGCGCGGCGCGCGAGACCTACCATGCCGAAATGGCCTATTTCGGGCATGCCCCTGCGGTCAAGGAGGATCTGAGCGCCTCCGAGAATCTCGACTTTTCCTGCCGTCTGGCGGGAATTCCGGTGGATGGTGATGAGGTGAAAGGTGCGCTGGGGCACCTTGGTTTGGGTCATTGTTTGAACCTGCCGACGAAATCGCTGTCTCAAGGGCAGCGTCGGCGCGTTGCGCTTGCCCGTCTGATGCTGGTCAAGGCTAAATTGTGGATACTCGATGAGCCGTTGACGGCCCTTGATCAGGCCGCCTTGCAACTGGTGCAGAATTTGATTGGCGAGCATTTGCGCCAGGGAGGCATGGCTTTGATGACCACGCATCAGCCGGTCATGATTACGGGCATTGTGCCCAAAACCTTGCCATTGACGCCATGAGTACGCTGCAGATTGTTTTCGTACTGCTGCGGCGCGAGCTGATGCTGGCCATGAGGCGGCGCGGGGATGTGCTGACCGTGCTGTTTTTTTTCGTTATCGTCGCCAGCCTGTTTCCGCTTGGCGTAGGTCCCGATCCCAAGCTGTTGCGTCTGATGGGGGGCGGCGTGGTGTGGGTGTCCGCTCTGCTCGCGGCGATGTTGTCTCTCGGTCGGATGTTCGCGAGTGATTACGCCGATGGCACGCTGGAACAGCTTGTTTTGACGCCGACGCCCCCGGTGGTCTGGATTACCGGTAAAATACTGGCGCACTGGCTGGTGAGTGGGGTGCCGTTAATTCTCGTGGCGCCGGTGCTGGGTGTTCAGTTCGGCTTGTCGAACGAGGCGCTGGGCGTGCTGGTGTTGTCGCTGCTGCTCGGGACACCAGTGTTGTCGCTGATCGGCGCGATCGGCGCCGCCCTGACTCTGGGGTTGCGCGGCGGCGGTGTTCTTGTGTCGCTGCTGGTGTTGCCACTCTATATTCCGGTGCTGATTTTCGGTGCCGGCGCGGTGGATGGTGCGATGTCGGGCCTGGGCTCTGAAGCTCACTTGTCGTTGCTGGGCAGTATTTTGATTTTGGCTTTCATGCTGACGCCGTGGGCGGTGTCGGCGGCGTTACGGATCTCGATTGAATGATGAGCAGCATAAACTGGTATAAATATTCCTCCCCGGCGACATTCTACGGTCTTGCCGGGAAAATGATCCCCTGGTTTTACGGTGTGGCCGCTTTGCTTTGCGTGGCTGGCCTGTATATCGGGCTTTTTCTCGCGCCCACCGACTTTCAGCAGAGCGATGCCTATCGCATCATCTTCATCCACGTGCCGGCTTCCTGGATGTCTATGTTCATCTACGTGGTGATGGCCTTCTGGGCCGCGCTCGGCCTGGCCTTCAATACGCGGCTGTCGTTCATGATGGCGAGCGCCCTGGCGCCTACCGGGGCGATGCTGACTTTCGTCGCGTTGTGGACGGGGGCGCTGTGGGGCAAGCCGACCTGGGGCGCCTGGTGGGTGTGGGATGCGCGCCTGACTTCCGAGCTGATTCTGTTTTTCCTGTACCTCGGCTTCATGGCGCTGCAGGCGGCGATCGACGACCCCCGTCGTGCCGACCGTGCCGGCGCGCTGATCGCGCTGGTGGGCGTGGTTAACATCCCGATCATTTATTTTTCCGTCAGGTGGTGGAACACCCTGCATCAGGGGGCCTCGGTCAGCATGACGAAAGCGCCGAGCATGGCTGCCATCATGCTCGTGGGCATGCTGGTGATGGCGCTGGCCGCGTGGATGTATGCCATCGCAGCGGCGTTGTCCCGGGCGCGCAGCATCATCCTGGAACGTGAAAAAAATAGCCAGTGGGTGGCGCAAATGTTGGAGGCCGAAGCGTGAACTGGAATAGCTGGTCGGAATTTTTTCACATGGGAGGCTATGCCCTTTACGTCTGGGGATCCTATGCGGTGACCGCGGTTCTGATTGTCGGCGAGATCCTGCTGTTGAGGGCGCACAGGCAAAAAGCGCTGACGCTGGCAAAACGTACTGTGAAATATGGCAAGGTTGAAAAGGAAGAGAGCAACGATGAAATCGCGGCATAAGAAACTGATGTTGGTCGCCATTGCGGTGATTGCCCTGGGCGTGGTGGCAGCACTGGTACTTAACGCTTTCCGCAGCAATCTGGTGTTTTTCTTCAGTCCGACCCAGGTGGTCAAGGGCGAGGCGCCGAGTGATCGCTCTTTCCGCATCGGCGGGCTGGTCGAGGCAGGTAGCTTGCGCCGCGAGAAGGATGGCGTGACGGCGCATTTTCGCGTTACCGATACGATGCAAACCATTTCGGTTGATTACACAGGCTTGCTGCCGGACTTGTTCAAGGAAGGCAAAGGCGTAGTGGCGGAAGGCCGCCTGAGCGACACCGGCGTGTTTGTCGCAACGCAGGTGCTGGCCAAGCACGACGAAAACTATATGCCTCCTGAAGCGGCCAGCGCGCTGGAACAGGCGCAAAAAGCCCAGAAAACCTTAATCGCTCCTCAATAATCCAGTTTCACGGCAAGAAGGTAAATAATGATTCCAGAACTCGGTCATTTCGCGTTAATTCTGGCGCTGTTGCTGGCGCTTGTCCAAAGCATCCTGCCGCTGGTGGGCGCCGCTCGCAACAACCCGGTATGGATGTCGGTCGCCAAGCCGGCCGCTCGCGCCCAGTTTCTTTTTGTCGCCATTGCCTTTGGCGCTTTGGCCTATTCGTTTCTGACTCTCGATTTTTCGGTCGTGAACGTGACCCGAAATTCCCATTCCCGCCTCCCCGAAATTTACCGTTTCACGGCTACCTGGGGATCGCATGAAGGCTCGATGCTGCTGTGGACTTTTATTCTCGGCTTGTGGACGATGGCAGTGACTTTGTTCAGCCGGCATCTGCCCGAGGACATGATGGCGCGGGTGATCGGCGTGATGGGTTTGGTCAGCTTCGGTTTCCTGCTGTTCATGCTGGCCACCTCCAATCCTTTCCTGCGCATGGAGATGGCCATGGACGGCTCCGATCTTAACCCGCTGCTGCAGGATCCGGGCATGGTTGTGCATCCGCCGATTCTGTACATGGGCTATGTCGGATTTTCCGTGGCTTTCGCTTTCGCAATAGCGGCGCTGCTTTCCGGCAAGCTGGATGCGAGCTGGGCGCGCTGGTCACGGCCCTGGACCACGGCGGCATGGTCGTTCCTGACGGTGGGCATCATGATGGGTAGCTGGTGGGCCTATTATGAGCTGGGCTGGGGCGGGTGGTGGTTCTGGGATCCGGTCGAGAACGCATCGCTGATGCCCTGGCTGGTGGGTACGGCGCTGATCCATTCTTTGGCGGTGACCGAGAAGCGCGGCAGCTTCAAGGCGTGGACGGTGTTTCTTGCCATCGGCGCATTCTCCCTGAGTCTGCTCGGCACGTTCCTGGTGCGCTCTGGCGTGCTCTCTTCGGTGCACTCCTTCGCCACCGATCCGACGCGCGGCCTGTTCATTCTAATGTTCCTCCTGGTGGTGATCGGCGGCTCGCTGCTGCTGTTTGCCCTGCGTGCCTCGCAGGTCGGCTTGGGCGGACGCTTCGCGCTGGTGTCGCGCGAATCCTTCCTGATGGTCAATAACATCCTGCTCCTGACGGCGACCGGGGCGGTGCTGCTGGGTACGCTATACCCGCTGTTTCTCGATGCGCTTGGGCTGGGCAAGATCTCGGTCGGCCCCCCTTATTTCAATTCCGTTTTCGTCCCTCTCGTGACACCTTTGATATTCCTCAGCGGCATCGGCCCGCTGGCGCGGTGGAAACAGGTGAATGTGCCTGAATTGGCCGCACGGCTGAAATGGGGATTCGGCGCCAGTGTCCTGGTGGCCGTGCTGCTGCCGTTTACGCTGGGGGAGTGGAAGCCGATGGTTTCCCTGGGCTATTTGCTGTCCCTGTGGATCGTCGTTACCGTTGCCATTGGCGTGCGTGGCCGCATGCGGACGAGTGCGGGCTGGTCGGCGAACTTCTACGGCATGAATCTTGCCCACCTCGGCGTGGCGGTTACCGTGATCGGCGTCACCATGGTGTCGAACTACCAGAGCGAGCGCAATGTGCGCATGGAAGTGGGCGATACCATAACCGTGCAGGACTATACTTTCCGCTTCGATGGGGTGAAAGATATGGTGGGTCCCAATTACAAGGGCTCGCGTGGCACCCTGGAGGTGAGCCGGAACGGCAAGCCGGTTTCCACCTTGCATCCCGAAAAACGTATTTACACTGCATCCGGCATGCCTTTCACCGAATCGGCGATCGACTATGGGCTCACGCGAGACCTGTATACCGCACTGGGTGAATCGCTGGATGGCGGCGCCTGGAGCGTGCGGCTGTTTCACAAGCCGTTCGTGGTATGGATCTGGATCGGCGCCGTGCTGATGGCCCTGGGCGGTTTGCTGGCGATCACCGACCGGCGCTATCGCACTTCGCGCAAGAAAGGGAGTGCTAAAGCATGAAGCGTTTCCTGATCCCCCTTGGAATTTTTATCGTGCTGGTGGGTTTCCTCGCCGTTGGCCTCAAGCTCGATCCGCGCGAAGTGCCTTCGCCGCTGATCGGCAAGCCGGCACCCGACTTCAAGCTTGCCCTGCTGTCCGACTCGGCCAAACAGCTGAGTCCGGCGGACCTGCGCGGCAAGGTCTGGCTGTTCAATGTGTGGGCCTCCTGGTGCGCTTCCTGCCGGCAGGAGCATGAGGTCTTGCTTGATTTGTCGAAGCAGGGCGGCGTGCCGATCTATGGCATGGACTATAAAGATCAGCCAGGCGATGCGCAGGCCGTGCTGAATCGCTACGGGAATCCCTATGTCGAGACCGTGGTCGATCTCGATGGTCGGGCAGGCATCAATTATGGGGTGTACGGCGTTCCCGAGACCTATCTCATCGACAAGAACGGCATCATCCGCTACAAGCACACCGGACCGGTTACTGTCGAAGTCCTGAGCAAGAAAATTCTTCCCCTGGTGAAGGAGTTGCAGCAATGAGACCGTGGATGATCGTGCTTGCCCTGTGGCTTCCCTTTGCCGCAATGGCTAATGAGGCCAAACCGTTAGCCGAAGATCCTGTGACGGAGCAGCGCATGATCGCTCTTTCCGAGAATTTGCGCTGCCTGGTGTGCCAGAATGAATCGCTGGCAGGTTCGCGCGCCGACCTGGCGCAGGATTTACGTCAGGAGATCCGCGAACAGATCCGCGCCGGCAAGAGCGACGAGCAGGTTATCGACTACCTCACCCAGCGCTATGGCGATTTCGTGCTTTACAATCCACCGGTCAAGCCGCTGACCTGGCTGTTGTGGTTCGGCCCGTTCGCGCTGCTGATCGGCTCGGTGGGCGGCCTCTATGCCTATATCAAGCGACGTGGCAACCGCCCTGTCGACGAACCTTTATCCGAAGAAGAGAAGAAACGCGTGGCGGATCTTTTGGGTAACAACGGAAATAAATCATGAGCAATTTTTGGACGATTTCGCTGTTCTGGGCATTTTTCCTCCTCTTTATCGCAGTGGCCTTGGGATTCGTTTTGCCGCCATTGCTGCGGCGCGATGTCAGACTAGGGCAGGTTGGCAGGAAAGAGGCTAATGTCGCCATCTACTACGATCAACTGGCCGAGCTGAAGGAGGATCTCGATAGCGGTGAGCTGGATGCGGCACAATACGAGGATGCCAGGCGAGAAATCGAAAAACGCTTGAGCGAGGATGTACCGATGGAATCCGGACCGGTCGTGGCTGCTCAGGCAGGTCGCTGGCCTGGTGTGGTACTGGCAGTAGCGATTCCGGTACTGGCGATCGCGTTGTATGTGGTCCTGGGCAACCCCGAAGCACTGCTTATGTCGCGTGCAGAGGCTCCCGCGGCAGTGGCAGAACAAGGTCAGCACGATGCGGCCCCCATGATCGCAGCCCTGGAAGCCAAGTTGAAGGAAAAGCCGGATGACGCAGCTGGCTGGTACATGCTGGCACGCAGTTATGCCTCGATAGGGAAGTTCGACGAGTCAGCACAGGCATTCGAGAAAGCCGTTGCGCTGTTCCCTGATGATGCACGCCTGCTGGCGGACTACGCCGATGCGCTCGCCATGGCACAGGGGCGGAGTTTGCAGGGGAAACCGCTGGAGCTGATCAATAAGGCGCTCAAGCTAAATCCGAATGAAGAGAAGACGTTGAATCTTGCTGCATCCGCAGCCTATCAGAACAAAGATTTTGCTCAGGCTGCCGCGTATTGGCGTCGGTTGCTCAAGCTTATCCCGCCGGAGGCGGATATCGTCAAGGATATTACTTCTGCAATTGAAGAGGCTGACAAGCTTGCGGGCAGCATCGGTGGTCTGGATAACTTGAGCCAGATGAGTGAGAAAGGCGGCGCAGGGGAAAAAGCTGAACAGCCGCAGCAGGGCGCGGCGGCTATTTCCGGCATGGTGACGGTGAGCAAAGAGCTCATCGCCAAGGTGAGTCCCTCTGACAAGGTGTTCATTTTTGCTCAGTCGCCGCAAGGCCCGAAAATGCCTATAGCCAGCTTGAAGCTAGACTCCAAGCAGCTCCCTTACCGTTTTACGCTGGATGATTCCGTGTCCATGTCGCCGAGTGACAAGCTGTCGAATCACGCTGAAGTGATGATCAGTGCGCGCGTGTCGAAATCGGGTCAGCCCATGGCGCAAAGCGGTGACTTGCAGGGGAAAGTCGGCCCGATCAAGCTTGGGCAGCAAGGCGTGGCGATCGTCATCGATACCGTCGTACCCTAGTCGTTTAAAGGTTTATTTCTTGTCGAATAGCTTGCGGTACTCGCCGTAACCTTCTTTTTCCAGGTCTTCCATCGGGATGAACCTCAGCGATGCCGAGTTCATGCAGTAGCGTTGGCCGGTGGGAGCCGGGCCATCATCGAAGAGGTGACCCAGGTGCGAGTCGCCGAGCTTGCTGCGAACCTCGGTGCGCGCCATGAGGTGCGAGCGGTCTTCATGCAGGGCCACATGGGCCGGTTCCAGCGGTTGGGTGAAGCTGGGCCAGCCTGTGCCTGAGTCGAATTTGTCGAGGGAACTGAACAGCGGTTCACCCGACACGACATCGACGTAAATGCCTTCCTTTTTATTGTCCCAATAGGCGTTTCGGAATGCCCATTCCGTACCGTTTTCCTGTGTGACTTGATATTGCTCTGGGTCCAGACGTTTTTTCAGTTCGTCCGTACCCGGCTTGCGGTATCCGCTGTCATCCCATGCCATTGTCAGCCCTCCTTGAATAATTCCACCATCAAGCTTCCATGTAGCCGGTGGTTGGTTTCGGCCCTAGCTGTTCGAGTGCGTGTTTGAGCAGCACAATTTCCTGTTCCAGCTCGCCGACGCGCAGCTCCAGCATATCCAGTCTTTCCCGCTCAGAGCCAGTCAGTTCAGGGGCGATGTGAGTGCTCCCAGAGAACTCCACTGCTGGTGCGTCGCCGCTGAATAGATGCATGTAGCGGGACTCTCTTTTCCCCGGCTCGCGCGGCAGCTTGGCGACAAAAGGTCCGTCGCTCCGTTCCATCAGACGATCCAGCGCGGATTCGACTTCCTGCATGTCGCCGAATTTGCACAGGCGGTTGGTGTGGGTACGCAGTTCTCCCGGAGTTTGCGGGCCGCGCAGCAACAGCGCGCAAATGATGCCGAGCTCCTGCTCCGAAAACTTCAGGATGCCGAATTCGGTATTGCAGAAGCGATGCTTGTATTTAGTGGTGCGGCTGCCGAAGCCGGATTGGTCGCTGACCATCGATCTTTTGACCAGCGCATCCAGCGTTTCCTGAACTGTTGCCTCATCAAGTTCCAGAACCGGTTCCCGATTGCTTTTCTGGTTGCACGCATTGGTCAGCGCGTTGAGCGAGAGTGGGTATTGATCGGGTGTGGTGATTTCCTTTTCGATCAGGGCACCGATCACGCGCGATTCATAAAGGGTAAGTTCGATATCCATCGGTAGTTTCCTTGTCGGTCGGGACTGTTCTTGATACTAGCCCAGAAACAGCGGCGGTTCGTCCATCAGCGCGGCCTGTTCGCGGAGGGCGAGGATCTGGTCTTGCCAGTAGCGCTGGGTGTTGAACCAGGGAAAGCTGGCGGGAAAGGCCGGGTCGCTCCAGCGCTGGGCCAGCCAGCCGGAATAGTGGATCAGGCGCAGGGTGCGCAACGCTTCCATCAGCAGCAGTTCACGCTGGTTGAAATCGTGGAATTCCTTATAGCCTTCCATGAAGTCGGACAGCTGACGGGTCATCTCGGCGCGGTCGCCGGACAGTAGCATCCAGATGTCCTGCATGGCCGGGCCCATGCGACAGTCGTCGAAATCGACGAAGTGCGGGCCGGTGTCGGACCACAACACGTTGCCGGGGTGGCAGTCGCCGTGAAGCCGGATCAGCGCAACGGGTTCGGCGCGTGCAAAGGCTGCCCGCACTCGTTGCAGGGCATCTTCAACGGTGGAGATGTAGGCGGCTTCAAGATCGGGCGGGATGAAGCCGTTGGTGATGATGTAACGGTAGGGCTCCTCGCCGAAGGTCTCGATGCTGATCGTGGGCCGGTGGGCAAAGGGTTCGATGGCGCCGACCGCGTGAATGCGGCCAATGAAGCGCCCCATCCATTCCAGAGTGTCGGGGTCGTCCAGTTCCGGTGCCCGCCCTGGCTGGCGCGGGGAAATTGTGAAACGGAACCCCTCGAATTCATGCAGGCTGCGTCCGGTTGCGTCGACCAGGGGCGCCACGACGGGGATTTCACGTTCGGCGAGTTCCAGCGTAAAGCGGTGTTCTTCGAGAATGGCTTCATCCGTCCAGCGCAGTGGGCGGTAAAATTTGGCGATGACCGGCGCGCTTTCCTCGATGCCGACCTGGTAGACCCGGTTTTCGTAGCTATTGAGCGCGAGCAGGCGGCCATCGCAGCGCAGGCCCAGGCTTTCTACCGCATTCAGGATGCGGTCCGGGGTGAGATCCTGATAGGGCGGGCTGGGCGTGTCCACTGTGATCATTCAATACAAAAAGACTCATTGTAGCCCTGGCGCAAAGGAAATGGGGTAATCCTGCTGCCGGACTGGCAAGCTGGGCCGACAGAGGTTACCATCCGGTTCAAGG
Organism: Sulfuricella denitrificans skB26; assembly: GCF_000297055.2. NCBI lineage: Bacteria > Pseudomonadati > Pseudomonadota > Betaproteobacteria > Nitrosomonadales > Sulfuricellaceae > Sulfuricella > Sulfuricella denitrificans. The sequence goes on along the minus strand of NC_022357.1, from coordinate 2,776,681 downwards.
CAGGATGCCGCAACGTTAATTTATACAATATCCAGAATATTTTCCGCCAAGGTTAGTGAAACACCCTGAGGAGGGGCTGCATGAGTTTTTTGAACGACATGAAAATCCGAACCAAACTGACCGTTCTAATCATTTTTGTCTCGGCTCTGCTCGGTGGAATCGGGCTGACGGGATTGCTGGGAATCAACAATTCCAACAACGCCCTGCTGAGCGTTTATAACGATCGCCTGGTGGCGATCAACCAGCTCAACGAGATCCGCAGTAATCAGATGCAGATCCGCATCGAGCTGCTTTCCGCCCGGCAGGAGACGGATGGATTCGAAGTTATGGCGCATGCCGACAAGGTGAGCAGGAATATTTTCTTGATAGAAAATATTCTGAAACCTTACAATGCGCGCCAGATGTCCGAAGAAGAGAAAAAGCTGCTGGCCGCTTTCATCAAGGAACGTCTGAATTTCGGGATGAATGGCGTCATGCCCACCATTGACCTGCTGCAAGCGGAGAAATTTACCGAAGCCGACAAGCTGCGCAAGGAGGTCATGGACCCGGCCTATGCGAAGGCGTCGGAGGGCATCGATGCGCTGATCCAGCATCAGGTGGACGCCGCCAAAAACGAATACGAGCGCGCCCTGGCCGTCGGAAAAACCATTCGGATAGCGTCTATTGCAAGCATCGTCGTGGGGCTCGCGCTGACAATTTTGATTGGCCTGGTAATCACTCGCTCGGTGAATCGTGGGGTTTCCACCCTGGCGGATTCGGCGAAAAGACTGTCTGCCGGTGACCTGACCGCGCGCGCCAACCTGGTGGGTCAGGACGAGTTGGGCGAGGTGGCCCAGGCATTCAACCAGATGGCCGCGGATTTTTCTTCCATCATTGGCACGATCCGCAATTCTGCCAACCAGGTCACCTGCGCCGCCGAAACGCAGTCTAACGCCGCGGAGCAAATCGCTGCCCTCGCCAATAGTCAAACCGAGCAGGCGGCAAACGCGGCCACTGCTATCGAGGGCCTGAATACGATGGTCAAGGAAGTCGCGGAGAAGGCGAAATCGATTTCAGAAGCGGCGCATGAGGCCAGCGCCATGGCAGACAAGGGACACGATGTCGTGAATGCCGCCGTGAATGGCATCCAGGCGATATCCCGGACGGTGAACGAATCGGAGGCAATGATCGAATCCCTCGGCCACCGCTCCGACCAGATAGGGAAGATCGTCGGGGTGATCAAGGATATTGCCGACCAGACCAACCTGCTCGCGCTGAACGCCGCCATCGAAGCGGCGCGGGCGGGTGAGCAGGGGCGCGGATTTGCGGTCGTGGCGGATGAAGTGCGCAAGCTGGCCGAACGAACCACCAACGCCACGTCCGAGATATCGAATATGATCGGCGCCATTCAGTCGGAAATCTCGAGTGCGGTCACCACCATGGGGAAAGGCGGGGAGCAGGCCGAGGAAGGCGTTGCGATGGCGCATCAGGCCGACGAGGCAATCAACCAGATCACTGCCAGCGTAAAATGCGTGGTGGAAATGATCCAGCAGATTGCTCACGCTACCCGCGAAGAAAGCGAAATAACCGGCACGGTCGCTATCCGGATCGAGCATATCGCCCAGATGGCTTCCGAAAGCAGCGCGACGATAGGGCAAACCGCCGAGGCATGCCGAGGCATCCAGGCCATGACCCATGCCCTGCAGGATGAGGTTGCCCGCTTCAGGCTTTGAACCATCAAGGCATCGGGATGGGTAAAGAGTAATGGATGATGGGAAAAACCTGGTGCGCCACGCTGTTACTCATTCCATGTCGCATCGCGCATCACTTTATTGGGTTCCGGCTCTGCCGGTTTAGGGATACACAGGAATTATGAGCAAGACCTATTCAGATTCTTCCATCCGCGTCCTGCGCGGGTTGGAGCCGGTGAAGCAGCGGCCGGGGATGTATACGCGCACTGACAATCCGCTGCATATCATTACCGAGGTGGTCGACAACTCGGCCGACGAGGCGCTGGCCGGTTTCGCCAAGGTTGTTACGGTGCGGCTGCATGGTGATGGGTCGGTTTCGGTCACGGACGATGGCCGCGGCATCCCGGTCGGCATTCACCCCGAAGAGGGGGTGCCTACGGTCGAGGTGGTCTTTACCCGGCTGCACGCGGGCGGCAAGTTCGACAAGAAGGCCGGCGGGGCCTATCAATTTTCCGGCGGGCTGCACGGTGTCGGAGTTTCTGTCACCAATGCATTGTCGCTACGGCTGGAAGTAACGGTCACCCGAGAGGGCGGAGTCCATCGAATGGCGTTTACCGGCGGCGACGTGGTCGAACCGCTGGCGCTGGTCTGTAGTGCGCCCAAGCGCGCCTCCGGCACCTCGGTCCGGGTGTGGCCGGATGCGCAGTATTTCGACAGCGCCGAGATTCCGCCGCAGCAACTGGAGCGGGTGCTGAAGGCCAAGGCGGTGCTGCTGCCCGGCGTGCGAGTCAGGCTGGAGATCGAGGACAAGAACGGACTGATCAAGGACGAAAAGGAGTGGGTTTACCAGGACGGACTTTCCGATTACCTCAGGTCGCAACTGGCTGAATACCTGATTGACGGGTTGTTCTGGAAATTCTCCAAGTACGCGCCGGCTTCGCACGATACCTTCGCCGAAGGCGAGGGGGCGGAGTGGGTGGTGGCTTGGACCGAGGATGGGCCGATTGTGCGCGAGTCTTACGTCAACCTGATTCATACGCCATCCGGTGGCACCCATGAAGCGGGTCTGCGCGACGGCATCTTCAACGCAGTGAAGAGCTACATCGACCATCACAGCCTGCTGCCAAAGGGCGTCAAGCTTACCGCCGACGATGTGTTCAGCCGCATTTCGTTCGTGCTTTCGACCAAGATGCTGGACCCGCAATTCCAGGGGCAAACCAAGGAACGGCTATCATCGAGGGATGCACTGCGTCTGGTGAACGCCATGGTGCGTGACCCGCTCGAACTGTGGCTCAACGAACACCAGGAACAGGCAAAAAAGATCGCCGAATTCTCGATCAGGGCGGCGCAGACGCGCCAGCGTGCCGGGCAGAAGATCGAAAAGCGCAAGTCCTCCGGCGTTGCCGTACTGCCGGGCAAGCTGGCCGACTGCCAGTCCGACAACCTGGAAGAGCGCGAACTGTTCCTGGTCGAAGGCGACTCCGCCGGCGGCTCCGCCAAGCAGGGCCGCAACAAGGACACCCAGGCCATCCTGCCCCTGCGGGGTAAGGTGCTCAATACCTGGGAGCACGAAGCTGATCGTATCTACGCCAACAACGAAATCCACAACATCGCCGTGGCGCTCGGCGTTGACCCGCACGCGCCGGATGACACCCCGGACATGTCCAACCTGCGCTACGCCCGTGTCATCATCCTGGCCGACGCGGACGTGGACGGGAGCCATATCCAGGTTCTGCTGCTGACCCTGTTCTACCGCCACTTCCCCGCCCTGATCCGCGCCGGACGGGTGTGCGTCGCGCAGCCGCCACTGTACCGGGTGGACGTGCCGGCGCAGGGCAAGAACAAGCCGGCGCGCAAGTTTTACTGCCTCGACGATGGCGAACTGGAAGGCACGCTCGACCGCCTGCGCGCCGACAAGGTGCGTGAGGGCGCGTGGCAAGTCTCGCGCTTCAAGGGTCTGGGGGAAATGAACCCGGTGCAGTTGTGGGAGACCACCCTCAACCCCGATGCGCGTCGCCTGCTGACTTTGCGCACGGACGATTTCACCGGCTACGTCCGGGAAGTTTTCAACAAGCTGATGGCCAAATCCGAGGCCGCTTCAAGGCGAGCATGGATGGAAGAAGCGGGACATCTGGTGGAGGCGGATGAGTAAGATGAAAGACGTAATCGATATCAATACCCCCGATCTTTTCGAACAACTGGAAGTGTTGCCGGATGAAGATATGGCGCTAGCCGGACACCCCCCAGAGCCGCCTGAGTCGCCACCTGAACCCCCTGCTGCCGAACCACCACAGGACGATCTGGCGGACTATGCCAAGGCTGCCTATCTCGCCTATGCGATGGCGGTGTCCAAGTCGCGTGCCATTCCCGATGTGCGCGACGGCCAGAAGCCGGTGCAGCGACGCATTCTCTATGCCATGCGCGAGATGGGCAACGAGTGGGACAAGCCGCACAAGAAATCGGCGCGCATCGTCGGCGACGTGATCGGTAAGTACCACCCGCACGGCGACAGTGCGGTGTATGAGGCGGCAGTGCGGATGGCGCAGGATTTCTCGCTACGCTATCCGCTGATCGACGGTCAGGGCAACTTCGGCAGCCTGGACGGCGATTCGGCCGCAGCGATGCGATATACCGAGGTGCGGCTGACACCGATCGCGCAGCTTTTGCTGGGCGAACTGGATCACGGTACGGTCGCCTTCCGCCAGAACTACGATGGCTCTTTCGAGGAACCTGTGGTGTTGCCGGCGCGCCTGCCTTTCCTGCTGCTCAACGGCGCATCCGGCATCGGTGTCGGAATCGCCACCGAGGTGCCACCGCATAACCTGCGCGAGGTGTGCGAGGTGGCGGCGACGATGATCGAGTCGCCTTCATTTACCGAAGCGCAGATGCTGGACATGATCCCTGGCCCGGATTTCCCCGGCGGCGGTCAGATCCTTTCCAGCCCGCAGGAAATCCGCAATGCCTACACCAGCGGCCGCGGCTCGATCGCGGTGCGCGCGCGCTATGTCTTCGAGGAGATGGCACGCGGGCAATGGCAGCTGGTGATCACGGAGTTGCCGCCAGGTGCTTCGGCGGCTAAAGTGCTGTCGGAAATCGAAACGCTGACCAACCCGCAGCCCAAGCTCGGCAAGAAGGCCGTCGATCAAGGGCAGATGCAGACCAAGACTTTACTGCTCTCGCTGCTCGATACGGCACGTGACGAATCGGACAAGGAGCAGTCGGTGCGCATCGTGTTCGGGCCGAAGAGCTCGCGCATCGACCGCGACGAATTCGCCCGTACCCTGCTCGCCTACACCAGCCTGGAAACCACGGTCTCGTTTAACCTTGTCCAGGTTGGGCTGGATGGCAACCCGATGCAGAAATCGCTGTTTACGATTTTCTCGGAATGGTGCCAGTTCAGAATTGCGACGGTGGAAAAGCGTCTCGGCCACCGCCTCGGCAAGGTCAATGACCGCGTCCATATCCTGGAAGGGCGGCACATCGTTTTCCTGAACATCGACGAGGTGATCCGGCTGATTCGTGAGTCCGACGAGCCGAAGCCCGCCTTGATCGCCCGCTATTCATTGTCAGAGCGGCAGGCCGACGACATTCTGGAAATCCGCCTGCGCCAGTTGTCGCGCCTGGAAGGTATCAAGATCGAGCAGGAAATTGCCGAGCTGATGAAGGAACGTAGCAAGCTGGAATCCTTGCTGGCCAGCCCTGCCCGGATGAAATCCCTGGTTGCCAGGGAGATTCGTGAGGATACCAAGAAATTTGGCGACGACCGGCGCACCCTGATCCAGCCGGAAAGGCGCGCTTCGCTGTCCGAAGCCGCCGTACTGGATGAACCGGTGACCGTCATCCTGTCCGAGAAGGGCTGGCTGCGCCAGCGCCAGGGGCACGGCATCGACCTGGCCACGCTTTCCTTCAAGGAGGGAGACAAGCTGTTTGTCGCGATCGAGTGCCGCTCTCCCGATGCGGTGCTCCTGCTCGGCTCGGACGGACGCGCCTATACCATCACGGCTTCGCAGATTCCCGGAGGCAAAGGCGACGGCGTGCCCGCGGGTTCTGTGGTGGGCCTGCAGCCCGGTACGAAGATCGTCAGCATGATGACCGGGCAACAGGAAGACCAGGTGCTGCTGTCGAATTCCGGCGGATACGGTTTTGTCGCCACAATCGCCGACATGGCTTCGCGCCAGAAGGGCGGCAAGCTGTTGATGACGCTGGAGGAAGGAGAGCAGGTATTGCCTCCGGTCAAGATGCAAAAAGGTGTCCCACGTTACGTAGCTTGCGTGTCGAGCAGCGATAAGCTGCTGGTGTTTCCTCTGGGCGAGGTCAAGCAAATGCCGAAGGGCCGCGGAGTGATTCTGATGGGTCTGGAGAAGGGCGATAGCCTGAAGCTCGTTGGCGTTTTTGAGGATACGCTAATGCTGAAGGGCGTCAGGAGGGGCCGCACGATCGATGAGGTGCCACAGTTCGAGGTGGCTAAGCGTGCGCGCAAAGGCAAGCCGGTCAACCTGAAGATCGAGGCGCTGCATACGTCCAAGGTTTCGAGCTAATTTCCCGTCATTCCGGCTTGAAGCCGAGTCGGCTGGCAACTGCCTCCATTAAAGACGGAGGCAGGTCGTCGACGCCATCGAAGACGGTATTGAACAGATCTGCGTTGGAGAAGTCGGCGTCCTTCAGCTTGGAGTTCTTGAACAGGCTGCCGCGTAACGATGCGCCCAGGAGGCGGGTTCCTGAGAAGTCGGCATTGGTAAAGTCACAATCTTCTGCTCCTGCCCCGGTCATTTCAGCGCGGGAGAAGTTGGTGTTCACGAATCGTCCCCCGGTCATTACGCCACGAAGCATGTAGGTATCCGCCAGTGAACCACCCGACAGGTCAATTCCTTCCATGAGTACGTCTTTGAGATAGGCGCCGGAGAAGTCTGCGCCGGCTGCACGGGTGTTAATCAGGTTGGCACCGAAAAGGTAGGCTTTGTTGACGCGTGCACCACTCATATCCGCCTCATCAAAAGTGGCATGGAATAGATCCGCTTCCCTGAGATCCGCATTGCGCAGTCTGGCACGACTGAGGTTTGCCCATTTCAGATTGGCGCCGCGCAGATCGGCACCGTCAAGTCGAGTTCCGCGAAGATTGGCATTTTCAAGTTTTGCACCTGAAAGATCGATTCCGGTAAGGGCACGGCCGGAGAGGTTGCAAGCTGAGAGGTCGGCGGCGGGAACAAGATTGGCGCAGCGATCGGAGATTGGCCCCGCCGCTACTGAGATAGAGCCAAGCCCCAGGGTAAATAGAGCCATCTGTAAAGGTTTGAAAGTCATGACTGCCTCCTGGCGGCGATTTTTGGTTTCTCTTGACGGTGCGGTACGGGCTCGCGAAGGCGAATTTCTCATGCCTGATTATAGGATACGGCCGAGCTTATGATACTTGCGCTGCAACAATCAACCTGAAACTCCTTAACAACAAATGTTTATCCAGGCTGCGCTATAAATACAGAGGCGTTCCCGTTTCTGTGCGTGCGGCAATTGGCACGAGGTCTATTTCATTCATGGGGCGCGGTACGTTCCGGAAGGGAATCGCTTTGGAGTAAGCCTCCGACACGTCGGTTAACAGAAAGATATGTTATATAAATGAGTTAGATAAATATTGATGTGAGTGTGCTTCCCTGTATGCTTATTATTTATTGAATAATATAATAAAAGTGTTATTCATGATCACGGGATCTTGTTGTGTTTCGATCATGTTCTTGATACGAATTTGTTAAGGTTCTTTTGCGGGACGCATTTTTTATTGTGCCCGTGATATCATTTATTTCGTCAATATTCCCATAAAAATTTAAGGGGCGTCGGCCATGAGCGGAAAAAAATATATCTACGCATTTGAAGAAGGCGACGGAAAAAACAAGATGCTGCTGGGCGGCAAGGGCGCCAATCTGTGTGAGATGACGCAAATCGGGCTGAATGTGCCGCCGGGTTTTACCATCACCACCGAGGCCTGTCTGGCTTATCTGGAGAAGAATCAGCTGCCGGAAGGGCTGATGGATGAGATCAGGAACAGCATGCAGGCGCTGGAAAAGAAGACCGGCAAGGGCTTCGGTAGCGGCGAAAATCCCCTGCTGGTGTCCGTGCGTTCCGGTTCGGCGATGTCGATGCCGGGGATGATGGACACCATCCTCAACCTCGGTCTCAATGAGTTATCGTTGCCGGGTCTGATCCGGCAGACCGGCAACGAGCGTTTTGCTTACGATGCCTACCGTCGCTTCATTCAACTGTTTGGCAAGATTGCGCTGGGCATCAGCGACGAACATTTCGATGAACGGATGGCAGCGATCAAGAGAAAATACGGTGCACCGCTGGATGTGGACCTGACTGCCGCGCACCTCAAGGCGCTGGCCGAAGAGTTTCTTGCCATCGTCGAGCGCCATAGCGGCAAGCCTTTCCCCCAAGATCCGTACGAGCAATTGGAAATATCGGTGGGGGCAGTTTTTCGCTCCTGGTCGGGCAAGCGCGCGGTGGACTATCGCAAGCAGTTCAGGATTACTAAAGACCAGGCTGATGGCACTGCAGTCAACGTCTGTACCATGGTGTTCGGCAACATGGGCAACGATTCAGGAACAGGTGTGGGCTTTACCCGTAACCCCGGTACCGGCGAAAATCTTATCTACGGTGAATACCTTACCAACGCGCAAGGTGAGGATGTGGTGGCGGGTATACGCACACCCAAGCCGATCGCCGAGATGGCCGACGAAATGCCGGATATCTACAATCAGTTGATGGAATTGCATAACCGCCTGGAGTCGCATTACCACGAAGTGCAGGATTTCGAGTTTACCATCGAGAAAGGAACGCTCTATTGCCTGCAAACTCGCAACGGCAAGATGAACGCCAGAGCCATGGTGCGTACCTCGGTGGAAATGTTTCATGAAGGTCTGATCAGCAAGGAGCGCGCTCTGCTGCGCACTGAGCCGGCGATGCTGGAGCAGTTGCTGGTGCCGCAGCTTTCTCCCGATTTCCATGGGAAATCGTTGGCACAAGGCCTGCCGGCTTCGCCTGGCGCGGCTTCGGGCAAGATTGTATTCGATGCAGATAGTGCTGAAATTCGCGGTCGTGCGGGCGAAAAAATCATTCTGGTGCGCGAGGAAACCAAGCCGGAAGACATCCACGGCTTCTTCCAGGCACAGGGCATCCTCACCAGCCGCGGCGGCAAGACCTCGCACGCGGCAGTGGTGGCGCGCGGTATGGGCAAGCCCTGTGTTTCCGGCTGCGAGCAGATCGTGATCAACGACAAATTGCGCAGTGCCCAGATCGGTGAAACCACGCTGCATGAGGGTGACATTATCACCATCGACGGCGGCACCGGCCATGTCTACGCCGGCGAAGTGCCGACCGTAGAGGCCGAGTTCTCCGGGGAAATGTCCACCCTGCTCGCCTGGGCAGATGAAGTGGCGCGTCTCAAGGTGCTGGCGAATGCCGACACGCCGGAGGCTGCCGCCAAGGCGCGCGGTTTTGGTGCCATGGGCATTGGTTTGTGCCGAACCGAGCGGATGTTCAACGGCACCGACCGCCTGCCTATCGTGCAGGAAATGATCCTGGCGGAAACTCCGGAGCAGCGGCAGGCTGCGCTCGATCGTCTGCTGCCGATTCAGCGTTCTGACTTCAAGGGCATCTTCAAGGCGATGAAGGGGTTGCCGGTGACGGTGCGACTGCTCGACCCGCCGATGCATGAATTCCTTCCCACCGCAGCGCAGCTTGAGCTGGAAATCGCTCACCTGCACCAGCTGCGCGACACTATCAAGGGCTTGGAGGAGCTGCCGGACACCCTCAAGCTGCTTAATCCGAAACTCTATCAGCAATACTCCGACGGGCTTCTGAAGCTGATGGGCGGATTGCATACCTTCAAGGAATCGCACCTGGAAGAGGATGTGATCAGCAAAAAGGAAACGATCCTGAAGAAAGTGCGCGCCCTGGCGGAAGTCAATCCAATGCTGGGGCACCGTGGCGTGAGACTGGGGATCACCTACCCGGAAATCTATACGATGCAGATCCAGGCGATCCTCGAAGCCGCCGCCCTATGCGCCAAGGAAGGGGTCGAGATATATCCTGAAATTATGGTGCCGCAGGTGGCCACGGTGGAAGAACTGAAGCGCATCCACAGTTACGTTCAGCGGATCCACAAGGTGGTTGAACTGACCCATGGCATCAACGTGAAATTCAAGTTCGGCAGCATGCTCGAAGTGGTGCGAGCCTGTGTGCGCGCAGGGCGCATGGCGGAGACAGCGGAATTTTTTTCGTTCGGCACCAACGACTTGACCCAGGCCGTTTTTTCCTTCAGTCGCGAGGATGCCGAAAACAAGTTCCTGCCAGCCTATAACGAGACGGGTATTCTTCAGGACAACCCGTTCGAAGTGCTGGACATTAAAGGAGTGGGACAGCTGATGAAGATGGGGGTTGAGAGGGGGCGTCAGACCAACCCTGATCTCAAGGTGGGAATCTGCGGCGAGCATGGCGGACATCCTGGATCAATCCACTTCTGTCACCACATCGGCCTCAGCTACGTGTCCTGTTCAGGCCCGCGCGTGCCGATCGCGCGTCTGGCTGCAGCACAAGCCAAGCTGCTGGAGGGGGAGTATCAGGATCCGAGCTGAGTCAGTCATAATAAATGACGCCTCATCCCAGATAGGATGGGAGATGTTTTTACTTGGGGTGGAGGGGGATTACTCTTCCTCGGTTTCCAGCAGGCCCTGCATCGTTTTTTTGATGGTCTCGACCGCTTCCGGCGATTCGATGTCCATGATCTGGTCGATGATCCACGGCTGGTCACGCTTGTCCATGACTTCGCGGATGCAGTTGCCAAGGTAGCGCAACGTGGCGAATCCGGGTTTTTCGTCAATCAGGTCGAAGGTGGCGTAATCCACCAGACGACGGTTGAGCAGGTCGATGAAGCCAGCTTTGTAATTGTAACCTTCGTCGTTATTCGGCGCGATTGCGAGAATGTTTTCTTCCATCATTTCGGATAATCGCTTGGCCAGCGCCTGGATGAAGCCAGTGCGCGTTGCGTCATCGATGCGATTGTAAGCAAGGCGATCGGCGTACTGCACTTCGAAAGCGAGGAACTCGGCCATCAGGACAAACCCGCGTTCAGGCGTGATGATGTCGTAATCTGCTTTTGACAGATTTATGGTGAACTTGTCTGCCAGACGCCACAGTATCATGGCCAGAACAGAAGCAGTTTCCGCAGGATCCTTCGGTAGCCCATCTTTCTTGAACCAGTTGGTTTTTATCCGTATTTTGCTCATGTTATTCTCCTGCAGGGCCGACTTCGATCGGACGGGATGAGTCGGTGATCCACTCGCTCCATGAGCCGGGGTAAAGCTTGCCACTGGGCAATCCGGCAATTTCCATGGCCAAAATATTGTGGCAGGCGGTTACGCCGGAACCGCAAACATGGATGACCTGTTGCGGGGGAATGCCGTGCAGCAGGTTGAGGTAAGCTTCGCGTAATTCTTCAGCGGGCAGATAGGTGCTGTCGAAGTCGATATTTTCTTCGAAGTTCCAGTTGATGGAGCCGGGGATATGTCCTGCCACCTTGTCCAGCGGTTCGCGTTCTCCGTTGAAGCGATCTTCAGGCCGGGCATCAATAATCACTCTGTTGTAATCTTGCCGAGCCTGATCCACTTCGGTAGCGTCTGCCTGCATCGAGCTTTGCAGATGGGGAATGAATTGGGACGGAAGGATTTTGGACGGATCAGAGGTGACAGGCAATTTCTGGCGCATCCACATGGGTAGACCGCCGTTGAGCAGGGCTACGGCGTCATGGCCTAGCCAGCGCAACAGCCACCACATTCTCACTGCCATAGAGCCGAAACTGTCATCGTAGACGACGACTTGTTTGGTGCTGTCCACGCCCCATAGCCCCAGCTTTTCGCTCAGAAGTTGCGGACTGGGTAGCGGGTGGCGCCCGCTGGTGGGAGTAATCGGGGATGAGAGGTCATCATCCAGATGGACGTAGCGTGCGCCCGGTATATGGCCGTGCACGTAGGCACGCCGACCCGCTTCCGGGTCTGTGAGCGTGAAGCGGCAATCAAAGACGATCCAGCTAGGGTCGTCAAGATGCTGAGCCAGCTCTTCGATGGAAACCAGAGTGGTGGCCTTCATGGGGTGTTGGGTGATCGGTATGGGTGATGCGGAAGGAGTGGGGCAGGACGATGGGGTTATCCCCCATCGTCCATTACCAGACGTTAGTATCCGCCTTTGCCATAAGGCTTGGGCAGACCAGCTACCTTGGCAGCCTGTTTGGCCGGCATTTCTGGAAACTGTGTGTACAGGTATTTGCTGTCGGTGCCGGGGCGTATCTTTTCCCAGTCTTTCAGCATGTTACGGAATGTTGGCGTGTGGCCATGTTCTTTGTATTGCTCGCGCATGTAGTTGACGACCGCCCAGCGCTCGTCGTTCATTGCGAGGCCTTCTGTTTCGGCGATAATGGGGACAATCTCGTCACTGTAGTTCGGCTCAAGTAGGTAGCCTTCCTCGTCGGTTTCAAGCTCAACGCCGTTTACTTCGTATGCCATAGTGATTCCTCCTTTGAAAGTTTGCGGGTGATAAAAAATGTAATGGTATTCTACACCAGAGCGTTGGTGGATTTGTGCGGGATGAAGATGCCGCAGCCGATTTTTCGATTGCCGCCCATACCTCGCTGTTGTACCAGGATGGATTGATCAATCGGTAACTCGTGCAGCAGCAAGCTATAACCATAGGCCACGCCGTCAGCGGTTGTGATGGTTTGGCGCCGGCCGCAGATGAAGCGGCAGGTGATCTTTAGTTCATCCAAAATGCGATTGATGTCGCTGGCAAAAGCTTCCTCATCCATGCTGCCGGTGGTGACGCAGTGAGCATACAGTGGAGAGTGGCGTGTCAGTGGCTTGGTTTTGCCCTTGCCAATAGTCAGTTTGAAGCCGCCAATCGTGACAGTCTGGCCGGATAGAGTCGCCAGGTCGGCCTCCCGATGTATGGGGACACGTATCACAAGCTTGGCCCGTCGGTTCAATATAAGCAGGTCATCCTTACCGGTTTCCGCGGCATGGATGTGATGAACCGCGGCCAGTGCCTCGTCAGGTAGCCAGGGCAGCAGGCGAGATAGTTCGAGGAATAACGGATAGCCGTGATCCCGGGGCAGCAAAGTACCTTGCAGTTCAAAGTGAACTTCGGTTACCGCGGCATTGTCAAAATCTGGGTTGACCATGCCGCTTTCGATTGGCCAGCCTATTTTAGTGCTCCTTCATTCTTGCGGGTTTCCGCCCATTCCAGCATGGCGCGCCCCCAATGTTCGGCAGTATGCTCGTCGATATCAAAGATAGTGAAACGCTTTTGTTCGCGGATCCTTATGCGCAGCGTAGAGAATCCCGCTTCGTGGTCAACGTGGTGTAACTCAATATCCTGCCGAAAGGGCGTGGCAGTAAATTTGTCGATTTTTGTAGCTTCTTCCATTGCCATTGTGTGAGCCTACCCTTAAATTTTAGACACTAAGTAATATAGACACTGTACAAATTATAGACACAAAGTTACTAAGCAATCCGCCACTTGACCTAGCCGCAAATATTTAGCAAACTGCTAAGTCTCGGTGTGGAAACAGCGGCTTCAAGATCCTGCGTATGAAATTGGACCGTATACATATCGTTGTCGTATTATATGGGGATAGGGCGGTCAGGAATCAAGAGGCGGCCAGGTTATATCCCAAGCAGGGGGTGGCGCATAACCCAGATGGGTAGTATGCGCCACCCATGAAGGACGATGGAAAGCCATTCTTTATTGGCGGTAGTATTTAGGTTGGTGACGCGGTTCCTTTAGTTTTTTGTGGAATTGAGACAAATCATAAAGGGGCATGCGGAGCGGGCGGGGTATTGGCCGCCGGCTTTTCGAGAATTTATTAATTCAGGATGCTGGCAACTTTGCCGTGCAGGACTGGAACTTGCGTCCGTTTCAATTTTTTTGGAGATTAAAAAACTATGGCTAAGAAACAACACGACACGCCTATGCTTGACGAGCTGGAAAGCGGCCCATGGCCCAGCTTTGTGACCGGCCTCAAGCGTCTGGCTAATGACAACGATATGATGGTTGACCTGATGGGTCAGCTGGAAACATCCTACGCGACCAAAAAAGGTTATTGGAAGGGCGGTACCGTTGGTGTGTTCGGCTATGGCGGCGGTGTAATCCCGCGTTTTTCCGAGCTCAAGGACGAGAACGAGAAACATGTCTATCCTGATGCAGCCGAGTTCCACACCCTGCGCATCCAGCCAGCTGCGGGCATGCACTACACCACCGACCTGCTGCGCAAGATGGCCGATGTATGGGAGCGGCATGGTTCAGGTCTGATCGCCTTCCATGGCCAGTCTGGCGACATCATGTTCCAGGGCGCGACCACTGCAAACGTGCAGCCGGCTTTCGACGAACTGAACGAAATGGGCTTCGATATGGGTGGCGCCGGTCCTGCCGTGCGCACCTCGATGTCCTGTGTCGGTGCAGCCCGCTGCGAACAGTCCTGCTTCGACGAAGCCAAGGCGCTGCGCACCGTGGTCAACAACTTCCTCGACGACATGCACCGCCCGGCCCTGCCATACAAGTTCAAGTTCAAGTTCTCCGGCTGCCCGAACGACTGCGTCAACTCGATTCAGCGTTCCGACATGGCCACCATCGGCACCTGGCGCGACAGCATCCAGACCGACGACGTGCTGGGCAAGAAATGGTTCGCCAAGCACGGCATGGACGAGCTGGTCAACGACGTGATCAGCCGCTGCCCGACCAAGGCCCTGTCCCTGAAGAACACCAAGGATGTTTCCACCGTCGAAGGCATCTCCAGCGTCGCGATCAACGACACCCAGTCGATGCAGATCGAAAACCACAGCTGCGTCCGCTGCATGCACTGCATCAACGTCATGACCGGCGCCCTGGCTCCGGGCAAGGACAAGGGCGTGACCGTCCTGATGGGTGGCAAAAGTGTGCTGAAGATCGGTACTTCCCTGGGGACCGTAATCGTGCCGTTCATGAAGCTGGAATCCGATGAGGACTTCGATGCTTTGAATCAGCTCGCTCAGGACACCATCGACTTCTTCGCCGAAAACGCCCTGGAGCACGAGCGCACCGGCGAAATGATCGACCGTATCGGCCTGGTCAACTTCCTGGAAGGCATCGGTCGCGATATTGATGCGACTATGGTGCTGCAGCCGCGCGCCAATCCTTATGTCCGTACTGACGGCTGGGATGAGGAAGTCGAGAAGGCCAATCAGCGCAAAGCGAACGCGGCTTGATGCTTGGCATTTAGCCTCAGAAACTTTAGATAAAAGTGTTTGGAGAGAATAATGACTGAAATGCGTGAACCGATTGAGAGCGGCGTACCAGATCATGTGCAGTACTTGCACCCGATGATGAAGAAAAACTATGGCAGCTGGAAGTATCATGATCGTCCACGTCCAGGTGTGTTGCACCATGTCGCCCACAACGGCGACGAAATCTGGACGGTACGTGCTGGTACCCAGCGTCAAATGGACGTTTACACCATTCGTACCCTGTGCGACATCGCTGACAATTTTGCAGATGGTTATGTCCGTTTCACTACGCGTAGCAATATCGAATACATGGTCACGGACGAGTCGAAAGTGGCCCCTCTGATTGCCGAACTGGGCAAGCATGGCTTCCCGATTGGCGGTACCGGTAACTCGGTCTCCATGATTTCGCATACCCAGGGGTTTCTGCACTGCGATATTCCTGGTACCGATGCTTCTGGTGTGGTTAAGGCGTTGATGGATGAGTTGTATGATGAGTTCATCCACGAAGAAATGCCTAACCGCGT
This sequence comes from Sulfuricella denitrificans skB26, assembly GCF_000297055.2. NCBI lineage: Bacteria > Pseudomonadati > Pseudomonadota > Betaproteobacteria > Nitrosomonadales > Sulfuricellaceae > Sulfuricella > Sulfuricella denitrificans. The sequence goes on along the minus strand of NC_022357.1, from coordinate 2,761,189 downwards.
AAAGCTGTCCACCTCCTGTTGCGAGATTAACTGCGGCGGTCAAGCGGACATCGCGATCATTATGCAGCACACCAAACCTCCAAAGATTAATCATGATCTGGTGGCCAATGCTTGCGAACGTCCGACAGTGGTTGCGCGCTGCCCCGTGGCTGCAATCCGTCCTGCACTGGTGAATGGCAAGCCCTCCTTGGAAATCGATGAATCCAAGTGCATGTGCTGCGGTGCTTGCTTCCCTCCCTGCCCACCGATGCAGATCAACGATCCCGAGTTTTCCAAGATCGCTATCTGGGTTGGCGGCAAGAACTCCAACGCCCGTCTCCGCCCAACCTTCCACAAGCTGGTTGCCTCCGGCCTGCCCAACAATGCGCCTCGCTGGCCAGAAGTGGGTGCGGTGGTGAAGAACATTCTGCGTGTGTACAAGACGGATGCCAAACCTTGGGAGCGTATGTCTGACTGGGTGGATCGCATCGGCTGGCCGCAATTCTTCGAGAAAACTGGCCTGCCTTTCACCAAGTACCATATTGATGACTGGCGCGGTGCTCGTGCGACGCTGAACGCTTCCACGCACATTCGGTTCTAATACCCCTGCGTGCCAACTTCCTGCCAGAGTTTCCGGCTGGAAGTTGGTAATCGTCTAACTTTCTATTAACAGGATATTCAGGGATGAAATTCGGAATATTGGTGAATGAAGGCCCGTACAACCACCAGGCGGCAGATACTGCGTATCAGTTTGCCAAGGCGGCGATTGACAAGGGCCACGAAATCCATCGTGTGTTTTTCTATCATGACGGTGTGAACAATGCGAGCAAGCTGACCGAGCCGCCTGCGGATGACCGCAATATCGTCAACCGCTGGAGTAAGATGGCGGAAGAGCATGGTGTTGACTTGGTAGTATGTGTGGCTGCTGCTTTGCGTCGCGGTATCGTGAATGAAAATTTGGCGTCGGGATTTCGGATTTCCGGTCTGGGTCAGCTGGTTGAATCCGGCATCCAGGCGGATCGTCTGGTTACCTTCGGCGATTGATTGGGAGAAGTCATGAGTGAAAGCACAGGAGGTATCGATATGGACGAAGAATCCTCGGGTACCGTAAAAAAATTCGCATTCATTAATCGTAAAGCGCCATATGGCACTATCTATGCGTTGGAATCTCTTGAAGTTGTGCTGATCAGCGCCGCTTTCGATCAGGACGTCAGCTTGGTGTTCATGGACGATGGCGTGTACCAGCTTAAAAAGGGCCAGGGCACCAAAGCAGTCGGTATGAAGAATTTCTCGCCTACCTACCGTGCGCTGGAAGGCTACGATATCGAAAAGCTCTACGTCGAGAAAGAGTCGCTGGAATCCCGCGGTCTGACCGAGGAAGATCTGATCGTCGACGTGGAAGTGCTGACTGCCGAAGAAATGGCGACACTCATGGACGAGCAAGACGTCGTCATGAGTTTCTGATTAGGGGGCGAAAATGTTGCATATCGTAAATAAATCACCTTCTGAGAGAAATGCGCTGGATTCTTGTCTGCGTATGGCCAAGAAGGGTTCCACCATTCTATTGATTGAAGATGCAGTGTATGCCGTGACCAAGGGCAGCACAGTTGAGAGCAAGATGAAGGCGGCAATGGCTAAAGACATCCATGTTTATGCTTTGTGGCCCGATCTGGAGGCGCGCGGCATGCAGGACACCGTGATCGATGGCATCAAGCAGGTCGACTACCCGGGTTTCGTGGATTTGGTAGCAGATAACAAAAACGTCCAGTCCTGGCTTTGATTTAATAATTTTTTTATTTAAGATTTTTTTGAGGAGATGAAACATGGGCTTTGAAATCAACGGCAAGACATACGAAACCGACGAAGAAGGTTACCTGGTTAATCTGAGCGAGTGGGATGAGGAAGCTGCCAAGTACTTGGCGGTGGAAGAGAAAGTCGACCTGACCGATTCGCACTGGGAAGTGATCAACTTTCTGCGCGAATATTACAACGACTATCAGATTGCTCCCGCCGTTCGTGTTCTGACCAAGGCCATTGGCAAGAAATTGGGACCTGAGAAAGGTAACAGCAAGTACCTGTACGAATTGTTCCCCTACGGACCAGCCAAGCAGGCATGTAAGATTGCCGGCTTGCCAAAGCCGACTGGCTGTATCTAAGCTACACCAAGAAAACTGGACGCAGTCGGGATCTGTGAGTCGCCCCAACGGGCGGGTTTCCCCGACTGGCGCCAGCCAGATTAAATGTGTCGACGCCATGTGTTTAACCGTGGCGGAGGCCTAAAGCGAGACCGGGGGAAGTTAATGTCGTTTCTGACCGTGCTGTATGCGTGCATTTTCTACGCGGCTACTGCCATGCTGGTCGGCGGGCTGGCGGTTAAAATTAACCGCTACGCTCGTACGCCTGCACCCCTCAAAATACCAACCACGCCTGCACCGACTACTACGGGCGGTGTAGTGTTTCGGATGGCACGAGAAGTAGCGCTTTTCGAGAGCCTCTTCAAGTCAAACAAATGGATCTGGCTATTCGGCTGGCTCTTTCATGTTTCTCTGTTGCTTGTTACCTTGCGCCATTTGCGCTATTTCACAGATCCGGTCTGGTTCTGGGTGGTATGGGCTCAACCGTTCGGAAAGTATGCCGGTTTCGCTATGGTAGCAGGCCTTGGCGGACTGTGGGCACGCCGCTTCCTGGTTGACCGCGTGCGCTACATTTCGACGCCTTCCGATCATCTGATGTTGGTGCTTTTGCTCGGCATTGGCCTGTCGGGCTTGGGGATGAGTTTTGTTGCGCATACGGATATCGTCGCAGTGAAAGAGTTCTTTCTGGGACTCATGGTTTTCGACCTGCACCCACTCCCGGCCGATCCGGTGCTGCTGGTACATTTGAGTCTGGTGGCATTGCTTATGGTGATTTTTCCGATCAGCAAGCTACTGCATGCGCCAGGGATATTCTTTAGCCCAACCCGCAACCAAACTGACGATTCACGTGAACGGCGTCATATCGCTCCATGGGCAACGAAGTTTGACGTAGGTTCAGGGTCGAAGTCGAAATAGCGTGAAAATTAAAAACAGCAGAAAAATGCGGCAAGCACCAATTAACAGAAGCAGGAGGGACAGTGGCTGCTCCACAATTTGAGGTACCCAAGCTCACGGGAAATATAGAAGTCCCGGCGGTGAAGGAAGGCGCATCGGCACACGTTAGGTCGTATCCTGCCAATGCAGTGATTCAGGAATCAATCGGGTTTCCTGGTGGGGCGGCGCCAGGCGAACTCGTAGAAGGTTGGCACGATAAAGCGATTTCCAAGATGGGCGATCTGCTGGGAAGGTATCGCTCATTGCAGGTTTTCATGGATGCCTGCGTCCACTGTGGCGCATGCACGGACAAGTGCCACTATTTCCTCGGCACCGGTGATCCGAAGAACATGCCGGTAGCACGCCAGGATTTGATGCGTAGCGTTTACCGCCGCCATTTCACCTTTGCCGGCAAGTATTTCCCGTCTCTGGTAGGCGCCAAGGATTTGACCAAGGAAGTTCTTGATGACTGGTACGCTTATTACTATCAGTGTTCCGAGTGCCGCCGTTGCTCAGTTTACTGTCCATACGGTATCGATACCGCCGAAGTGACCATGGCTGGGCGTGAAATCCTGGATACTGTGGGATACGGACAGAAATACACCAACGAAATCATTGGTAAGTTGCACAAGATCGGCAACAATCTTGGCTTGCCCGGTCCGGCACTGCTAGATACTCTGGAAGGCATGGAAGAAGACATGCTTGATGCCACGGGTGTGGCAGTCAAACTTCCGCTCGACGTGGCAGGTGTTGAGGTACTGTTGGTGACGCCGTCAGCAGACTTCTTCGCTGAACCGCATGTAGAGAGCCTGATGGGTTATGCCAAGGTGTTTCACGCTGCAGGCATCAGCTGGACGCTGAGCACTACGGCATCGGAGGCAGGTAATTTCGGCATATTCATTGGCAGCTACGAGAACATGCGTCGAGCAGCCATGCGCATCCGCGAGGCTGCCCTGGAACTGGGCGTGAAGCGCATTGTCGTGGGCGAGTGTGGTCACGCCTGGCGCGTCGCTTACAGCTTCTGGAATACCCTGATCGGTGTCGGCGCGGGCGGTGAAGACCCATTCTCGATCGAACTGCAGAAGCAGCTCGATCCGCGTTACCCGGCTCCGCAGCACATCTGTGAGTTCACGTTAGATCTTATCAAGCAGGGCAAGCTTAAGTTCGACAAGAGCTTGAATGACCATAGAGTTGTCACCTTCCACGATTCGTGTAACGTGGCTCGCGGTTCACGCATGGGCGATATTCCGGGCGGACAATTTATTATCCCCCGTGAAGTCATCAAGGCAGTCGTCAACAATTACCACGACATGGCCGAGGAAACCATTGGCGAGGGCACCTACTGCTGCGGAGGTGGTGGCGGCATTCTGACTGACGACCTGCTGGAGATTCGCGTCAAAGGCGCACTGCCTCGAATGGAAGCGTTTAATAACGAGGTTCAGGAGAACAAGGTCAATTTTCTGGCGTTGATCTGCGCGATTTGCAAGTCGCAGTTCACCAAGGTTGTGCCTTTTTACGGTTTTGATATGAGCATGGTGGGTGGCGTTCACCAACTGGTGAGTACGGCTATCCTGTTGGAAAATAAAGAAGAAGAGTAGTTTTGTAGGGTGCGTCTCGCACCAATACAGTTCGGAACGGTGCGTGCGCAGCGCACCCTACAAGTTGATTTTTAGGAGATTAAGCTATGTCAGTTTCACCTGAAGAGATGAACAAGAATCCAGCCCGCACCTTCCGCCGTTTCAAGGATGGAAAAACTGAGTGGCGCAGTTGGCAAGACAAGATTTTTGAGGCCGATGCATCCCACAAGTGTCCGGAATACGTCCTGAGTACACCACCATGCCAGGGCAGCTGCCCTGCAGGCGAAGATATTCGCGGTTACCTTAATATCGTGCGCGGTGTAGAAAAGCCGGTCGGTGGTGTGTCGATGGAGGAGTACGCATGGCGTCGCCTGACCTCGGCCAATCCTTTCCCGTCAGTGATGGGCCGTGTTTGCCCGGCACCATGCGAATCTGGCTGTAACCGTAATGAAGTAGATGATTTCGTTGGCATCAACTCGGTTGAACACTATCTCGGCGAGTACGCAATCACAAATAATCTGAAATTCGCCGTGCCTGAAGGCGTCCAGAAGTCCGGAAAGAAAGTAGCGATCATAGGCGGCGGACCGGCTGGTTTGTCGGTGGCATACCAGTTGACGTTGAAAGGTCACTCCTGCACGATTTTTGACGAGCACGAGTTGCTTGGTGGGATGATGCGTTATGGCATTCCTGGCTTCCGTACTCCGCGTGCTGTGCTCGACACAGAAATTCAGCGCATCATCGACCTCGGTGTCGAAGTCAAGCTGAATGTGCACATCGGCAAGGACATCACGCTCGATCAGATCAAGAAAGACTACGATGCGATTTTCATGGGCATGGGTGCCCAAGCTGGCCGCCCCTTGCCGGTCCCCGGTGCGGACGCGCCTAACGTCGTGACTGCCATGGCCTTTCTGCGCGCCTTCAATGATGGACGCCTGCAGCACGTAGGCAAGCGGGTAGTGGTGATCGGTGGTGGTGATACTTCTATCGACGTGGCAACGGTTGCGCGTCGTCTGGGACACATCAAGACGGCGAATCCGAGTGAGCGTGCCGAGCACATCATTGCTGGTCAGGTTGCACACGACGTTGCGGCAGTATCTGCCAAGGATGGAGCCGAGGTCGTGTTGTGTTCTCGTTCGCCTGTTGACCAGATGAACGCCAACAAGCATGAGGTCGATGAAGCGCTGGCCGAGGGTATTGAAATCAAAGGCAGCATTACTCCGGTATCGATAGTTGTCGGCGCGGATGGCCGCGCGACTGCCTTGCGCGTTGCAGAGCTTGAGACCGTTGGCGGCAAGCAGGTTGTCAAGGAAGGTACCGAATACGATATTCCGGCCGACCTGATTGTCTCAGCTATCGGCCAGGCGGTTGACTTCACCGGTCTGGACGGCTTCGATAACGGTAAGGGGCTGATCAGTGCCGACAAGCACTATCAGGTTCCCGGACAGAAAGGCATCTTCGTTGGAGGCGACGTGCTCCGCCCTCACCTGCTGACCACTGCCATCGGCCACGGCCGCATTGCAGCTGAGAGTATTGACCATTACCTGAGTGGTGAAGATCTGGGTAAGCGGCCCAAGGTGGATGTGGCTTACTTCGACGTGTTGCGCAAAGAAATCGAGGTTGGACTGGCTCCGGAAAAGTATCAATCACGTAGCAAGGAAGAGGTCAAGAAAGCGGAAGGTTTTGCCAAGGATATCGACTTGGGCGTGCGCGGCACCGACAAAGATAAGTTCGCGGTGCACAACTTTGAGGATCGTTCCGAAAAGTACGTGATCCCTTCTACCGAGCTGTTTCTTGGTCATTTCCCATACACTCCGCGCAATAAGCGCAGCTTCGTGACCCTGACTGCAGAACAGGTGCTGGGTCACTTCGAGGAGCGTCTGGAAGCGCTGGACAGCAAGACGGTAGTCTCGGAAGCGAAACGCTGCATGAGTTGCGGCTTATGCTTCGAATGCGATAACTGCGTGATTTACTGCCCGCAAACTGCCGTGTTCAAGGTCAAGAAGGCGCAATCCACTACCGGTCGTTACGTGGATACCGACTACTCACGTTGCATCGGCTGCCATATCTGCGCAGATGTGTGCCCCACCGGATACATCAAAATGGGGATGGGCGACTAAACATGATTAATCCAGCGAAACGGCGTAGCGTACTGGGATGGCTGGCTGCCGCCCTGTCTGCCCTGCTTCTGGCTGGGGTCATGCCCGCCACTGCAGATGACGAGCACGGTGAGCACAGCAGTCACAAGCTGATCGCAAAGGGAGACAAGTGTGTGCGCGACGAGGATTATATGCGTCGCAATCACATGAAAATCCTCATGCATCAGCGTGACGAGACCATGCGCAAGGGTATACGCGGCTCTCAGGACAGTCTTAAAAACTGCATTGAGTGTCACGTCAATCCAAAGACCAATAGCGTGGCCAGCAGCAAGGAAGACTTTTGCATGGGCTGTCACACCTACGCCGCCGTCAAGCTGGATTGCTTCGAGTGTCATTCAAGCAAACCGAAAGCTCCCGCAGTGGGAATGAATCCGATCGTCACGCCTGAGAAAAAACCTGAAGGCAATGACAAGCAGTCCAGCATGTCCGGAAAAATGCGCTGGCAGTTGCAGGCAAAACAAGCGAGCTTGAACATGGGCGAGGGTGTTAAATGAGCAATGACGTAGATAACAGCCGCAGAAAATTTATCGCAGCAGGAGTAGCTGGTACTGCCGGATTGGTGCTTGCCCCAGGCGTAACGCTGCTTGATATGGCTAATGCGCGCCCGGCAGGGGAGGCGGCTTCCAGCGCCAAGCGCTGGGGCATGCTGATTGATAGTACCAAGTGCGCGACCGGATGTAATGACTGTGTGACCGCATGCGGCAAGGAAAACGGTGTGGCCTCGACGGGTCACCCTGAAACCGATCCGCAATGGATACGCAAGATCGAGTTGAAGGAAGTTAAAACCGGCAAGAGTCATTCACTGCCGATGATGTGCCAGCATTGTGCCGAACCACCTTGCGTAGATGTATGCCCGACTGGCGCCTCGTTCAAGCGCGCTGACGGTATCGTCCTGGTGGATCGCCATATCTGCATCGGTTGCCGTTACTGCATGATGGCCTGTCCGTACAAGGCTCGTTCCTTTGTACACGAGGAGCACGACGATCAGAATCCCGACGTGCCGCGAGGCAAGGGCTGCGTAGAGTCTTGTACGCTGTGTGTGCACCGGATTGACAAGGACCTGGAACCCGCCTGCGTTGAAGCATGCTCGGCGGGGAATCACGGTGCGATGCTGTTCGGTGATCTGAACGATGCCAACAGCGAAATATCCAAACGCATTGCCACCTATGCCACTACCCAAGTTCGTGCGGATTTGGCACTGAACACCGGCGTACGTTACCAGGGGATTTAACGCTATGAACAACGATGTGTTTTGCAAGAGCAAAGACGGCGCCTTTTACTTTGTGCTGGGGGTGATCGGCCTGGTAGTTCTAGCCGGCTTGGGGGCGGCATACTACATGGAACATCACGGTCACGTGGTGACCGGCATGACCAACCAGATCGTCTGGGGCTTGCCACATGTGTTTGCCATCTTCCTGATCGTGGCGGCTTCTGGCGTGCTCAACGTGGCATCCATCGGTTCGGTGTTCGGCAAGCCGATGTATAAGGCGCGTGGCCCGCTCGCCGGCCTGCTTGCCATCGCTATGCTGGCCGGTGGCTTGATGGTGCTGATGCTTGATCTCGGTCGCGCTGACCGACTCATCATTGCAATGACCTATTTGAACCTTAAATCCGTCTTTGCGCTTAATGTATTCCTGTACACCGTCTTCTTTACCGTTGTCGCTCTTTATCTGTGGACGATGTTAGATCGCAAAATGCATGCCTATTCCAAGTATGTCGGCTTTGCCGCCTTTATCTGGCGTCTTGCACTGACCACCGGTACCGGCGCCATCTTCGGATTTCTGGTAGCGAGACAGGCTTATGGAACAGCACTGCTGGCGCCCATGTTCATCATCATGTCATTTTCATTCGGGCTGGCTGTGTTCATGATCGTGCAGGCGGTGATGTACCGCTGGAATGATCGCGTACTGGATGAGGTGATTCTGCACCGAATGAAAAACCTGCTAGCGACTTTCGTTGCTGCGGTACTCTACTTCACCGTGGTGTACCATATGACGAATCTTTATTTTGCAAAACAGGTAGCCTTCGAGCGCTTTATCCTGATTGACGGTGGTGTTTACACTAACCTGTTCTGGTTTGGCCAGATTCTGCTAGGCACTTTCGCGCCGCTGGCAATCCTGTTCCACCCCAGCTTGGGCAAGAGGAACGGCTGGATTGTTACGGCATCGATACTAGTTATACTTGGCGCTTTTGCGCAGCTCTACGTGCTGCTTATCGGTGGCCAGGCATTCCCTCTGAGCATATTCCCCGGTATGGTGGAGAGCAGCAGCTTCTTCGATGGTCAGATACATACTTATAACCCCAGCCTGCCCGAGTTTCTCCTCGGCATGGGTGGCATCGCGGTAGCTGCGCTGATTACAGCAATAGCTGCAAAGGTGCTAAATTTCATGCCGAATGACAAGCATCACACGGTCAGCCACTAGTCAAACTTCGTGCCCGGAGGCGTACTGCTTCCGGGCTAGCAGGAAACTCATTCCGGATACCGCCGGAAGAAAAAGCTCTGGCGGAAACTCACGGAACTCTTTTCTGTCAAAATAGCTGACAGTACCCTTACGCCTCTGCAAATTCCGACTTATGTCCCGCCTGCTAATCTCCGCCGCACATAAATCTTCCGGAAAAACCACCGTCTCAATCGGATTGTGCGCCGCATTCCGGGCGCTCGGCACCAAGGTTCAGCCCTTCAAAAAGGGTCCGGATTACATAGACCCGATGTGGCTTTCCGTTGCCAGTGGGCGCCCCTGTCGGAACCTCGATTTCTTCATGATGGGCCAGGATGAGATCGTCGCTGAATTCCAGCGACACTCCGTAGGTGCGGACGTCAGCCTGATTGAAGGCAACAAAGGCCTGTACGATGGGCTTAATCTCGACGGCAGTAACAGCAATGCCGCGCTAGCTCGTCTGTTGCAGGCGCCAGTAGTGCTGGTTATCGACGCACGCGGTATGACACGCGGAATCGCGCCTTTGATACTGGGCTACCAGGCATTCGACCGGAATATAAATATCGCCGGGGTCATTCTCAATAATCTCGGCGGCGCTCGCCACGAGAGCAAGCTGCGTGCCGTGATCGAGCACTATACGGACGTGCCGGTGATCGGCGCAGTGCATCACGATAAACGACTGGAGATCGTGGAGCGACACCTTGGCTTGATGCCGAGCAACGAGACCGAGGCGGCGACGCTGCACGTGAATGAAATTGGAGAAGTGGTCGGAGCGCAAGTCGATCTCGACAAGTTACTTGAAATCGCGACTTCTGCGCCGCTGTTGCCGGGCCCTGCTCATCTCGGCACCGAGGTGTCCACTCCTGTCTCGCTGCCGAAAGTGCGTATCGGCTGGGCCAAGGACAAGGCCTTCGGCTTCTATTATGCAGACGACATTGATGCCCTGCGCGCTGCCGGAGCTGAGCTGGTCCCGCTGGATACGCTGCACGACCCGCATCTCCCGGAAGTGGATGGATTGTTTATCGGCGGCGGCTTCCCTGAGTTGTTCATGAACGAACTGGAAGCAAACAGCACGTTGCGCGAAGATATCTGCAGCGCCATCGAGAACGGGATGCCGGTATACGCCGAATGCGGCGGGCTCATGTACCTGTCGCGCACGCTGACCTGGCACGGCGAAAAGCGCAATATGGTGGGTCTCATTCCGGGCGATGTGGTGATGCACGAAAAACCAGTCGGCCGAGGTTACGTGCGTTTGAATGAAACGGGTGAGAACCCATGGACGAGCTCGGCCGGGACATCGCCGGTGACTGAAGTGCGTGGCCACGAATTTCACTATTCCAGTTTGGATAACCTGGACACAGGTAGACTGAAATATGCCTACGAGGTCAAGCGTGGTTATGGAATTGATGGTCACAACGACGGTATCGTCTATAAAAATCTGCTGGCTTCTTATGCCCATCTGCGCAGTCTTGGAACATATAACTGGGCAGCCCGTTTCGTAGACTTTGTGCGCAGCAATGCACAAAGAGCAGACAAGCCGGTTGATGGGGGTACGCTGCACTCTGACCGTGCAGCATGATTTAACTTGTTAATATATATAGGAGAAAGTCGATGATTACAGTCACAGCCAAAGCCGCCGAGCAGATTCACCAGGCTGCCACCCAAAGTGAAGCCGAAGGGATGTTTCTGCGGATTGCCGCCCGTCGTGGTATGGATGGAACTATCCAGTATGGAATGGGTTTCGATGAACAGAGTGAAGAAGACATGATGGTGAATTCCGAGGGAGTCACCGTCATCGTTTCGCCTGACAATCTGAATCTGCTGAATGGGGCAGTGCTTGATTTTGTCGAGCTTGATCCTGGCGACTTCCGCTTTATTTTTATCAACCCCAACGATGATGGCGGCTCTTCCTGCAGCACTTCGTCAAGCGGGGCCAGAGGCGGTGGTGGTTGCGGCGGCTGTGGTGGCGGTTGCCACTAATCGGACCCGGGGTTAAACGCCTACCAAGCGGATGGAATTTGATCTCGTCATTATCGGTAGCGGCCCGGGAGGATACAAGGCCGCGATCACTGCCGCTCACCTCGGTGCCAAGGTGGCACTGGTAGAAAGGGGCTTGCCGGGTGGGGTATGCCTCAATCAGGGGTGCATACCGAAAAAAACCCTGCTTCACCTCGCTTCGCTGATCGAGGATGTTAATGGCCTGCAGGGCCGGGGCCTGATTGGCCCGGTGCGCGGGGATTTCATGGCAGCCATGGCGCACAAAGACGAGGTGGTCACCGGCATCCGCAATAATTTTACGGTGTGGCTCAAGCGTCTGGGCGTGCGCGTTTTCATCGGCGAGGGGAAGTTGCTGGGAGATGGCCGGATAAGTGTCCATCCGGTGAGAAACCTGAACTCGCCGGAATGCGATGTACCATTTACCGATAAGGGAAAGCTCACCATCACTGCTCCGCTTGAGCTCAAGACCAAGCGTATAGTCATTGCCACCGGCTCGACGCCGCGTGAACTCGAGGCATGCCCGAGTAATGCCCGGGAGATCATGCACTCGCCCGATTTTATGTACCGGCTCGATCACCTGCCGAAATCCATTTTGTGTGTCGGGGGTGGCTCGATAGGCGTGGAGCTGGGTTTTTTGCTGCATCAGTTCGGTTCCCGTGTGTGTATTGTTGAACAGGGAAACCGGTTATTGGATCGGCCTCATATTCCGGACCGCGCCAGTGCCGTACTGGAAAGGAAATTTGCTCGCATCGGTATAGAAGTGCGCAAGAATGCGACCGTTGCGCAAAGCCAGATCGTCGACGGAAAGGTGGAGATTACGTGTACGGACGGACACCGCGACACCTTCGAACATGTGTTGGTGGCCGTTGGCCGGCGGCCGATGACGGCCGGTCTGGGTTTGGATGAAGCCGGTGTGGCGCTGAATCCAGAGGGCTTCATCGAAGTGACGGAACACCTGGAAACCAGTGTGCCCGGCATTTACGCTATCGGTGACGTCAAGCCCGGCCCGATGACGGCCAATGCCGCCCTTCACGACGCCAAAGTGGCGGCAGCCAATGCCATCAACGGCAATATTCTGCACAGCAATTATCATAAGGTGCCGACAGTCATTCATTCCGCCCTGGAAATCGCGACGGTGGGACTGACCGAAGATCTCGCCGAGCAAGCCGGCTTCGATGCCGATGTGGCACGCTCCAACTTCGGTGGCTCCGGCAAGGCCCGCGCGCATCACGATTATGAAGGCTTCATCGAGGTGGTACACGATGCCGAGACCGGTCAGTTGCTGGGCGGCTGCATAGTCGGGCCGGAAGCGGGCGAGCAGATTCACATGATGTCGGCGGCTTGCCAGTCCGAACGCGGATTGTGGTTCTTCACCGATATGAGCTACAGTCATCCCTCTTGGTGCGAGGAGCTGGAGACCGTAATCGATCCCTATACCTCGGCATTCTCGAAGTCCGGCAAGGAGGTGTTTCGCCCCGGCATCTTCGCCCGCCATCCAAAATAAAACAGCCGATCTTCCGGTTATAATCAACAGCAACAAAACACCCAAGGGGAAAATATGGCAGCCAAACCCGGAGAACGAAAACTCCAGATCCTGCAAAATCTGGCGGAAATGTTGCAGAAACCGCAGGGCGAGAAAATTACCACCGCTTCCCTGGCCGCCAGGATCGGCGTATCCGAGGCGGCGCTCTATCGCCACTTTGCCAGTAAAGCGCAGATGTTCGAGGGTTTGATAGAGTTTATCGAGCAGACCCTGTTCGGCATGATCACCAAGATCACCAGCGAAGAGAATAACGGCGTGAAACAGCTGGAGGCTGTACTGCCCCTGCTGCTCGGTTTTGCCCAGAAGAATCCCGGCATGACCCGGGTGCTGATCGGCGAGGTGCTGGTCAATGAGGATAGCCGCCTCCAGGCTCGCATCAACCAGCTGCACGATCGGCTTGAAGCCACGCTCAAGCAGTCATTGCGCCTTGCCGCGAACCAGCAGGAAATTCCAACCGAGATTGATGCCGCTGCTCAGGCCAACCTGATGATGAGTTTTGTGGTCGGCCGCTGGCATCAGTTCGCCAAGAGCGGCTTCAAGCGCGAGCCAATGGAATTCTGGCCGGCACAGGGGCGGGCGCTGATCAAAGGGTGAGTGCTGAGTTGATAGTCCTGAGTAACATCTTTCAGGTATCCGTATTGCGCGGTTGGCTTTACTCCGACATTGTTAGACTGAATCCTCGGTGGCCAAATAAACAACCGATTGGATGGTAGTAGGAGATATCCCATGAATAAATCGTGGAAAGACAGCATCTACCTCCAACGGGAGGAACTGGCGCACATCCTGCGGGAACCCATGGCGCGTCTGGCGGAGCGTTGCACTCAGGCATGGGGAGACCGCGAACAACTTAATGCTATCCTCGATAGCGGTTTTTCCAGTATTCCCAATTGTACCTTCCTGTACTGCGTAGGCATGGATAGCATACAGATTTGCGACAATATCAGCCAATCCGGGATTACCTCTGGCCACTTTGGCCGCGACCGCTCCCAGCGTCCCTACATGAAGGAAGTCGTTCCATCCTGGGGATTCCTGCTCTCGGACGCCTACATCAGCCTGACCGAGCGCCGGCCTTCTCTGACGGCCCTGCAGGTTGTGCGCAGGGACGACCACTGGCTGGGTTATCTCGGTGCTGATTTCGACTTACGCAATCTGTCGGTGACATCGGAGCTCTACGATGAACCGGGCTATTGGCGACAAGTGAAAGGCGATCCGGCGATTCGTGGGACGGTTTTCTTGCAGAGTCGCGCCGAAAGCCCGATGGACAAGAACATGGATCAGGCCCTGTCCATTTTGGAAGAACTGCTCACCCAACGTGGCGTATTCCAATGTATTTTGCATTTCTCGAGTAGTCAGGCAACCATCTGGACTGTGGATGACCCGTTCCGCTATCGCATCCTGGATCATGAGGCCTTGAACGATCCGGATATCTGCCTGGTATTCCCGTCCCGGCCCTATCCGAGCAATGCGGCGATCCCCCAAGTCGATATCAAGCGTATTCTCAACACCATGCAATCCTTGCGTCTAGCCGATTCAACCTTCTATTTGCGCACGGCCTCGATCAATATTTTCAACGGCACCGTGAGCCTGACTTTTTCCTGCGACGGCTCCCATTACATGTCCTATGTCGAGTTCCTGATGAAAGACACGGCCTTCTGGTTCTGAGTGGCATAAAATATTTTCACAGTGCGGCAAAACCGGTGAAATCTGTTGTTAAGCTGTGTCGGTGATCATTTTCCGTTCCGCCCTCCAGAAGGAGAGATAGTCGCTCCATGCTAGATCAGGGATGAATTCGAAGACGGCAATGATTCCACAGGGAAACCCGGGCGGGCCTGGAAGGTTGTGACCCGTTGCGGCAACTCCCTGCGGAATATCCTTTTGAAATTATTCACATTGGAATCAATGAATGAGGATGGCTATTTTTTTAGCTCGCCACACACCGGGCAGGCCGGATCCTTCTTCAGCCTGATCGAACGCCACTCCATCCGCAATCCGTCGAGCAGCAGCAGTCGGCCATTCAGCGACTGACCGGCGCCACTCAGGATCTTAAGCGCTTCCGCCGCTTGGGTTGAGCCGATGATACCTACCAGCGGCGCGAACACGCCCATCACAGCACAGCGCTCGCCTTCATCACCAACTCCTTCAGGAAACAGGCAGTGGTAGCAAGGGCTGGAAGGGGCGCGCAAATCAAAAACGGCCACCTGTCCATCGAAGCGTATCGCCGCACCGGAAACCAGCGGCTTTTTGTGGGTGACGCAGGCGCGGTTGACGGCATGGCGGGTGGCGAAGTTGTCGCTGGCATCGAGTATGACATCGGACTGGGCGATGAGGTGGTTAAGTTCGTCCCCTTCGACGCGCTGCGGAATGGCCGTAATGTTGATTTCTGGGTTGATGGCGGCGAGCGTGAGCTGCGCCGATGTCGCCTTGTTGGTTCCGAGGGAATGGGTGAAGTGGGCGATCTGGCGCTGCAGGTTGGTGAGATCTACGCTGTCTCCGTCGCAGATCGTGATCCGACCGACGCCGCTGGCGGCAAGGTAGAGCGCGGCTGGGGAGCCCAGGCCACCGGCGCCGATGATCAGGGCGTGGGCGCCAAGCAGCTTTTCCTGACCCTCGATGCCGATCTGTGGCAGCAGGATGTGCCGGCTGTAGCGCAGGAGCTGATTGTCGTCCATTGGATAGCTCTTAGCTGTCAGTGACGTAGGTTGGGCACCCCCGTGCCCAACAAATGATCATGGGTTTGTCGGGCACAGCGTGCCCGACCTACATCTGACTCACTTGCGCTGCAGGATATTCAACCCCTTCAGCAGGTTGAGCGCCTGATTCAGCTGGTAGTCGTTTTTCGACACGATTTCGCCGGGCGCCGGTTTGCTGCTATCGGTTTTGTCATCTTTTCCCTTAGGCGCAATTTTTGGTGGCGCGGGTAGCTTGATCGACGGCGATTCGGACTTCTTGCCTTCCTCATCCTTGTTGCCGTTGGATAGATGGCGCTCCAGATCGGCTTCGCGCAGGTTGAACGCACCCTGCTGGTCGACTCCGCTGACCGTAGCCTCTTCGACGGCGATATCCGGGCTGATGCCCTTGGCCTGGATGGAGCGTCCATTGGGCGTGAAATAGCGCGACGTGGTCAGCTTGATGGCGGTGTTGTTTCCCAGCGGCAGGACGGTTTGCACCGATCCCTTGCCAAAGGTTTGCGTGCCCATGATGATGGCGCGCTTGTGATCCTGCAGGGCGCCGGCGACGATTTCCGAGGCCGAGGCCGAGCCACCGTTAACCAGCACCACCATGGGCACGGTTTTGGTTTCGGCGGGCAGATTTTTCAGGTAATCCTCCTGCGAAGCTGAGTGCAGGTAGTTTTCCTTGCTTGCCGTCAGCCTCATCTTGGCGTCCTCGGTGCGACCCTCGGTATACACTACCAGCGCATCTTTCGGCAGAAACGCCGTGGAAACTGCGACCGCACCGTTGAGCAGACCGCCCGGATCGTTGCGCAAATCCAGCACCAGCCCCTTCAGTGGTTCCTTGTTCTGCTTGTAGAACGTTTCCAGTGCCTTGGCCATGTTCTCGCCGGTGTGCTCCTGGAACTGGGTTATGCGGATATAGCCGTAGCCCGGTTCGACGAGTTTCGATTTTACACTCTGGATTTTGATGATGGCGCGCGTGAGGATGATGATCAGAGGTTTGGTTTCGCCCTTGCGGATCACGGTGAGAGTGATCTTGGTTCCGGGTTTACCGCGCATGCGTTTGACCGCGTCATTCAAAGTCAGTCCCTTGACCGGAGTTTCATCCAGCTTGATGATCAGATCACCGCTTTTTATGCCGGCCAGGAACGCCGGTGTATCCTCGATCGGTGACACCACCTTGACGAAGCCGTCCTCCATGCCCACCTCGATGCCGAGGCCACCAAATTCGCCTTGAGTGCCCACCCGCAAATCCTTGAACGCATCGGCGTCAAGGTAGGCAGAATGAGGGTCGAGACCGGTTAGCATTCCGTTAATCGCTTCGGTGATGAGCTTTTTATCTTCCACCGGTTCAACGTAGTCGCTCTTGATCTTGCCGAAGACCTCAGTGAAGGCGCGCAGGTCATCGATCGGTAGCGGATTGACGGCTTCCTTATCCTTGTTCGCTACTGCGGAGAAATTGAGGCTGATCATCACGCCGATGATGGCGCCAAAAAAGATCAAGCTTACTTTTTGCATTTTGCCGCGCATTACATTCATCCTCGTTTCACTTAAATATTTATCTAGTTCAGCTTGACCCAACCCATCGGGTCGAATGGTCGGCTTTTATGCCGCAATTCAAAGTATAAACCGGATTCTGCAATTCCGCCGCTGTTTCCCACTGCGGCGACGGCATCTCCTGCCCGAACGGTTTCGCCGGCCTGTTTGTAAAGGGTTTCATTGTTGCCGTAGAGGCTCATGTAGTCGTCGCCATGATCGACTATGATGATGTTGCCGAAGCCGCGCAGCCAGTCTGAAAACACCACTTGCCCATTGGCAATGCATTTGACGTCCTGCCCCGCTGCCGATTTGATGAACCAGCCTTTCCAGGTTGCGCCGCTGTCTTCACGTTGACTGCCGAAGCGATGGGCAAGTTCCCCGCGTACCGGAAAATTAAGCTTGCCTTTGAGCTGATGGAGCGCACCGCCGGATGGCTCGAATGTGGATTGGCTGCGATTGGATACAGCGGCGCTCTTTTGTTTCTTGGGTTTCGCCAGCCTGCTCAGGCGTTCAATCAATTGTGTCAGGCGTTTTTCGTCACGCTGCAGGCGCCCGATTTCATTGCGCTGGCTGGTTATTTTCTGGTTGATGCGAACCAGCACGGTTTTGCGCGCTTGCTTGTCCTTTTCCAGCTGAGCTTTCTGATGCGCCTGCTCTGATTTGACCTGTTCGAGCTCGGCGTTTTTCTCCTGGTAAAGCTGGGCGAGCTCCCGTGAATGAGTCAGGTTGGTGCGCAAGCTTTCGATCAGGGTGGCGCGCGCGCGGGATAGGTAAGTGTAATAGTGCAGCTGGCGTGCAAGCTGGTTGGGATCTTGCTGGTTGAGCAGGATTTTCAGGGGATCGTGCTGGCCGTTCAGGTAGTAGTGGGTGAGCAACTGGCTGAGTAGCGCTTGCTGCTTGCCTATTTTGCCCTGGGTGTCGCGGCTTTCGCGCTGTACCAGGCTCAGCGTGGCGCCAACGCTTTCCTGTTGCTGCGCCAGTTCCCGCAGTTGCCGGTTGGTCGAGCTGATAGCCTGCTCGGATTGTTTCAGCGCATCGGTGGCATCGGTCTTTTTGTCTTCTGCACTTTCGACTTCTTTTTGCAGGGTCTTGATGCGGTTACGCAGGCCGGAGAGATCGTCTTTCGGCGCGGCGTGAGTGATGAATGCGCAAGCCAGCCCGACAGCAAGGAAAATTGCTCGGGCAGGCCAGGCAGATGTCATTATTCGAATTCGATCAGGGGATGACCGGTCATTTCCGTGGGTTGTTGCAGCCCCATGATTTTCAGCAGCGTCGGGGCCACATCCTCGAGCGCACCGGTTTCGGCCAGATGTGCTTTGCGGCCGACGTACACAAAGGGCACCCGGTTCAAGGTGTGGGCAGTATGAGCCTGATGCGAGTTTTCATCTGCCATCATTTCCGCGTTGCCATGGTCGGCGGTAATCAGCACTTCTCCACCGTTGCGCTGCATTGTCTCGACTACCCGGCTTAAACACTGGTCCAGCGTTTCTATTGCCTTGACCGTTGCGGACATGACACCGGTATGGCCAACCATGTCGGCGTTGGCGTAATTGCAGATGATGGCGTCGTACTGGCGGCTCTCAATCGCCTCGACCAGCTTGTCGGTGACTTCGAAAGCGCTCATCTCCGGCTTCAGATCATAGGTGGGAACGTCCGGAGAAGGCACCAGAATACGGTCTTCGCCCGAGTAGACTCGCTCCTCTCCACCGTCGAAAAAGAAGGTGACATGGGCATATTTTTCGGTCTCCGCGATCCTGAGCTGCTTCAGGCCCAGATTCGAGATGTATTCACCAAAGCCGTTGCGGATCTGTTCCGGCGGATAAGCCACCCGCACGTTGAAATCCTTGCTGTATTCGGTGAGGGTGCAGTAAGAGGCGAGTTGCGGTACCTGCTCACGCTCGAACAATTCGAAGTCGGGTTCGATGAAGGCGCGCGTGATCTCGCGCGCTCGGTCGGAACGAAAATTCATGAATACCACTACGTCCCCATCCTCCATGCGCACCGGCTGTGCGCCGGGAGGGACGATGGTCGTAGCCTTGACGAACTCATCATTTTCGTCGCGAGCATAGGCCGCTGCCAAAGCGGCTTCCGCACTTTCCGCCTGATATTCCGCCTTGCCCTGAGTGAGCAGGTCGTAACCGGCCTTGACACGTAGCCAGCGCTTGTCGCGATCCATGACGTAGTAGCGGCCGATGATGGAGGCGATTCGCCCCGCTTTTAACTGGTCGCACTTTTCCTGGAGCCGACGCAGGTAATTCTGCGCGCTTCTTGGCGGCGTGTCGCGACCATCGAGGAAGGCGTGCAGGTAGATTTTCTCTATCCCGGCGCGGGCTGCCAGATCGAGCATGGCGTGGATATGTGTTTCGTGGCTATGTACCCCGCCATCGGACACCAATCCCATAATGTGCAAAGCCTTGCCGTTGCTCCTGGCAGTTTCCACTGCCTGGGTCAGGGCAGGATTGGCGAAGAAATTACCACTGCTGATGGCGCGATTGATGCGGGTGAATTCCTGGTAGACGACACGGCCAGCGCCGATGTTGAGGTGGCCTACCTCGGAGTTGCCCATTTGTCCGCTGGGTAATCCCACCGACGCTTCGGACGCATTGATGGTGGTATGGGGACAGGTCTGCCAGAGTTTATCCCAGTTGGGTTTGTGCGCGCTGGCAATGGCATTGTTATCCTGGCTTTCGCTGCAACCGAATCCATCCAGGATAATGAGTAAAACGGGGGTAACCTTCATACTGAAATTCTCTGGCTCGTTTTAAATTTTAAAGAAGTAGCATAATTTTATTATATTTTACTAATAATCGCATTATACTTAAATTCTTAATCTACCTCAGTATCCTGAAATATAGCTTAACGAAGGCGAGCAGATGGAATCTAATACAGTTGAATTGATCGACAAGGAAGAGCACATTGAGCAGGCGTCTCGCGCCATGAAAGCCATGTCGCATCCGCTGCGCCTGAAAATCCTGTGTGTGCTGGGTGACAGGGAAGTCAGTGTGCAGGATATTGTTGAAAGCGTGGGGACATCCCAAAGCAATATTTCTCAGCATCTGGCGATTTTACGTGACAAAGGCGTGTTGCGCACACGCAAGGATGCCAATCGAGTGTATTACCGGGTCGGCGATCCGCGTACGCTGAAATTGATCAGCCTGATGCGCGATGTTTTTTGCGGTTTCGCCAAGTAACGCCTATAACCAAATCTATTGTATCGGGTTCCATGTCATGTGGAATCCATCTGAGTGTTGCGCAGTACTCCCACCAAAGGTTCTCTTTAGCGGCTTGAATAATAAAGTATATTAGCATATACTAATTCTTTTTTTGGGGTCGAGCGTGCTTAAAACTGTCTGGATTCTGTTGGGGATATTCCTGGCTCCGCTGGCTCAGGCGGCGTTGCCTTTTGCTGTTGCGACGGTAGAGTACCGTGAGGTGGATCAGACCTACGCCGCCGAGGCACTGGTCGAGGCGGTCAAGCAGTCGACTGTGGCGGCTCAGATTTCCGGCCGTATTGTCGAAGTCAATTTCGATGTCGGCGAAACCGTGAAAAAAGGCCAGGTGCTGGTTCGTATTGATGAGAGCGAAGTCCGTCAGGCGGTCGCCGGCAGCGAGGCTGTAGTGGCCCAGGCGCGCGCCAATTTGCAGAATGCGCGCCAGCACTACGAGCGCACCAAGCAGTTGTTGGCGCAGAAATTCATCAGCCAGGCCGCCCTCGACAAGGCGCAGGCAGACTACAAGGCGGCCGAGGCGCAGTTGGCAGCTGCCCAGGCGAGCGCCGGTCAGGCCACCACTACCAGGGGCTTCACTGCGGTGATGGCACCTTACAGCGGCGTGGTCGCGGTCCGTCATGTCGAATTGGGAGAAATGGCGAGCCCCGGCAAGGCGCTAATGACGGGTTTCGACCCCAAGGATTTGCGTGTGGTGGCGAGTGTTCCCCAGTATAGGCTGGCGGAAGTGAATAGTGCCGCTCGCGCCCAGGTAGAATTTCCCTCTTTCAATAAGTGGATCACGGCCAAAGCGATGACCATCCTGCCCACTGCCGACGCGAGAACCCACACTACCCGTGTTCGCCTGGATCTGCCCGAAGATATCCGCAATGTCTACCCCGGCATGTTTGCGCGTGCTCACTTTTCCATCGGTCGGGCGAAGAAGCTGCTGGTGCCTGCGCAGGCCATCATCCGACGGAGCGAGGTGACCGCTGTGTACGTGGTTGACGCGAAAGGTGGCGTGACCTTCCGCCAGATCCGTCTGGGTGAGCCGGTGGCAGATAGCATGATCGAAGTTCTGGCCGGACTTTCTGCCGCTGAAACGGTGGCGCTGGAACCGGTCAAGGCGGGGATCTATTTGAAGGGTAAGCAGTGACGGGGTTTGGGCAATGAGTAAAGACACCCCTCCATCGCCCATCATCCCTAACTCATCACCGAATATGGGTGTTTCCGGCCGTATTGCCAAAACCTTCCTGCAGTCGCAGATGACGCCGCTGATCGCGCTCATCGCTTTTCTGCTCGGCCTGTTTGCCGTTATGGTGACGCCGCGCGAGGAAGAGCCGCAGATCAACGTTACCATGGCGAACGTGTTTATTCCCTTCCCCGGCGCTTCCGCCAAGGACGTGGAGAGCCTGGTGGCGACACCGGCCGAGCAGGTGCTGTCATTGATTACCGGCATCGAGCACATCTACTCTGTGTCGCGTCCCGGCATGGCGGTGCTGACCGTGCAGTACAAGGTGGGCGAGGATCGGACTCAGGCTTTGGTGCGCCTTTATGACACGGTTCAGTCGCATCGCGACTGGGTTTCTCCAAATCTCGGCGTAGGCGAGCCGATCATCAAACCGGTTGGCATCGATGACGTGCCTATCGTCAGCCTTACCTTGTGGACGGAAGATGCTACCCGCGGTGCCTATGAATTACGGCAGGTAGCTCATGCCGCCGAAATAGAACTGAAGCGGATCAAGGGGACGCGCGAAGTGAATACCCTGGGCGGGTCGAGCCGCGTGGTGCGGGTGATCATGGACGCCGAGCGGATGAATGCCTACCGTGTTTCCGCCCAGGATATCCGCGATGCCCTTCAGGTCAGCAATGCTTCCCAGCCTTCCGGCACGTTGGTAAAGAATAATCGTGAGGTGCTGGTGCAGACGGGTACCTTCCTGTCCAGCAGCGCGGACGTCAAGCAACTGGTGGTGGGCGTTGCCGAGGGCCGTCCAGTATTCATGGCCGACGTGGCACGAGTGGAGGACGGCCCCGATCAACCCAGTCGTTATGTCTGGCTAGGCACCGGTCCGGCATCGGCCGACAAGAAGATTGCTGGCAAGGGCGAATTCCCAGCGGTGACCCTGGCGGTCTCGAAAAAGCCGGGCGAGAATGCGGTGGAAGTCGCCGAGCGCGTCATCAAACGCGTCGACCAACTGTACGGCACCATCATCCCCGACGGCGTCCATGCCACGGTCACGCGCAACTATGGCGAAACCGCCAACGACAAGGCGCAGAAATTGATCGGCAAGCTGATTTTCGCCACCTCCTTCGTGGTGCTGCTGGTGCTGATGGCGCTGGGAAAGCGAGAGGCGTTGATTGTCGGCATGGCGGTAACCCTGACCCTGGCGGCGACATTGTTCGCTTCCTGGGCGTGGGGCTTTACCCTCAACCGAGTGTCGCTGTTCGCGCTGATCTTCTCCATCGGTATCCTGGTCGACGATGCCATCGTGGTGATGGAAAATATCCACCGCCGGCGCGAACTCGAACCCGGAAAACCGCTGGTTCAGGTGATTCCAGAGGCGGTGGACGAAGTCGGGGGTCCAACCATACTCGCCACCCTGACCGTGATCGCAGCGCTGTTGCCGATGGCTTTCGTCTCCGGCCTGATGGGGCCGTACATGAGCCCAATCCCGATCAACGCCAGTATTGGCATGCTGATTTCCCTCGCTATCGCCTTTACTGTGACGCCCTGGCTGGCGCTCAAGCTCCTGGCACACAAGCATGACGCGCCAAGCCATAGCGAACTCGGCGCAGAGAGCCGGCTGTTTGGTTTCTTCAGCGCGCGCCTGACGCCCTTCCTCAATCGCGAGCAGGGCAAGAGGAACCGCAGGAAGCTCTGGCTGGCGATCATCGGAATGATCGTTTTTGCGATCCTGCTGGCGGTATTCAAGATCGTGATCATGAAAATGCTGCCGTTCGACAACAAATCCGAATTCCAGGTGGTGGTGGACATGCCGGCGGGTACTCCGCTGGAGCAGACCGCGAGGGCGATGCGCGAAATCGGGGGCTATTTGTCTACTGTGCCGGAGGTGACCGACTACGAAGCGTATGTCGGTACAGCCTCGCCGATTAATTTCAACGGCCTGGTGCGCCAGTATTACCTGCGCAGTGGCAGTGAAATGGGTGATATACAGGTGAATCTGGTAGACAAGCACCACCGCGACCGCAAGAGCCATGAAATCGCGACGGGTGTGCGTCCCGAAATCGAGCGTATCGCTGCCCGGCATCAGGCCAAGGTTAAAGTGGTGGAAGTGCCGCCGGGCCCGCCAGTGATGTCACCGATCGTTGCTGAAGTTTACGGGCCGGACTATGAAGGGCAGATGCAGGTGGCGAAGCAGGTGCGCGCACAGTTCGCTAAAACTCCCGATATCGTGGCAATCGATGACACCATCGAGGAGAACACGAACAAGTTCGTCCTGCGTGTCCTGCAAGGCAAGGCAGCGTTGATGGGCGTGGCGCAGAGGGACGTAGTGGCGGTGATGCGCATGGGGCTGTCCGGCGAGGATGTGACCCCGATGCATGAAGGCGAGTCCAAGTTCGAGGTGCCGGTGCGCGTGACGCTGGCGCCCGAGCGGCAAAGCAGCCTGGACGAGTTGCTCAAGCTCACCGTGCGGGCGCAGGATGGCACACTGGTGCCGCTGTCGGAGCTGGTCAGCGTGGCGCAACTCGCACGCGAGAAATCCATTTATCACAAGGATTTATTGCCGGTGGTGTTCGTCGTCGGCGACATGGCCGGCAAGCTGGATAGCCCGCTCTATGGCATGTTCTCTATACGTTCTGCGATCGCCGGGATGAAACTGGCCGAAGGCGGGACTCTGGGCGACTATTTCATCCGGCAGCCGGACGACCATTACGCCGGCTACAGTATCAAGTGGGACGGGGAATGGCAGGTCACCTACGAGACCTTCCGCGACATGGGCATCGCCTACGCTGTCGGGTTGGTATTGATTTACTTGCTGGTGGTGGCGCAGTTCAAGTCGTACCTGGTGCCGCTCGTGATCATGGCGCCGATCCCGCTTACCATCATTGGCGTGATGCCCGGCCACGCTTTGCTCGGCAGCCAGTTCACCGCAACCAGCATGATCGGCATGATCGCACTGGCTGGCATCATCGTGCGCAATTCCATCCTGCTGGTGGATTTCGTCAATCAGCAAGTGGCAGAAGGCATGGTGTTTCAGGAAGCCGTGATTCGTTCAGCTAGTACACGCGCCAAGCCGATCGTGCTCACCGGTCTGGCGGCCATGCTTGGCGCGCTGTTCATCCTGGACGATCCGATTTTCAACGGCCTGGCTATTTCGCTGGTTTTCGGTATTTTCGTTTCCACGGTGCTGACTCTGGGGGTGATTCCGGTGCTGTATTACGCAGTCAACTACCGCAAGCATGCGTGATTTTTTCGCTATGCTCATTGTTAAAGTTTTTTATTTGTAACTTGTAAGGAGAAGTGAATTATGACCATCAACCGTATCGTTCGTATCGTCGCCGGTTTTTTTGTGCTGCTGTCGCTCGGCCTGGGTGTTTCCGGTAGCCCGATTTTCATCAACGCCAATTTCCTCTGGTTCACCGCCTTCGTCGGTGCCAATCTCTTCCAGAGCGGATTTACCAACCTTTGCCCGCTGGTGGCTATCCTAAAGAAGTTCGGCTTCAAGGAAGACTGCGCATCCTGCTGAACGCCGATAGGTTTTTGCTGGTAAACTTCTCAGCTTTCAGACGCAAAAACGCAAGGAGCATGTGGGTGCAATTCATACAGAATAATTTCGCGATCGTCATGCTGGTTCTGGTTAGCGGATTGATGCTGCTGTGGCCGTTGATCAATAGCCGCATTTCCGGCATCAAGGCGGTCGGAACTCTGGAGGCGACACAGTTGATTAACCATCAGAATGCGGTGGTGCTGGATGTGCGCGAAGACAGCGAATTCTACTCCGGGCATATTCCGCATTCGGTGCATGTTCCGCTCGGCCAGCTGGCCAAGCATGCGGAGCTGCAAAAGTACAAGAATCGCCCGGTCATCGCCATCTGCCGTAGCGGGATGCGCTCCGGCCGTGCATGCAGCGTACTGCGCAAGAACGGTTTTGAGCAAGTGTACAATCTGGCAGGTGGAATTTCCGCCTGGGAACGGGCAAATATGCCGATGGAGAAATGAAAATGGCGAACGTAACCATGTATTGCACCGCTGTGTGCCCTTATTGCACGATGGCGGAAAAGTTGTTGACGGCTAAGGGCGTGAAGGAAATCAACAAGATTCGCGTCGATCTCGATCCTGCCCAGATGGGCGAGATGATCGCAAAAACCGGTCGCCGTACAGTGCCTCAAATTTATATCGGCAGCACCCATGTGGGTGGCTTTGACGACCTCTCCGAGCTCGATCAAGGCGGTGGTCTGGCTCCCCTGCTGGCTGAGTGACACTGGGTCTGAACCACGATGAATATCGTCTGCCCCAAATGCCTCGCCACAAACCGGGTGCCGGATGAGCGCCTGGAGCAGAGTCCGAAATGTGGAAAATGCGGCGCAGCCCTTCTCGATGGTGCACCGATCGAGTTGGCAGCCAGCAGTTTCGGACCGTTTATTGCCAGGAACGAGTTGCCGGTTTTGGTGGATTTCTGGGCGTCGTGGTGTGGGCCATGTAAAATGATGGCACCGGTATTTGCTCAAGCAGCTGCCGAGATGAAAACCAGAGTGCGCTTCGCCAAGGTCAATACCGAACAGGAGCAAGCCCTGGCGCAGCAGTTCGGCATTCGCAGTATTCCCACCCTGGCACTGTTCAAGAATGGGGTTGAAGTAGACCGGGTTGCCGGGGCTCTCGATGCTGCGAATTTGAAAAGCTGGTTGATGCGACATTGATTTGGATGAGCTGGAATTCTTTATTTAATTATTAGTTAGGGATCTTCATGAGCGACGAACAACAACAACCGACTTTTTCCATCGAAAAAATTTACGTCAAGGATTTGTCCCTGGAAATTCCTCACGCGCCGAAAGTTTTCATGCTGCGCGAAACCCCGCAGATTGATGTGCAGTTGCACAATCAGGGAGGGAAAGTGGATGAAGGCGTCTATGAAATCGTGCTGACAGTCACTGTTACCGCCAAACTGGCCGAGGACAAGACTCTGTTTCTGGTGGAAGTCGCGCAGGCCGGGATTTTCCAGATACGCAATATTCCTGAGGCTGACCTGGAGCCGATCCTCGGGATCACCTGCCCGAACATCCTGTTCCCCTACGTACGCGAGACGATTTCAGACATGGTGTCGCGCGCCGGATTCCCTCCGGTACTGCTGAATCCGGTTAATTTCGAGTTGATGTACCAGCAGCAGCGCACAGAGCAACCGGAAGCTGCTGCTGCAGCAACGACACACTGATCGTTGTGATGGGCAGGGTCCAGACGTTGAGGAGGTTATTTCGCCTCATCGGGTTGGGCCTGCTGCTTTTTTCCGCTACAGGCGCGGTTCAGGCGCTGGACTATCGTTCCATCGGCTCGGAGCGCGCCATTCTGTACGATGCCCCCTCGACGCAGGCCAAGCGTCTGTTCGTGGTCGGCAAATATTATCCGGTTGAAATTATCGTCAACCTCGATCAGTGGGCCAAGGTGCGAGATAGTGCCGGCGAACTGGCCTGGGTCGAGAAGAAAAATCTGAAGGATGTGCGCATGGTGGTGGTGACGGTAGCTCGTGCCGACGTCCGCCAGGCTGCAGACCTTAATGCGCCGCTGGCTTTTCAGGCAGAGCGCGACGTCGCGTTGGAACTGGTTGAGCACGGTTCAACCGGCTGGCTGAAAGTACGCCACCGCGACGGCCAGGTCGGCTTCATCATGGCTAGTCAGGTTTGGGGCTCATGAAGATCGCCGTGCTGGGTGCCGGCGCGTGGGGAACGGCACTGGCCATCAGTCTCGCAGCACGCCATGAGGTGCACCTGTGGACACGTAATCCGGCTCAGTTTACCGAGATGTCGGAAGAGCGTACGAATCGGCGCTATCTGCCAGGACTTCCCTTTCCCGATGCCCAGCAGATCGAGCTGAAACTGGAGCAGGCGCTCGATCAGGCTGATCTGGCCTTGGTAGTCGTGCCCACTGCAGGCTTCAGGCAGGTAGTGAGGCAGATGGCCGAACTGGGCGCAAAAATGCCGCTGGTCTGGGCATGTAAGGGCTTCGAAGCGGGAACAGCCAAGTTGCCGCACCAAGTGGTGGCGGAGGAGTTGGGCGACAAGGCGCAATGTGGTGCACTGTCCGGGCCGAGCTTTGCCCTGGAGGTGGCCAGGGGGTTGCCGACGGCACTTACTCTGGCGTCCCGCGACGAGTCCTTTGCTCACGTCATGGCGCTGGAGTTGCACAGCCCCAGACTGCGGGTTTATTCAAGCCCGGATGTGGTCGGGGTCGAAGTTGGCGGCGCAGTCAAGAACGTCATGGCGATCGCAGCCGGAATCTCCGATGGCATGGGTTACGGTTACAACGCGCGCGCCGCCTTGATTACCCGTGGGCTGGCAGAAATTGGTCGGCTCGGTGTGGCCATGGGCGGCCGGCCGGAAACCTTCATGGGGCTGACCGGCGCGGGAGACCTGATCCTGACCTGCACCGGCGACCTGTCGCGCAACCGTACTGTGGGCTTGCGTCTTGCTCAGGGGCAGACGCTCGATACGATTCTGGCTGAACTGGGGCATATCGCCGAGGGCGTACATAGCGCGCGCGAAGTGTTGCGTCTGGCAGAAAGCATGAATGTGGAAATGCCGATCACCCAAGCGGTGTGTCAGGTGCTGTTCGAGGGGATGCCTCCCGGCAAGGCGGTGGAGGCTTTGCTTAACCGTGAACCCAAGGCGGAATGAAAAGATAGTCCTGAGTCCTGAGTAAAAAGACAGTGCCGAGTTGAAAGTCTAGAGTAAAATTTTTGCACTCAGCACTCAGCACTCAGCACTCAGCACTCAGCACTCAGCACTCAGCACTCAGCACTCAGCACTCAGCACTCAGCACTCAGCACTCAGCACTCAGCACTCAGCACTCAGCACTCAGCACTCAGCACTCAGCACTCAGCACTCAGCACTCAGCACTCAGCACTCAGCACTCACGCTCCGCCTTCGAACCCGATCTGGCGCCAAGCTTCGAACACCAGCACAGCGACCGAGTTGGACAGGTTCAGGCTGCGGCTTTCCGCCCGCATCGGCAGGCGGATACGCCGGCTTTCATCGAACTGTGCCAAGACATCTACCGGTAGTCCTCTTGTTTCCGGGCCGAATACGAATACATCATCGCGCTGAAAAGCGACCTCGCTGTATCTCATACTCCCCTTCGTTGTAAGCGCAAACATTCGCCTCCCGCTGAGCTGCCCCAGACACTCCGTCCAATTCTCATGGATTTTTATTGTGGCGTACTCATGGTAGTCCAGTCCGGCGCGCTGTAGCTGTTTATCCTCCAGCGAAAATCCGAGCGGTTTGACCAAGTGCAGTCTACAACCGGTGTTGGCGCTGAGACGGATGATGTTGCCGGTGTTGGGCGGGATTTCGGGCTGATACAGGACAATATCAAACATTGTATAGTTACTTTAGGGCTTTCAATGGTATAGAATCGTAAACTAATAAATTACTCTAAATACGGGGGCGGTTATGCCAAGGCCGGAAAAAGTCCGCCTGGGTGAAATCCTGGTGCAGCAGAAACTGATTTCGCAAGTGCAGCTCGACGCTGCGCTCGATCAGCAAAAGCGTTCCGGGCGCAGGCTTGGGCGTGTTTTCATCGAAAACGGCTACGTCACGGAAGAGCAGATTTCCGAAGCGCTGGCGAAGCAGCTCAATATCCCCCATATCAACCTCAAATATTATAACGTTAATCTGGAGGCGGTCGGGTTTCTGCCGGAGACCCAGGCAAGAAGATTCCGTGCCATCGTCCTGGAGCAGCGCGGCGACAACAGCCTACTGATAGGCATGGCGGATCCCAGCGATTTGTTCGCTTACGATGAGATTGCCCGGTTGGTGAAGAATGACATCGAGCTGGCAGTGGTGAACGAAGAACTGCTGCTGCAAACCATCGACCGGCTGTATCGCCGCACCGAGGAAATCACCGGTCTGGCACGCGAACTGGAGCAGGACCTGGGCGATGTGAGCGTAGACTTCGGCGCTCTGGGCGTGATCGCCGGCCAGGAAGACGCGCCGGTGGTGAAGCTGCTGCAGTCGGTATTTGACGATGCCACCCAGGTGCGCGCTTCGGACATCCATATCGAGCCGCAGGAAAGCAAGCTGCAAATTCGTTTCCGCATAGACGGTGTGCTGCACCTGCAAACCGAGGCCGACATCAAGATCGCCTCGGCTCTCGCGCTACGTATCAAGCTCATGTCGGGCCTGGATATTTCTGAAAAACGCTTGCCTCAGGATGGTCGCTTTGCGATTAAGGTCAAGCAGCAACAAATTGATGTGCGCCTTTCAACCATGCCTACCCAGTATGGCGAGTCCGTGGTGATGCGTCTTCTCAACCAGAGCGGCGGCATGCTAGCGCTGGATCACCTCGGCATGCCGGTCGGGATGCTGGAAAGATTCCGCAGCATCATTCGTCGTCCCAACGGTTTGGTGCTGGTCACCGGCCCTACCGGTAGCGGCAAAACCACCACGCTGTACGGTGCTCTGGCTGAACTGAATTCGCTGGAAAGAAAGCTGATCACCGTGGAAGACCCGGTGGAATATCGTCTACCAGGGATCAACCAGATCCAGGTCAACGAAAAAATAGACCTGACTTTTTCCCGTGTCCTGCGCTCGACCTTGCGTCAAGACCCGGATGTCATCCTGGTGGGCGAGATGCGCGATCAGGAAACCGCTCAAATCGGTTTGCGCGCGGCCATGACCGGTCACCTCGTGCTATCCACACTGCATACCAACGATGCCGAAAGCACACCGGTCCGGTTGCTCGACATGGGGGTGCCGCGCTATATGGTGGCGACTTCATTGCAAGTCGTGCTGGCACAGCGCCTGGTTCGTGTGATCTGCGAGAGCTGCACTAAACCTTACGCACTCAGGCCCAATGAGCATGAGTTTCTGAAGTTTGAATTGGGTGAAGGGGTGGATCAGCATGCCTACATGCATGGCCGCGGTTGCTCGCGCTGCAATGGCACCGGTTACCAGGGGCGGGTCGGTGTATATGAAATGCTGGAAATGAGTGAACCCCTTGTTGACGCGATCAGTCACCATGATCCGGGGCAATTCGTCAAATCAGCCCGCCAGCAGATGGCGGGTGAAACGCTTCGGAGGCATGCCGTGGCTCTGGTCATTGCAGGCAAAACCTCGGTGGCCGAGGCGATGCGCATCAGCAATCAGTTCGAGGATTAACGTGCCTTTCTTTGCATACAAGGCGCGCAACGTTCGCGGCGAGTTGACCCAAGGGGTGGTGGAAAGCGCCGATAGTAGCGCGGTGGCCGACCAACTGGTGAGCAGTGGCATGACTCCAGTCGAAATCACCCCCACAGCGGTCACCGCAGGGAATAGCGCAAACATCTGGTTGCAACAGCTATTCGCTGAGAAGGTGGGGCCGATGGATGTGCAGTTGTTCAGCCGCCAGCTGTATACCCTGCTCAAGGCCGGTGTGCCTATTATGCGCGGCTTGGCGGGGCTGCAGGAGTCCACTACGAACAAGGCGTTCGCCAGTGTGCTGCAGGATGTGCGCGAA
Organism: Sulfuricella denitrificans skB26; assembly: GCF_000297055.2. Classification (NCBI taxonomy): domain Bacteria; kingdom Pseudomonadati; phylum Pseudomonadota; class Betaproteobacteria; order Nitrosomonadales; family Sulfuricellaceae; genus Sulfuricella; species Sulfuricella denitrificans. Next base: position 2,730,347 of record NC_022357.1, on the reverse strand, counting down.
AGTCTGGACAGCGGACGCGAACTGAGCGTTTCCATGAGCCGCCAGCCGCAGGTTTTTTCATCGTTCTACATCAGCATGGTACGGGTGGGTGAGATGACCGGCATGCTGGATCAGGTATTCCTGCGGCTGTTCGACCATCTGGAATTCGAGCGTGAAACCCGTGAGCGGGTAAAAGCCGCCTTGCGATACCCGATGTTTGTGGTCATCGCGATGATCGCCGCGATAGTCATAATCAACCTGTTCGTGATTCCTGCTTTCGCCAAAGTGTACGCCGGGTTTAATGCGGAATTGCCGTTCATGACCCAACTGCTGATCGCCGGATCCAATTTCACTGTTCGTTTCTGGCCGTTGCTGCTATTGCTAGCCATTTCCACGGTTGCAGGCTTTAGAGTTTATATTCGCACAGTTTCGGGCAAGTACCAGTGGGACAAGTTCAAGCTGCGTTTGCCTATCGCCGGCAAAATAATGTTGAAGGGTACGCTGGCGCGATTTGCTCGCAGCTTCGCTCTCGCCAGCAAAAGTGGCGTGCCGATTGTGCAAGGACTCACCGTGGTGGCGCAGGTGGTGGACAACGATTACATTGCAGAACATATCAATCAGATGCGCGAAGGCATCGAGCGGGGCGAGAGCGTATTGCGAACGGCAGTTGCTTCCGGCGTGTTTACACCGGTGGTGTTGCAAATGATTGCGGTAGGGGAGGAGACCGGCGAACTGGATGACCTGATGCAGGAAATCGCCGAAATGTATGATCGTGAGGTGGACTATGAGGTCAAAACTTTAAGCTCGCAGATCGAGCCGATTTTGATAGTCGGATTGGGTATATTGGTGTTAATCCTGGCGCTAGGGGTGTTCCTGCCGATATGGGATCTGGGCAAGGCGGCAATGCACAAATAATGGGGGAGCCGGCGGTGTGGCGGAAATCTGCAGGCGCGACCTTGCTGGAATTTGCCTTGATGATCTCGGTGCTGGGGGTTCTGGTATTCATTTTGCTGGACCGCATGACCTACTACCAGGAGTGGGTGGAAAAGGCCAATATGGAATATACCGCTGCCACCCTGAAGAGCGCTTTGCGGATGGAACTGGCCACCTTGATGGTGGAAGGGCGGATGCGGGAAATGCCCGCCATGGAAAAGCAGAATCCGATGACCTGGCTGGAACAGAAGCCGGCCAATTATCTCGGCGAGTTCGATGGCGCCCCGCCGGATACACAACCGCGCGACGGTTGGTATTACGACAGGAGCGCATGGGTGCTGGTGTACCGGGTGAACCGGGGTCGATATTTTGTGCCGGATAGTCGTGGCCGGCGGGAAGTGCGTTTTAGCGTTATGGCGATTTATGATAAATCTCCTGATGATATGAAACTAAGGGCTTCCCCGATGCCGCCATCGGGGATTAAACTGTCGTTAATCGAGGCGTACAAGTGGTTTTAGTTGGGCGAGAGCAGGCATAGAGTTTTGGCTCAGGTTTTCGGCAGATACGCCGATAATGGTATTCAGGCTTGGGGGATAAGGAAATGAAGCAACAAGGTTTTACCTTGATTGAACTGGTGGTGGTGATCACGATACTCGGGATTCTTGCAGCGACAGCTCTGCCTCGTTATGTGGCGATGCAGCGGGAAGCGCGCATTGCCAAAGCCCAGGGGTTGTATGGCGCTATTCGTTCGGCCTCGGCCCTGGCGCACGCCAGGTGCCTGCTGGACTTGTCCGGAATTGTGGCGGGTGGAACCTGTACAACTGCGGCCGGTACTGCTGCCATGGAAGGGACAGCAGTCGCGATGATTAACCAATATCCATCGCGTAGCACGGCTCCTGGCACCGGGATTATTCAGGCCGCGCAACTCTCAGCAAGTACGGATGGCGTGACCATTTCCTCTGGCGTCAACCCAACCATCATTCAGATAGCTGGAGCGACAACTGCGGCGAACTGCCAAATTTCCTATACGGAGGCGACGGCAGCAGCTGGGGTAGTCACTGCACCTGCGATTGTTATTGATGTCACAGATTGCTAATTACTGATTTTTTAGGAGAAGTGAAATGAAAAAAGCATCGGGTTTTACCTTGATTGAACTGGTGGTGGTGATTGTGATTCTGGGCATTTTGGCGGCGACTGCATTGCCGAAGTTTATTGATCTTTCAACTGAGGCGAAAGCTGCAGCATTAGGTGGAGTGGCAGGAGGGATGGCGTCTGCAATGGCCATCAATTATGCAGGCTGTTCGGCTGTGAAAAACGTACCTGCTGCTAACAAGTGCGTCGCAGTTAGCAACTGCTCTGACACTGCAACTCTCATGCAGGGGGGTATACCGAGCGGCTATACAGTTGCGGCAGCTACCCTTACCACCACCAACGGTGCTACGGCGAACTGTACCGTTACTCAGACGGATGGGAGCGCTACTAAAACCTACACGGGCATTGCCGCCGGTAATTGATAAGACAAAGGGGTGCCCACTGTTTTCAATTGCAAGTTAATTTGTGGGCTAACTGCGCTTCTGGCGCAGTGCGATTAAAGGAGCGCGAAAGCGCTCTTTTTTTGCTTTGATAAACGTGCCGGGTTGCTGTTCGGGATGAGATAAAAGCGATGCGAGATAACTATCTGCCAAGTCCGAGTTTTGATACAAATCACTTGATGCGAAGGTCTTGCGCGTTGCAGAGGGGAGTGGGTGGTTTCACTCTGGTTGAGTTAATTGTTATCCTGATCATTATTGGTGTGCTGGCTGTGGCGGCGATTCCGCGTTTCATGGATCAATCGGTGTTTGAGACGCGAGGTTTTCATGATGAAACCATGTCCCTGCTGCGTTACGCGCAAAAAGCCGCGATTGCCCAGCGGCGCTCGGTCTGTGTAACGCTCAACGCCACGGGGGTGACCATGATGATTGCCGGCACGGCACCCCCTTCCACTACCTGCAACTCGGCGCTTGCCTTTCCTTCCGCGCCACGGGGTGGAACGGGCTTGTCTGCCACGGTTGGCAGTTTTACGTTTCTAGCCTCCGGAGCAACGGATAAGGCAGCGAATGTATCGATTTCCTTTCCTGACGGCAGTGGTATTAAGGTTGATGCGGTGACCGGTTATGTTTACTGACCCCATCAGGTGTTGGCGGCAGCAACGAGGCATATCGCTTATCGAGCTGATTATTTTTATCGTCATCGTCAGTGTGTCCATTGTGGGCATTCTGTCGGTGATGAATGTAACCGTGAAATCCAGCGCCGACCCCATGGTGCGCAAGCAGGCGATGGCCATGGCCGAGGCGATTCTGGAAGAGGTGCTGGCTAAGGACTATGTCAATCCCGCGGGCGGTTTTGCCGAGGCAGATTTCAATACTTGCGCCGGGCGTTTGCAATATGACGATGTTGATGACTATGCCTGTTTCGATGGCGTACCGGCAACCGCTGTCATCAAGGGCAACGCCACTTTGGGGGCGGGCTCCATCGCATCGCTTGCGGCTTATTCTGCCACGATAGCGGTGGCAAGTGTGACCGTGAACGCCGTTGCCATGAAGAAAATTACAGTAACGGTTGCGGGTAGTGGCGACACCATCCAACTTTCCGGCTATCGGGCTGGTTATTGAAAATGATAGACCCCAAACCATTTCCTGCCGAGCACGGCTTCACCTTGGTCGAGATGGTCATGGTGATTGTAATTACTGGCATCCTTGCCGGCATGGTAGCGGTATTCATCAAAAGCCCCGTGGATAGTTATTTCGATTCCGCCCGCCGGGCAGAGCTTACTGATGTTGCCGATACCGTGGTGCGGCGCATGGCGCGCGATATTCGTCTGGCGCTGCCTAACAGCGTGCGCAATCCCACTAGCGGAACTGACCAGTGTCTCGAATTCATGCCGACCAAGATCGGCGGACGTTACCGTGTGAATGAGGAGGGTGCAACAGGCAGCGGCGACAAGCTGGATTTCAGCGTAATCGATGCAAGTTTTGACATGCTCTGGCTGAATAGTACGCTGCCCGCAGCGGACCGGATTGCCGCCGGCGATGTGGTGGTGGTATACAACGATGGCAGCGCTAGCGGCAATGCCTATCTTGGTGCAAATGCCATCCAGGTGGCCGGCGTCGTCGAGCCAGGTGGCACCGCCAATACCACGGCCATTACCTTCGTCGGCACTGGGACGGCGACACCCTTCAATCGCAAGCAACTACCCAGTGAGTCTCCTGCCTATCGTTTCCAGGTGATCCCTGCCAACGAGCATGTGGTGGCTTATCGTTGCAGCGGTGGCGTGCTTTACCGCTACTCGCGCCAGCTGACTGGTGCCTGGGCGCAACCGGCAGACTGCCCGACTATGGCCCCGGTTGCGGCAAGCGCCATTCTGGCCCAGAACGTCACCTCGTGTAGCCTTCATTACGAAGCGCCTGGATCCAGTACCGGCCTGAGTCGCTTCGGTATTGTTTCCATTTCGCTGGAAATGACGCAGTCCGGCGAGAGTGTGCAGCTGTATCATCAAGTTCATGTGGACAATACGCCATGAACATACAGCGCATCTTTTTCACGAAATGCTCGCAACGTGGGTTTGCGATCGTTTCGGCGATTTTCCTGTTGGTGATCCTGTCGGCGTTGGGGGCATTCATGCTGACCCTGTCGAATACCCAGCACCTGACATCGGCACAGGATATCCAGGGTACACGAACCTATTGGATAGCCAAGGCCGGCGTTCAGTGGGTGGCGGCCAGCATTAATACAGCCGCGGCATGTCCGGCCTCTCCAACCTCGTACACCTTGGATGGATTTTCCGTTACTGTAACCTGTGCGGCCAATATCTATACCGAGGGCTCGGACAGCAAGACTGTTTACTGGGTGCAATCCACCGCGACGGCTGGGGGTGGTGTCGGCAGCGTTGGTTATACCGAAAGGGTTGTCAATGCGTTTATCGAGTTCTGATCGATTTGAAGGGAAGATGGGCAGTCATGGTCGCAGGTATGCCCAAGCAACTTGGGTGGGCTTGCTCCTGATTTTTGTGGCGAGCTGCATCTTTGGAGGGATCGCAAATGCGGGTACGGTTACTGCCTCAACAGGAGGAAGCGCGATTCCTTCAAACACGGCTCCTGGGTGTAGCGCGGCCGGCACCTGGACATCGTTGAGCGGTCCGGTGTATGACGAGGCAAGCTCAGGGGAGGTTTCGACAGGCACCATCATTCTCAATGCGCCGAGCGGTTTTGAATTTGATACGGCAGCTGCTGTAAGCGTGGTGGTTACCGGCAACAACACCAATACAAGAAACATTAATGACACACCTACGGGCACAGCCGCAGCACCGGCGCCCACGGTTACTGCAACGCAAATCACTTTCACAGTTACGGCAGCCAGCTCAAGAACAAATTCATTGACCTGGCAAAACATTCGAGTTCGCCCTACGGCAAGCTCGCCGTTGGCGAGCGGCAATATTACCAAAACGGGTACGGCGACGATGGCTGGCGTAACCGGTGCGACAAATTTTGGGACTTTGACAGAAGTTGCCTCCTCACCGGCTTGCGTCACCGCAGCCACGGTAATCAACACCTACTATCCTGCCACCACCAGCATTGCAGCGGGAGCGACAACGATCTCGCTGGGTGCCTCATCAGGGGCTGCCACTCCGATTTCTGCTGGGGACCTGGTGCTCATTATGCAGATGCAGGATGCCACCATTAATGCTAACAATGATGACGGTTATGGCGATGGCACGACCGGCGATCTTGTGGGTAAAGGCGCGACGAGCGTGGGCAAGTCAGGGTTGTATGAGTATGCGGTTGCCTCCGGATTGTCGGGCAGCACGTTGACGCTGACCTGTGGCACAAGCAATGCCTACACAAGCGGTGGGCAAAGCCGTTTTCAGGTGATTCGCGTACCCGTTTATACAAACTACACGCTCGGCTCGATCACGGCCCAGGCATGGAATGGCAGTACGGGCGGCGTGCTGGCGTTTGATGTAACCGGGGTGCTCACGCTGAACTCGGCAACTGTGAGCGTGGACGGCATGGGCTTCCGCGGTGGTGCTGCGCGCGGCTCTACCACGGGTTCGGGAGCCTATACGGATTACCGCACGCTGGTGACGAATCTTGCCAATGGAACGAAGGGTGAAGGTATCGCCGGCACGCCATACTATGTGTTTACTGCTCCTGGTACTTTGACCAATACCGGGGTTGATGGCTACCCTAATGGCAGCTTTGCACGCGGTGCACCGGGCAACGCCGGAGGCGGCGGCACGGACAGGCACCCGTCGGCTAACGATGAGAACTCCGGCGGCGGCGGCGGCGCAAACGGTGGCTCAGGGGGTATCGGCGGAATTGGTTGGTGTGCCGCCTTTACTACTACTGCACCCTATTATGGTTGCGGCTATGCGGCGCTTGCTTCTGCCGCCAACCCAGCGGGGAGTACGGGTGGGTTTGGCGGTGGCTCCGTGTCCAGTATCGGGGCGGCTCGTCTGACCTTGGGTGGAGGTGGTGGATCCGGCACCACCAACAACTCGACCGGTAGTCTCGGCGCATTGTCCTCCAGTGGTGCCGCCGGGGGTGGCATCATCATGATCCGAGCCGGTAGTATGACCGGTTCCGCGATATTTAATGCTAGCGGCAGTAATGGCGACAGTACTGTCGGTAATGATGGTAGCGGTGGAGGTGGTGCAGGTGGAATGGTACTGATCAATGCAGCTTCTGGAATTGGGGGCGTGACCATCAACGTAAAAGGCGGTATTGGTGGCTCCAATCTCGTGCCGCCCGGCAGCACCTCGACGCCTCACGGGCCGGGTGGCGGTGGCGGCGGCGGTTACGCCATCACCTCGGCAACGCCGGCAGCATGCAATAACGGGGGAGGGGTTAATGGCGTCACCTATAACAATGGCGCGCTGTTTGGAGCATATGGTGCCATGCCGGGTGGCTCGGGTAGTTGCACTGCCACTCTGACCGCAGCCCAGATTCCGGGTGCGCCAATTGGCCCGGTGTCCCCCTGTTCCGCTATCAGTCACTATGCGATCAGCCCGAATGGCAATGGGGTAACCTGCCAGCCTGAAGCCGTAACGATCACGCCGCATAGCGCGGTACATGCGGCGATGACGGCCACCAACACAACGACCATCTCGTTATCAGCCACCCTCGGCCCTGGCAACGGTGGCGCTGCGGCGAAGGGTAACTGGACAGCGCCGTCTGGGACATTGGGCACGTTCACGGCAGGTGCGGCCGACAGCGGTACGGCGACTTACACTTTCCCCTCGGCGGGGGCTTCTGGCGTGATCCTGAATTACCAGAATACGTGGGGACAAACGGTGAATTTTAATGTGTCCGATGGAACGGCGACGGAGCGTAGCGGGACGGCCAGCGCCGATACGCCTTACGACCCGGATATGAGCTGGACCACGGCCGGATTCCGTTTTGTCGATGCCAGCAATGCAGCCATTGGTGCGCAGACCGCCGGGGTGACCTCGGGAACGTACTATCTGCAACCTGTCCAGTCGAGTTGTGCAACCGCTGGAGCCCCGTGTGCCGGGGTTTGTGCAGATCTGACCAAAAACGGCCCTTTCGCCAACGGCACGACCACCACTATCGACCTTGCCTATGCTTGCACTGACCCGGTAACCTGCAGTTGCACCAGCGCACCGGCAACGTGTGTCTCTAATGCTTTGCCAACGCTGACTGTAACCAATAACGCCAGCAATTATTATGTGCAAGGTAATAGTGGGTCGGTAAGTGGCTATATTCAGGTGCCCTTGAAGTTTGCCACGGCACCGGCTGGGGTTTGTTCCGGCGCAACGCCTTGTGCGGCCGCGCCGTTTACCTTCAATTTCACTGACGTCGGAGAAATCACCCTCAATGCGCGTTACAACGTGGCACCGGGCGGGGGTGGTGCCGGCACTTCAGTGGGCAATCCACTGCAGATGAAGGGTATCAGCGCGCCATTTGTCGTCAAGCCCTATGATTTTTCAATTATTCCTTGCACTTCTGCAACACCTTGCCTTATTGGGCCAGCAGACCCTGGTCTGACAGGTGGTGGCGGTATTTTTATCAAGGCGGGCAACCCATTTAATGCCACCATTACCGCGCGGGGATTTGGCGGAACAGCCACGCCGAATTTCGGCCTGGGGACGGCAAAGGGCACGGAAACAGTGACTCTGACGAGAACGCTGATGGCGCCCGCGGCTGGTTCTTCGGGTACTCTGACAGGCACAGGGGCGACAACACCGCTTTACCGCAGCAGTTTTATTAACGGCGTTGCCTCAGTCAGTAATTTAGCCTGGGATGAAGTGGGCGTGATCACGCTGACGGCAGTAAATTCGACTTTTCTAGGGCAGGTGCTGTCGACTGCAGCCACTAGTGGCAATGTCGGGCGTTTTATCCCCGATCATTTTGGACTCACCGGTTCGGTGGTGACCCGTAGTGACCTCCAGTCCAGCGAGGGGCAGGCAGTGCCTTTTACCTACATGGACGAGCCGATGAAGTTGACGCTTCTGGTCACGGCGTACTCCGCGGGAGATAGCGTAACGCAAAATTATATCGGGAATTTCGCGAAACTCGACGCCGCGGTGTTGGGAACCGGAGGAGACTGGTTCAACACCGGTTGTGCAGCCAGCACTCAGTGCATGGGGCTGGGTGCGGTGAACGGCACGACAGGACTTTCCGGGCGGTTGTCTATCGTTGGCGCTGGTGCTTATGCCGGGGTCGGTGCCCCGACGAGTTCGTGGGCTGCCGGTGTTGGTACCTTCACGGCGCATGTGAAGCTGAATCGCAACTCGACGCCGGACGGCCCCTATCAGCTGCTGAAGTTTGGTGCCATGCCGCGGGACAGCGAGGGCGTAACTTTGCCAGGACCAGCTTCAGCCGATACCCACAAGGTCAATCTTGACGCTACCGCCGGCAACACCCTGGCCAGTAATCCCGATGGCACGAACGAGCGCAAGCTGCTATTTGCCACGGATGTGCGTTTTGGTCGTTTGTGGATGGGCAACGCCTACGGGCCTGAGCAACGCGACCTGAGCATTCCTTTCGAGGCCCAATACTGGAATGGCAACACTTTTATTAAAAATACGGCTGACAGTCTGACCCGTATCGCAAAGGCTAACATCGGGCTAGGTAATCATCAGCCGTCGGGATTCTCGTCGAGCGTCGATTTGACACATATTCCCGCTGGCCCATTCCTGGTCGCCAGTGGTTCGGGATCGCTTACACTCGTCAAACCCAGCGGCTCACCGCTTTCCGGTAGTGTGGACATCGTGTTTGACCTCGGGTCGACAGTGACCACTAACACCAGCTGGGTGTCCTCCCAGCCGCCAACGGCAGGAGCGAATATGGGGTATTTGCGCGGCAAGTGGTCTGGTACGGCCTACGACCGGGATCCGACGTCTCGCGCCACTTTCGGTATATTTGGCAGCAGCTCCAAAAAAGGCCCGATCTATCTTCGGGAGAACTACTAGGGCGGAATGTATAGTCAATTGACAACAATGGGTTATTCATTTAACTTCAGGCTAATTATTTAATCAGCGACTTTGAATGCTTTTTTTCGACAAAAAACCCCATGAACCCGGTTGGATGGCCATGCAGTTCACCCCTGAAGGAGTGAGCCTGGTTCACGTGCGTCAAGTGACGGACAGCAAGCCGTTGGTGACGCTTTGTGCACTTTCTCCGTCGAGCGTGGTAGATGTCCCTGTTTTGGAAAAATTGGCTAAAGAGCGCCATCTCAATCGTTACCATTGCAGCTTTCTGCTGAATTCCGGTGAATACCAGTTGCTGGTGGTGGAAGCGCCTAATGTTCCTGCCACTGAACTGAAAACGGCGGTGCGCTGGCGCATCAAGGATATGCTGGATTTCTCAGTGGACGATGCGACGGTGGATGTGCTCAATATTCCCGCTGACAAGAACGCACAGGCTCGTACTCGTTCGCTATATGCCGTGGCGGCACGCAATGAGGTGATCCGCAAGCGCATGGTGGATTTCGATGCGGTTAAGGTACCCGTGAGCGTGATCGATATTCCCGAGTTGGCGCAGCGCAATATTGCGCACCTGCTGGAGGACAGTGGGCGCGGTTTGGCTCTGTTGTCTTTCGGTGAGAATGGTGGCCTGCTGACTTTTACTTTCGATGGTGAGCTGTATCTGTCGCGCCATATTGATGTTCCGCTGTCACTGCTAAACCAGCCGGGTAGCGAGCAGCAGCGCCATTTTGAGCGCATTACGCTGGAATTGCAGCGTTCGATGGATCATTTTGAGCGCCAGTTCAGTTTTATTGCCATCAGCAAGCTGGTGCTCGCCCCCTTGCCTTCGGCAGTTAATCTGGAAGCGTATCTGGCGACCAATTTGTACTTGCCGGTGTCCACCCTGAATCTGGACGAGATATTCGATTTCTCTGCGGTTTCCGGTGTGGGGTCGGCGCAGCGGATGCAGTGCTTCCTGGCCTTGGGTGCTGCACTGCGCACGGAGGGTATGGCGCGATGAGCCAACAGATCAACCTCTTTAATCCCGCCTTCCGCAAGCGGCGCGAGTGGTTTGTTGCGTCGATGGTTGTTCCTGCACTAGCTGCGCTGGTGCTGATCATGGTGGTTGTGTATGGTTACCAGTACCGTCAGGTGATGCTTCTGGATAAGCAAATTAAAACCGGCGCCACCAGTCTGGCGCAGGAAAAGGCCAGGCTAGCCGAGTATTTGCCGCGCGAGAAAGATGCGGTACTGGAAAAGCGGGTGGCAGATATGGGGCGGCAACTCAAAGGTGAAGAGGCGGTGCTGGAAGTGCTGCAAAATGGCAGCCTGGGTAATACTCAGGGGTATTCCGGCTATATGCGTGCTTTTGCGCGCCAGACTGTGAATGGGTTGTGGCTGACTGAATTCGGCATCAAGGGGTCAGGCAAGGAAATGCTCCTGGGTGGGCGGACGCTACGCCCGGAACTGGTGCCAGCTTATATTCTGCGCTTGAACCAGGAAGCGGCGACGCAGGGGCGTGATTTTGCTGCCATGGAAATACAGCGGCCGAAGGCGGAGCCTGAATCTAAAGACAAGCCGCTAAAAGTGCCAAATTATCTTGAATTCAGGCTGCATTCCGGCACTGCGGAGGGGGTGAAGTGAAGCAATATTGGGAACGTTATGCTGCGCTCCTCAACGCCCGCAATTCGCGCGAACGCGCCCTGATTTTTGTTATGGTGATGGTGGTGGTGTGGGCCCTGCTCAGTGCACTGTTTCTGGATCCGCTGCTGGCCAAAAAGAAACGCCTGACTCTGGAAGCAACTCAGCAGCAGACGGAAATACAACAATTGCGGGCTCAGATCGAGAATATGTTGAGCGGTGGCAGGGTTGATCCCGATGCGGCTACCCGGGCCATGCTGGCGGAACTGAACCAGAAGCTGGAGCAGAGTCGTGCTGCGTTGCAAAGTGTGCAGCAAAGTCTGGTGCCGCCGGAGAAAATGGCGCGACTGCTGGAGGATGTACTGACTCAAAACCGCAATTTGAAGCTCGTGTCACTCAAGACTTTGCCAGTCAGCGGTGTGCTGGAGACGCCAGCTGATGCTGCTGCGCTCAAAAATGAGGAGAAAACCCCAGCGAGCCCGGCGATTTACAAGCACGGTGTAGAGATCACCGTATCTGGCAGTTATGCCGAGCTGACGCAATACCTCGATACAATGGAAAAGCTGCCATGGCGGATGATCTGGGGCAAGGCTGAAATGCGGGTAGAAGAATATCCCCTCGTAGTTCTGACGATTACGCTGTATACGTTGAGTATGGACAAGACATGGTTAAGCGTGTGAAAACAATTCTTTTCACGCTTGCTCTGGGAGTCGGGGCTGCCCAGGCCTTGGCGGCAGAGATGTTGCCCGACCCGACTCGACCCCCAGTCGAGGCAGGTGTTGTAGAATTCGCTGGTACGGCAGCGACCGGGCCGGTGCTGCAATCTGTCATGATCCGTCCGGGCCATCGGACTGCCTTGATCAGTGGTCAGCTAGTGGTAGAGGGCGAGCGTTTCGGTGACGCCAAACTGATTAAAATCAGCGAGAGCGAGGTGACCCTTATCGGGCCTGAAGGCAGACAGGTGCTCAAACTCTTTCCGGGGGTGGAAAAAAATTTCGCCAGACCGCCACGGCGAGAAGTGCTGAAACGTGACAAGAACAAGTCAAAACTCAACTATGAGCAAAAGGCATTATAATGCGGAAAGCATATTTCGGACTGTTGATATTGGCCTTGTCGGGCTGCGCCTCTCAGGAAAAGCATGGTGCAACTTTGGATCAAATCAATGCGGAGTTGACCAGAGCGAGCCAGGATAGAGCCCAAGCGGTTCAGAGTGATACATTGGGTACGGCCTTGTTGCCGCCGCTCAAGGTCGAGATGCCGCGTGTGGGCGGCAAGCCACTGGAGCAGAAATTTGATTTGGTGGTCAATAATGCGCCAGCCAGCCAGGTGTTCATGGGAATTGTGAATGGCACGCGTTACAGCATGCTGATCCACCCCGATGTGAGCGGTTCGGTTTCAGTTAATTTGAAAGATGTGACGGTATTCGAGGCGCTTGACGCTGTCCGCGAAATCTACGGTTACGAATATAAAGTGGACGGCTCGCGCATTTACATTCAGCCGCTGGCGATGCAGACCCGTATCTACAAGGTGAATTACCTGGTTGGACGGAGAGTCGGGGGGTCTGATACTCGGGTACACTCCGGTTCGATCAGCAGCGTACCATCCACTCCGGGCACCTCCGCCACGGGTACGACCTCCTCCACAAGTGGCGGAGTTTCCTCTTCGCAGGATAGCAGCACCATTTATACCTCGACGCGCAATGATTTCTGGGGAGATCTGGAAGATTCGGTACGTACCGTGATTGGCTGCAAGATGCCAACCCGTTCAGGAGGAGGCGTTTCTACTGCTGGCAGTGGCGCTCAGGCAGGGCGAACTGTGGAAACAGTATCTGGCCGCGGTGTCGAGGGGTGTGATGGGGGCCGTAGTGTAGTTATTAATCCTCAATCCGGGGTGGTGCTGGTGCGCGCGATGCCGGCCGAGTTGCGTGACGTTTCGACATTTTTGAATGCTTCCCAGTTGTCCGTTGAACGCCAAGTGATTCTGGAAGCCAAGATTCTTGAAGTGGAATTGAGTGACGGTTACCAGGCGGGGGTGAACTGGGGGGCATTCAGAACCGGCTCGAATAGTCGTCTCTCGACTGGAAATGTCTCACCTGGGACAGTACTGCAAACCAGTGGCCCCTTGGCGACGGGCGCAACCGCCATGGATTTTGCTGCTCGCACCTATACCAATCCGGTATTGGATGCGCTTCCTGGTGTGAGCATGGTCACTAATCCCGCCAATGTTGGCGGCCTGTTTGGCCTGGCATTTCAGACCAGCAATTTTGCTGCTCTGATCCAGTTCCTCGAAACCCAGGGCAATGTGCAGGTACTTTCCAGTCCGCGTATCGCCACTCTGAACAATCAGAAAGCCGTATTGAAAGTGGGTACCGATGAGTTTTTCGTTACCAATGTCAGCACCACCACGACTACCGGCACATCGACCACGACTACGCCTTCTGTGACATTGCAGCCTTTCTTCTCCGGTATCGCGCTGGATGTGACGCCACAGATCGATGAAAACAACAATATTACGCTGCATATTCACCCTTCGGTCAGCAAGGTGACCACGGTTAACAAAGTGGTTGACCTGGGGTCGGCAGGTTCGATTAACCTGCCTCTGGCCTCCAGCAATATTTCTGAAACCGACAGTATTGTGCGCGCCCAGGATGGGCAGATTATTGCAATTGGCGGCTTGATGAAGCAGGCGACAAATGATGACCGCTCTCAATTGCCTGGTGCAGGTGATGTTCCGGTGCTGGGAAACTTGTTCCGCAATACCAACCGCTCGACAGTAAAGCGGGAACTGGTGATTTTGCTTAAACCGACGGTAATTCAGAGCGATGCCAACTGGCAGCAGGATATTCTGCAAAGCCAGCAGCGCATCCAGGATTTGAAGCGTGAACAGAAAGTCCTGAATGCAGAGCGGCAGTAAATGTATCGTGAGCATTTCGGGCTGACTGAACTTCCTTTCGGGATTACACCGGACACCAGTTTTTTCTTTGCCTGCTCGCGTTATCAGGAAGCGTTGAACACATTGCTGGTCGCTGCTCGCAGCGGTGAGGGTTTCATCAAGATCACGGGCGAGGTGGGGACGGGCAAGACCCTCCTGTGCCGTACCTTTCTGTCCTCATTGCAGGATGATTTCGTTACCGCTTACCTCCCCAATCCCTACCTCGAACCGCGCACTCTGATGCTGGCTCTGGCCGAGGAACTGGGGGTTCCGCAGGAGCGGGATGTCGACCAGTATCATCTGCTTAAATCCCTCAATACCCGATTGCTCGAATTGGCGCGCGACGAAAAGCGCGTGCTGTTGTGCCTCGACGAGGCTCAGGCGATGCCGCTGGAAAGCCTGGAGGCGCTGCGCCTGCTCACCAACCTCGAAACCGAGAAGCGCAAGCTGCTGCAGATTGTTCTGTTCGGACAGCCCGAGCTGGATCAGAAGCTGGCACAGGAATCGGTTCGTCAACTCAAGCAGCGCATCACCTTTCACTATCATCTCAGCCCGTTGAGCCGGGAGGAAATGGTGCACTATATCGAGCATCGATTGCGTGTGGCGGGGTACAAGGGGATGCGCCTGTTCCATAAAGCGGCGGAGCGCGCGCTGTATCAGGCCAGCACCGGTGTGCCACGACTGGTGAATATTCTGGCGCATAAAGCCCTGCTCATGGCTTATGGAGAAGGTCGGTATGAAATCACTGCGCGGCACGTCAAGGCAGCGGCGATGGATACACCTGCAGCCAGCCGACAAAAATTCAATTTGTGGCGGTGGCGAAGATGAGCCTGATTAATCAAATGTTGCAGGATCTGGAGCAGCGTCGGAGCCAGGGTGGCGAAAGTGGATTGCCCATGGGCGTGAGGGCGGTTGCGTCGCGCGGCAGCGAGCGGCGCAGTGGCTGGTGGGTGGCAACGCTGGTGGTTTTGCTGGGAATTATTGTCGTGCTGGTGTGGTTGTTGCAGCGGCAGCGGCCGGTTGTGCCGGTCAATCCGCCGGTAGCGCCGGTTGCAGTTCAGCCGACCGTTGCTCCGGTTGCGCAGCCTACTCCCGTACCGAACCCGGACATGACGAGTCGGGTGGATATTCCGGCCGCACCGAAGTCAGCTGTAGCTAAAAAGATAGAGTTGCCCCCAGCCACCCGAGCCAAGGCGCCCAAAAAATTGCCTGAAGTCGCGTCGCCTGCCAGTACTTCCGTAGAAAAAATAAAGGGTGTGGAGGAAGTTCGGTCGGCGCCGAGTAAAAGCGACGGCGCAGGAAAAAAGGCAGAGGCTATTGGCGTCGCTCCAGTCAAGCAAATTTCTCCGCAGCAGCAAGCCGAATATCTATATCAGAAAGCGGTTGCCCTGCTTCAGCAGGGGCGCGTGACAGAGGCGCAAGAAAGCCTGGGGGAATCCCTCAGGGTCGCCCCCGATCATGCTGTATCACGCCAGGCTCTGGCGGGTATTCTGGTGGAAAAAAAGCAATATGCGCAAGCGGAACAACTGTTGCGCGATGGTTTGGGGCGAGGGGGAAGTCAGCCGGAATTTGCCATGGCCATGGCACGTATTCAGGTTGAGCGCGGCGATGGACGTGGCGCTCTCGAAACCCTGCAGCAAAATCTGCCGGGGGCGAAAGATCATGCCGGCTACCAGGCTTTTCTGGCGGCTTTGCTGCAACGCCAGGGGCAGCACAAATCGGCGATCGAGCACTATTTGACTGCGTTGCGGTTGGCTCCCGCTTCTGCATCTTCACTGGTGGGCCTGGCGATTTCTTTGCAGGCTGAAAACCACCCGGCGGAAGCCCAAGAGGCGTTTCGCCGTGCCAAAACATCAGGAGGGCTGAGCCCTGAGCTGCAAAACTTTGTCGAGCAACGTCTGAAACAGCTTCAGTAGCAGCCCGTTAACTCTGGTGCGGAGTACGCGCCACCACCCAGGCGCAGACTTCGGATGCGCCTTGGCTTTTCAAAATTCGGCTGATCTCGTTCAGGGTCGCTCCGGTAGTCATCACATCGTCCAGCACGGCAATGGTTTTCCCGGTTAGATCAAGGTCGCAGGTAAAGGCTCCGCGCACGTTGCGGCGGCGCTCTTTCCATTTCAGTCCAGCCTGGGTCGGTGTGTCGCGCATGCGCTGGCAGAGATCCGCAGTGAGCGGAATACCCAGCCAGCGTGAAATCGGCTTGGCGATTTCCAGCGACTGGTTGAAGCCACGCTCCTTGAGTCGCCCCGGATGGAGCGGCATCGGCATCAACAAGTCCGGCTTAGGGTGGTGCGCGGCGAGCTGAGCCAGTGGTTTCGCCAGTATTTCGGTTAGCGCAAGATTGCCCGAATATTTAAAGGCGTGGAGCAGGCGATCAATCGGAAAGTGATAACTGAATGCCGCCAGGGTGCGGTCAAAAGCAGGCGGGTGCTGCAGGCAGGCGCCACAGACTTGGCCGCTCGGGGTGGGAAGGGCGCATACCGGGCAGGCAGGCGCCAGGTAATGTGAAAGGTCGGCGTCGCAAGCCGTGCACAAAAGGCGATTTAAAGTGCCTGCACCGCAAAGTGCACAATGATGCGGTAAAATGGTGTGCACAATTTTTGTGCAACCGTTTAAAATGTAGGCTGAAAGATTTGACAACTTTTGGCCGATCCTCGATGATTGCGCTCATTTTACTGTGAAAAATCAAACAAAGACGAATCATGAAAACAGTTGAAAAATTGGTAAGCGCGGCGCAATGTCGCCGATCGGCACAAATTTTTATCATCGGCAGCATAATTTCCGTGCTGGTGCCCCCCCTTCTCATGATCTGGATCGCTGTTTCGATCTTCGCCTACGCTTCTGTTGCTCACCATCCCGATATGCGGGTCAGGGAATACCAGCGCTGGGCTGGATACCGGTTTTATGGCGTGGTCGGTACGCTGATCGTTGTACTTAACTTCAGTGGCGAAATGAAAGAGTTGCTGGGTGGTGGAATGAATTTGCTGTTCACGGTGTGGGCAGTGAGTTTATTGGTGGTGGTACCGTTGGGTATCCGGGATTTGATCAGGATCAGCCGCGAAAATTGGCAGGATATGATGGTGGAGGTGCAGGTTCATGAATGATTTATTCAATCCCGGTCAGAGTGTGGCTGGAAAAGTTACCGGGGAATGTCGGAAGTGGTCCGTTGCGGAGGTAGAAGTGCTGTTTTCGTTGCCCTTCAGCGACCTGATGTTCCAGGCGCAAACCGTCCATCGAACCCATTTTGACCCGAATGAAGTGCAGGTCAGCACGCTGCTTTCCATTAAGACCGGCGGGTGCTCCGAGGATTGCGGCTATTGTTCCCAGTCGAAGCGCCATCATACCGGTCTGGAGCAGGAAAATTTGCTGGCGCTGGAAACCGTGGTGAACAAGGCCAAGGCCGCCAAAGACAAGGGCGCCACCCGTTTTTGCATGGGTGCTGCGTGGCGAGGGCCGAAACAGAAAGACCTGGCGCCGGTGATCGAGATGATCAAGGCCGTACGCGGCCTCGGGCTTGAGACCTGCGTGACCCTGGGTATGTTGAAAGAAGGTCAGGCCGAGCAACTGCGCGAAGCTGGCCTGGATTACTACAACCACAACCTGGACACTGCGCCGGAGTATTACGGTGAGGTGGTCACCACCCACACCTATCAGGACAGGCTCGATACTCTGGAGCAGGTCCGTGGCGTCGGCATCAAGGTATGCTCCGGCGGTATCGTCGGCATGGGCGAGTCGCGTACCCACCGCGCTGCGCTTCTGGTCCAGTTGGCCAATCTCAATCCGCCACCCGAATCCGTGCCGATCAACCTGCTGGTGCAGGTCAAAGGTACGCCATTGAATGGTGCCGAGGCGCTGGATCCCATCGAGTTCGTACGTACCGTTGCAGTGGCGCGCATCCTCATGCCACAAAGCCTGGTGCGACTCTCTGCCGGGCGAGAGCAGATGGATGATCCGCTGCAGGCGCTGTGTTTCATGGCCGGTGCCAACTCCATTTTCTATGGCGAGAAGCTGTTGACCACCTCCAACCCTTCTGCGGATCAGGATATGGCCTTGTTCGACAAGCTGGGTATCCGGGTGATGGGGGCTTAGTCGGAAGCGCTGTGTAACTAGATTTTGACGCGCATGCTATTTCCCTCTCTCGCCGATGAACTGAAAGACCTGGAAGCGGCAGGCCTGCGCCGCCATCGTCGCGTTCTGGAAAGTCCTCAGGGCGCCCGGATTGTGGTGGATGGCCGGGAATATCTCTCGTTTTGCAGTAACGACTATCTCGGTCTTGCCAATCACCCGGCCCTGATAGCGGCGGCGCAGTCGGCCGCAGCGCGCTACGGCGTGGGGGTAGGGGCGTCCCATCTGGTGAACGGACACAGCGTGCTCCATCATGAGCTGGAAGTAGCTCTTGCCGCTTTCACCGGCCTGCCTTCGGCGCTGTTTTTTTCCACCGGCTACATGGCCAATCTTGGAATCGTCACTGCGCTGGCCGGTCGCGACGACGAAATTTTCGCCGACAAGCTTAACCATGCTTCGCTCAACGATGCGGCGTTGCTGTCCCGCGCCAGATTCACGCGCTATCCGCATCTCGACCTCGTCGTGCTGGAGAAGCGGCTCGCAGCATCCAGGTCGAAGCGTAAACTGGTGGTGACGGATGCCGTATTCAGCATGGACGGTGACATTGCCCCAGTGCCGGAATTGCTCGCCCTGTGTGAGCGCCACGATGCGCTGCTGGTGCTGGATGATGCTCATGGCTTCGGCGTATTGGGAGACAAGGGGAGGGGCGTGCTGGAACATTTCGGCTTGCTGTCCAGATGCCTTCCCCCTCACTCCTCACCCCTCACCCCTCACCTGATTTACATGGCCACACTGGGTAAGGCCGCCGGCGTATTCGGCGCTTTCGTCGCGGGGCCAGTGGAACTGACGGATTACCTGGTACAGCGCGCTCGTTCCTATATTTACACCACCGCCACACCGCCACTGCTGTCTGCGGCACTTGCCGCGAGCCTGAAGTTGATCGATGAGGAAACGTGGCGGCGCGAGCGCCTGCGGGAGTTGATCGCCAGCCTGAGGCAGAGCCTGAAATTGCAGCGCTGGCGCCTGATGGACTCAACAACACCGATTCAGCCGGTGATCATCGGTTCCAATCAGGAAGCGCTGGCGGTGAGCGAGGTGCTACGCGAGCGTGGCATCTGGGTGCCGGCGATACGCCCGCCCACTGTGCCCAAGGGTGAAGCGCGCCTGCGTATTTCATTGTCGGCGGCACACACGATTGAGGACGTAGCTCATTTGGCGGCGGCACTGAACGAACTGGAAAGTGCCGCATGAGCGTGTGCGTCGAAATTGTGGGCAAGGGTTCAGACCTCGCCCTTCTTCATGGTTGGGGAATGCATGGCGGGGTGTGGGATGGCGTGCGCGATGTCCTGGCGCGGCGATTCCGGCTGCATATCGTAGATTTGCCCGGCTATGGAGCAAGTCCGGCATTCGAACCTTACACTCTGGAGCGTCTTGCGCACGCAGTGGCGGCCGCACTGCCGGAAAAGTTTCATGTTTGCGGCTGGTCGCTGGGCGGGCAGGTGGCGCTGGAAATGGCGCTGCTGTTTCCGGATCAGATCGAGCGCCTGGTTTTGACGGCCGCCACACCGTGTTTTACGGTGCGTGAAGGCTGGCCGTGCGCGATGCCGCATGAAGTGCTGCTGGAGTTTGCGACGGCACTGGAAAGTGATTACGAAGGTACACTGAAACGGTTTTTGGCTCTTCAGGCGCGCGGTGGGGATGAGGCGAAATCGGTGCTGAAACGGTTACGCGACATTTTGTTTGCTCGCGGCCACCCAGATGTGCAAACCTTGCGCGCAGGACTAAATATTCTGCTGGAGAGCGATCTGCGCAACCAAGTCGCGACGATTAAAGCGCCGACTTTGCTGTTGCACGGCGGGCGCGACATGCTTACGCCGGTGGGATCTGCACACTGGCTTGCCGAACAAATGCCGGGAGCGCATCTGGAGGTGTTATCGGGTGCTGCCCATGCACCATTTTTGTCTCATCCTGCGGAATTTATCGAAATTGTGACTGGATTTTTAGGGCCTGCAAATGACTGACCAATTCACGCTCGACAAGCGCCGGGTACGCCACTCATTCGATCGCGCCGCTGCCACCTACGATCAGGTCGCCGTGCTGCAGCGGGAGATCTGCGACCGCATGTTCGAGCGCCTGGAATACTTCAGATTCGAACCCCATATCATCCTGGACGCCGGTTCCGGCACCGGTTACGGCTCGCGCCAATTGCGGGAACGCTATGCCAAGTCCCGCGTGATCGAACTGGATCTTGCATCAGGCATGCTGCAGGCGTCACGCAGCCACCAACCCGCGTGGAAGCGCTTGCTACCCTTTGTCGCTGTCGAAGAGAGGGTGTGCGCAGATATCGAGAGCCTGCCTTTGCGAGCCGGCAGCGTCGGCATGATCTGGTCCAATCTCGCCTTGCAGTGGTGCAATGATCTTGAAGCGACCTTCGCTGGCATGAACAGCGTGCTGGAAAGCGGCGGCCTGCTGATGTTCAGCACTTTCGGCCCGGATACCCTGAAGGAGTTGCGCCAGATCTTCGGCACGCTGGATGGCTATGCTCACGTCAATCGCTTCCTCGACATGCACGATATCGGTGATGCCCTGATGCGGGCTGGCTTTGCCGCGCCGGTGATGGATATGGAGACGGTGACGCTGACTTACGACGATTTGGCCGGGTTGATGCGTGACCTCAAGGCACTGGGTGCGCACAATGCTAATCAGGGGCGTGGCCGCGGCTTGCTGGGCAAGGGCGCATGGCAGCGACTTCAGCAGAGTTACGAGGCGCTGCGCCGGGACGGCAAGCTGCCAGCCACTTATGAAGTGGTTTACGGTCATGCCTGGAAGGGTGAGAAAAAGCAGCCGCCGGGCGATTCACAGGTGATCCGGTTTGCTAACAAATAATCCGCACTGCGAAAAAAAAGCATATTTCATTACCGGTACCGACACCGGCGTAGGCAAGACGCTGGTCGCCTGTGCTTTGCTGCAGGCCTTTGCCAAGCAGGGCAAGAGGTCCATCGGGATGAAGCCGGTCGCCGCTGGCTGTATAGAAACACCCGCAGGTTTATGCTGCGAAGATGTTGAAAACCTGCGTGCGGCCGGTAATGTAGCCGCATCGCAGAAGTTGGTTAATCCCTATGCCCTGATTTTAGCTGTTGCCCCTCATATCGCGGCGGAGCATGCCGGTGTTGAGATTAGCCTTGAACAGATAGACCGATCTTTTCGACAGTTGCGTGAGATGGCCGACGTGACGGTGGTCGAGGGTGTTGGCGGATTTGCAGTGCCGCTCAATGCCAGCCAGGATACTGCCGACATGGCAGAAATGCTCGGATTGCCCGTGATTCTTGTGGTCGGAATGCGCCTTGGTTGCATCAATCATGCCCTGCTCACCGCTCAGGCCATTCGTCATAGAGGTCTGCGTCTGGTCGCATGGGTGGCTAACCAGATCGATCCAGAAATGAGTGCGTTTGATGAAAACCTGCATGCACTCGAAACCCGCCTTGCAGCACCGCTGCTTGGCGTCATTCCCTTCCAGGCTGATGCCAATCTGTCCGCAGTATCAGGATTAATGGATTTATATATCCTTAATTCCAGTATTTAAAAATAAAGTCCTGTTTTTATCAAAAAATAATTCGCAACACAATAAATATAAACACATTATTAACGTGTATTGATTAGTATTTAGTACGTGTTAATATAACTATGTGCTTATATAAATACCACATAAATCAAGTGGTTATGTAAATTCCCTGCTTGTCAGTCGGTTGTGCCGCATGTTAGATTATCCTCGAATTTGTTGTCCTGCTTGTTATCAGTGCAAAAAATAAGAAATGGTTGTACGGGGAGGCTTAAGGTGGGGGTTGGCTATCGGTCAGTTTGTCGGTTGATAGCGGATTGCGACATGAAATATCATGCGGCCACCTGATCTTGGCTGAATGTTTATTGTTGCCAACGACATGTTTCTTCTCTCCGTGAAGCTTATTTTCTGAGTCTTCGTCTCTAAGTTATTGCGAAAACCCCTGTGGTGGTTTTCTGGCAGGAGAGGGCGTGGGATTCAGGGCTTAAATTTGGGTTCAACAGGGGAGAAGCATGGCGTATAAAAAACTATTTGCATCATGGGCAGGGTTTGCAGCCATTTTCAGTTCGGGACTGGCCCATGCGGAATACGCCTGGAATTTCCCGGAACCAGTGACGCCGCTTGCGCTCGATACGCTGCATGTGCACAACGAATTCATGCTAATCAGCATCGCCATCTTCCTGGTGGTGCTCGCCATCATGATTTACTCCATCTTCACCCACCGCAAAAGTAAAGGCCATCAGCCAGCCAATTTCACTGGTCCTAGCACGAAGTCGCAGGTGCTCTGGACTTTGGTTCCGTTTGCGATGTTGCTCTTCATCGATTTCGTCGTGATGGGCATACCGGCATACCACAGTGTCGTCATGATGGAAGACACCAAGACCGATGCCGACATGGTGCTGAAGGTGACCGGTAGTCAGTGGAAATGGCAGTATGAATATCCAGCCGAAGGCATCAAATTCGTCAGCACGCTGACCACGCCGGAAGCGCAAATCTACAACAAGGAGGCCAAGGGTGAGCACTACTTGCTGGATGTGGACAACCACGTTGTGCTGCCAGTCAACAAGAAGGTCAGAATTCTGCTGACGTCTACCGACGTGATTCACACTTGGTGGGTCCCGCAGTTTGGCGCGAAGCGTGATGCCATTCCGGGTTTCATGCGGGAAACCTGGGCCAGGATCGAAAAGCCGGGGATTTACCGTGGGCAATGCGCTGAATTATGCGGTAAGGGCCACGGTTTTATGCCTATCGTGGTGGAAGCGGTCTCCGAGGCGGATTACAAGGTGTGGGTGGCACAGCAAAAGGCCAAGCAGGAAAGCGCCGCTGCAAGTGCCGAGAAGCAGTGGAGCAAGGATGATCTGATGAAGCAGGGCGCTGAGGTGTATGCCAAGCAGTGTGTAGTTTGCCACCAGGCCAATGGCCAGGGACTGCCGCCGACTTTCCCTGCGTTGGCGGGAAGCAAGCTGATCAACGGCCCCATGCTGGATGCTGGCGGCCGTTTGGTTAAGGACGGGCATCTGGATCGTGTCATGAACGGCAAGCCGGGAACCGCGATGCAGGCGTTCAAAAATACGCTTTCAGATGCAGAAATTGCCGCGGTGGTGACATTCGAGCGCAATTCATTCGGCAACAAAATGGGCGACATGGTTCAGCCGGCTCAAGCCAAGGCGTTGCGCTAGGAGCCTGTCGGACTTAATGGGGATCGAAGTGAAAATTCGGCTGGGCGAGGACAGATTTTGCTGGTTTTGCAGGTCAATAGTCATTCTATTGACCAAAAAAGCGGCGAAATATGGACTGCCCAGGCGGATTTGCAGCCGATTCATCATGAGTCCGACAGGCTCCTGGTTAATCAATCAGGGAAATGTAAGGAGCGACAGATGACAACAGCCACAATTGCTACACACGACGACCATCACGATCATGGTCATCCGAGCGGTATCCAGCGCTGGTTGTTTACAACCAACCACAAGGATATCGGCACGATGTACATGATCTTCGCACTGATCATGTTCATGGTCGGAGGCGCGATGATTATGGCGGTGCGGGCTGAGTTGTTCCAGCCTGGCTTGCAGTTGATGAAGCCGGAGTTTTTCAATCAGTTGATCGGCGTGCATGCGCTGATCATGATTTTTGCCGCGTTGATGCCGGTCGCTACCGGGCTGGCAAACTGGCTGATTCCGATGATGATCGGCGCGCCGGACATGGCATTGCCGCGATTGAATAACTGGAGTTTCTGGCTGTTGCCGCCAGCGGCGACATTGCTGGTAATGCCGTTTATTCTGGCGCTTTTCGGGATAGGTACCGGCGCGGTAGCGACCGGTTGGACGCTGTACGCGCCGCTCTCGGTGCAAGGGGGAATGGGTGTGGACTTCGCTATTTTCGCCATCCACCTGCTGGGTATCTCTTCGATTCTGGCCTCCATCAACGTGGTCGTGACGATCCTCAATATGCGCGCTCCCGGCATGACCTTGATGAAGATGCCGCTGTTCGTCTGGGCCTGGCTGATTACTGCATTCCTGCTGATTGCGACGATTCCGGTTCTGGCTGGAGCGGTCACGATGCTGTTGACTGATCGTCACTTCGATACCCATTTTTTTGATGCGGCTGGCGGTGGTGATCCTATCCTGTTCCAGCATTTGTTCTGGTTCTTCGGGCATCCTGAAGTGTATATCCTGCTGCTGCCTATCTGGGGCTTCATGCCTCACATTCTTTCGGCCTTCGCCCGCAAGCCGATTTATGGCCACAAAGCGCAGATTTACTCGTTCTGGGCGATCGGGATCATGTCGGTCATCGTGTGGGCGCACCACTTCTTCACTGTCGGCATGCCCCTCCCGGCATTGCTCTACTTCATGTACAGCACCATGGCAATTTCGCTCCCCCTGGCGGTGCTGTTTTTCTGCTGGATCGCAACCATCTGGCGCGGCTCCATGACCTTCGAAACCCCGATGTTGTTTGCTCTCGGCTTCGTCATCCTGTTCGGTATCGGCGGCTTGACCGGCTTGGTCCTGGCAGACGTTGCGGCAGATGCCCAGTACCACCATTCCTACTTCGTGGTGGCGCACTTCCACTACACCCTGTTTGCCGGCGGCATCATGGGTGCGATGGCGGGTGTTTACTTCTGGCTGCCCAAATTTACCGGGCATATGTACGACGAAAAATTAGGCAAGACGCATTTCTGGCTGACCGCCATTTCTTTCAACCTCACCTTCATACCCCAATTCTTCCTGGGCCTGGCCGGTATGCCGCGCCGTATCCCGGATTACGCGTTGCAGTTCACCGAGTTCAACATGATCTCGTCGATAGGCGCTTTCTCGTTGGGACTGTCGCAACTGTTGTTCGTGTACATCATCATCAAGTGCGCGCGTGGTGGTGAAAAAGCCAGTGACAAGGTATGGGAAGGTGCGAAAGGGCTGGAGTTCACGCTTACCTCGCCACCGCCCTATCACAGTTTCACCGTTCAGCCGGTCATGAAGTGAGGGTTGCTGAATGAATAACGAAAACCAGAGCGATGAACAACAGGCTCGGTTGCTGCGTTCCAATACGCGGCTGGCCTGGATCCTGGGAGTTGTCGCGGCCGCTGTTTTTGTTTTTGTCATCTATTACCTGAGAGCCAAGTGAACGGCGAAGAACTGCGTCGAGCCAACAAGCGCCTGGCCCTTAAGCTGGGTGCTGTGGCGATCGGCGCACTGGGTTTCGGATTCGCCCTGGTGCCTTTGTATAACGTGTTCTGCGAGGCAACCGGCCTGAACGGCAAGACCAACGCGGAGAGTGTCGCACCGGTAGCGGTCAAGGTGGATAAATCGCGCTGGGTGACAGTGCAGTTTACCGGCACGATGATGCCTGGCCTGAGCTGGGAGTTTCATCCGCAGCAAACCAGCGTACGCGTGCACCCCGGTGAGATTACCCGGGTCAGTTATTATGCAAAAAACCCGACTAATCAGACGGTCGTTGGTCAGGCCGTGCCTAGCGTCACGCCGGGTCAGGCGGCGCAGCACTTCATCAAGCTGGATTGTTTTGTTCAAGCAGCAGGCCCTGGGGCCCGGGGCTGAGAAAGAAATGGGGCTGACATTTATTATCAGCCCGGCGCTTTCAAAGGAAATTGGAACTGTCACGCTGTCCTACGCATTTTTCCCGGCAGTGAAGGGATCGTAATGATTTGTCTGAGGGAGGAGGGGAAAAAATGACCGAAATACAGGGGCATTATTATGTACCGGAGCCGAGTCGCTATCCCATTATGGTGTCGGGGGGCATATTCCTGCTGGCTCTTGGATTTATCCTCAAGATAAATTCTTTCGCATTAGGGCAGTGGTCCATGCTGGCCGGATTTCTGCTGATTATTTATGTGGTGTTCGGCTGGCTTGGGGCGGTCATCGGCGAAAGCGAAGGCGGGCGCTACCTCAAGTGGGAGGATCACTCTTTCCGCTGGGGAATGATCTGGTTCATTGCATCGGAAGTCATGTTCTTCGCGGCTTTCTTCGGCGCCCTTTTTTATGTGCGCGAACTTTCCGTGCCCTGGCTGCTCGATACCCAGTCTCTGTATCCCGGCTATGCTGGAACATGGCCACTCAGCGGTGCCGGGCCGGGCGGCAAAGCCTTTACGCCGATGGGCGCCTGGGGCATCCCGGCGATCAATACGATGATCCTGCTGACATCTGGCGCGACGGTGACCTGGGCGCATTGGGGTTTGCTTAAAAACAACCGCACCCAACTGATAGCCGGATTGTTCATGACCGTTGCCCTGGGTATTTCCTTCCTTACCCTGCAAGCCTACGAGTACCACCATGCCTATACCGAACTCGGGCTGACCATGGGCGCGGGGGTCTACGGCGCAACGTTTTTCATGCTGACGGGCTTTCACGGTTTTCACGTCACGCTGGGAACGATCATGCTGATCGTGATTCTGTTTCGTTCGATGAAGGGGCATTTCAAGCCGGAATCACACTTCGGTTTCGAAGGCGTGGCCTGGTATTGGCACTTTGTGGACGTGGTGTGGCTGCTGCTGTTCGTGCTGGTTTACTGGCTGTAAACCAAGGGCGTCGTGGCTTGTGGTCGTAAGGCTACAAGCCACGCTCAGGAATGACGCCAAAGTAAAACCCGAGCATGAGCAAGATAAAAAGCAGGATGGAAAGTGAAATGCGGATCGTGAGTGCCCTGGCGGTTCGTTCGCCTTTCCCCTGGTCCTTGTGGAGAAATGTTAAGGCGCTGAACAGGCTGGCGATGATCAAGACGAGCAGGATGATGATTCCGGTTTTGATCAGCATATGAATCTTTCATGAATTGTCGTCCGAAATTATGCGACTCGGTATTGGATTATGCAAACAAATCACTTTTGGTTCAGGCCGAGGCTGATCCCGACCATGGTTGTGTTGCTGCTGCTGCCGGCCCTGATCAGTCTGGGGCAGTGGCAAGCCCGCAAGGCCGGGCAGAAGCAGGCGTTGCAGGAAACTTACGATCAGCGCGAAAAGGGCTCATCTTTGCAAGTAGGGGCGAACCTCCTGAATCCGGAAACCGTTCGTTACAGCAGAGTGGTCGCTCGTGGTCGTTATGAAACGGCTTATCAAATCCTGCTGGATAACCAGGTTCACGATGAGATGGCTGGATACCATGTCCTTACTCCTCTGCATATCGAGGGTGGAAATATGCGTGTGCTGGTTAACCGTGGCTGGGTTCCGGTTGGCCGGGACAGAAATGTATTGCCTGCGACCGATGTGCCGCAGGGTGTGGTGGAAGTGAGCGGTTATGCGGCCGTGCCGTCCGGTAAATTTTTCGAATTGGAAAAGCCGGAGGATTTACGGAGTGGCTGGCAGAAAGTTTGGCAAAACCTGGACCTCAAGCGCTATACGGATGCGGTTCCATTTCCCTTGCAGCCATTGGTGATCCGGCTGGACCCGGCGAGCACGGCAGGCGGCTATGTGCGCGAGTGGCCCCGACCGGATTCGCGGATTGAGGTGCATCGCGGCTACGCTTTGCAGTGGTACGGAATGGCTGCGGTGCTGGTGGTGTTCTATCTGGTGACAAGTTTCAGGAAAGCGGCAAATGACGACCATGAGCATGCTTGAAAGCGATCTGGAGGCGAAGCCCACCCCGGCAAATCGATGGGTGTTTGTCATGCTCATGCTGTTGTTCGTGTTGCCGGTGGTTCTGGCTACGATGCTGTATCTGACTGGATGGCGACCCTCCAGTAGCGGGAATCACGGTGAATTGATCCAGCCGGCTCGGCAGATCAAAGACCGCGCATTACAAACCCTGGATGGTCAGCCGGCGCATTTCAGCGAACTGCGCGGAAAATGGACCATGGTGCACATTGGGCTCTCATCCTGCCCTGACGAGTGCATGAAAAATATTTATACCATGCGCCAGGTGCATGCGGCTCAAGCCAAGGAGATTGGTCGGGTACAAAGGGTTTTTATTGCGACGGACAGGGGCGCGGCGGAAAAATTGAAGGCTAAATTGGCTGATTACCCCGAGATGTTTGTGTGGACAGGGGAAAAGAAGGATTTGGCGGAAGTGTTGCAGAGTTTTGGAATTGACGCCGAACAAGCAGCGGAGCAGCAAGGCATTTATCTGGTCGATCCGCTCGGTAACTTGATTATGCGATACCCGCCCGGCACTGACCCCGGCGGCATGCTTAAGGATATGACCCGCCTGCTGAAATATTCCTGGGTAGGGTAGCAGCATGGCATCCAGACGAACCGATAAGATAAGGTTGATGAAGGAGAAAACATGAATATGAGCGCCACCTTGGCTTTGCAGCAGGCTGCGTGCAGTTGCCAAAGTTTTTACCTGATGTGCAAGCCAAGAGTGACTGCACTGGTCGTGTTTACCGCCGTGATCGGGATGTTTCTGGGGTCGCCGGGCATGGTTTCCCTGCCGATTCTGCTGGTGGCGACGTTGGGGATTGCCATGGTGACCGGTGCGGCTGCTGCCTTCAATTGCCTGATCGAGCAGAAAATCGATGCACGGATGGCGCGCACGCGCGGTCGGCCCTTGCCTGCCGGGCAAGTGACCTCGTTGCAAACGCTGGTGTTTGCCACTCTCCTCGGCACGCTGGGCTTGGCCCTGCTCTACGGATTGGTCAATCCATTGACGATGTGGCTGACGCTGGGGACATTCTTTGGCTATGCGGTGATCTATACCATTTTCCTGAAGCCCGCCACGCCACTGAATATCGTCATCGGAGGGGCTTCCGGCGCGATGCCGCCGATACTGGGCTGGGCTGCGGTGACCAATTCGATCCCGCCCGAAGCGTTGATCCTGTTCCTGATTATTTTCTCCTGGACGCCCCCGCATTTCTGGGCGCTTGCGCTTTATCGCAGGAATGAATACGCCAAATCTGGGTTGCCTATGCTGCCGATTACCCATGGGGAGGAATTTACTCGGCTGCATATCCTGCTTTACACGATCATTCTGGTGACAGTGAGTCTTATGCCTTTCACCATCGGCATGAGCGGTCTGCTCTATCTGGTGGGCGCGGTCGTGCTGGATGCCGGTTTTCTTTACTATGCCATCAAGCTGTATCGTACTTATAGCGACGCACTGGCAAAAAAAACGTTCGGTTATTCCATTTTCTACCTGACCGTATTGTTTGCCGTGCTGCTGGTTGATCATTTCCTCCGCTTGGCATTGGCATAGTCCTGCCGTATTGCCATGTATAAAAAACTCGTTCTCCTGACGACACTTTTAGCGTTCGGCGTGGTTGTGCTGGGGGCGTACGTGAGGCTTTCCGACGCGGGTTTGGGTTGTCCGGACTGGCCCGGGTGCTATGGCCGGATTTCACCGCATCATGCGTCTGATGAGATCGCTCAGGCGGTAGCGGTTCTCCCGAATGGGCCCGTGTCTACACACAAGGCATGGAAGGAAATGACCCATCGCTATTTCGCCGGTACCCTGGGCTTGCTGATTGCGATCATTGCGGTGTGGGCCTGGCGTAAACGTGGCGTACTAACCCAATCCCCGGTGTTGCCTGTCGTATTGGTCGGGCTGGTCATGTTTCAGGCTTTGCTTGGCATGTGGACGGTCACGGAGCGGCTCAAACCGTTTATTGTCAGTGCCCATCTGCTGGGCGGCATGATGACGCTGGCGTTGCTTGTCTGGCTGGCTATGCACCAGCTTTCCGGCGTAAACCGAGTCGATCTGACGCAGGCCGGGGGCTTGCGCGGCTGGGCCGGACTGGGGTTGTTGCTGGTTTTTTCTCAGATTGCACTAGGGGGGTGGGTGAGCTCGAACTACGCGGCGCTTGCCTGTGCCGGGTTTCCCCAGTGCAATGGAGTCTGGTGGCCGGAAATGGATTTTTCCCATGCCTTCAGGTTGGCCAGGGAGTTGGGCATGACGGCTGACGGTGCGTTTTTGTCCCGCGAAGGGTTGACCGCAATACACTGGGTGCATCGCCTTGGTGCTTACCTGATCCTCTTATACACAGGGTGGCTCGCTTTCCGTGTGATGCGCATACGCAGCATGCGGGGCGTTGCATGGATTGTTGTGGCCCTGTTGATCACCCAGATTGTGCTGGGCATTTGCAATGTTTTGTTGAGGTTGCCGCTGCCGGTTGCTGTTGCTCATAACGGTGTTGCGGCGCTGCTGCTGGGCGCCATGGTAGTGCTGAATTTTCGATTAAGTCTGGGCAGAGAATAAGCGGTATACTCTTGAACAATATTAGGATATTCAGACCTATAAGTTATATAATTTTTTGCAGTGATTATTTAAGGATTTAGGCCATGATTTTATCCCGTACTAGCCAGTATGCCATCCAGGCACTTATTTATATTGCCACGCGCCCCCCGGGCGAACCGATTCTGAACCGCAAGGTTTCTGAATATCTCGGCGTTCCAACGGCCTATCTGGCCAAAATCATGCAAAGCCTGTGCCGGGGGAACCTGCTTTACTCCTATCGCGGTCGCCAAGGGGGTTTCTGTTTGCGCGAGGGTGGGGAGAAGACCGATCTGATGCAGATCATCACCCTGATTGAAGGGGTCGGCTTTACCGAGAATTGTGTTTTGGGGCTGAAGATTTGCAGCGACGAAACAGCCTGCCCGGTGCATGCGAAATGGAAGCCGATCAAGGAAAAAATTGTTGCGCTACTGCATGAGCAGACACTTGAGCGGTTGGCCATCGCAGTACAAAGCGGGAGGTATCGCATTTGTGATTTGCCGATGGCAATGATGGATGAAATGGGCCAGAAGGGGATATAATTGCGCCTCGTTACCGAACGATTTGGCCTGTGGGTTGCGGTTGTAACATTCATGCTGGCAATGCTGCCCGGTTGTGCCGATAAAGGCGTCCCGGTTGAGCCGTTTGTGGCAACTGATATTACCGGTGCTGATTTCGCCAGGGACTTCCGTCTTGTCGACCATCATGGCAAGACGCGTACGCTGGCCGACTTCAGGGGTAAGGCAGTATTGATTTTTTTTGGCTATACTCATTGCCCTGATGTATGTTTGACCATGCTGTCAGGGTTGGCCATGGTGCAAAAACGGTTGGGCGATGACGCTGCGCGCGTTCAGGTGTTGTTCGTAACGCTGGACCCAGCACGCGAT
This sequence comes from Sulfuricella denitrificans skB26, assembly GCF_000297055.2. Lineage (NCBI taxonomy): Bacteria > Pseudomonadati > Pseudomonadota > Betaproteobacteria > Nitrosomonadales > Sulfuricellaceae > Sulfuricella > Sulfuricella denitrificans. The sequence continues at coordinate 2,699,242 of NC_022357.1, read as the reverse complement.
ACGCCGGAACTATTAGCGAAATTTGTGACTTATTTTCATAAAGATTTTCTGGCCTTGTACGGCGATGAATCAACTATCGCCGAAACCGCCAAGGAGTTCAAGGTGACTTACGCCAAACATGATTCGGGCTCCGCGGCAGGCTACCTGCTGGATCACAGCGCAGGTGTTTATGGCTTTGATTCTGGTGGCCGCCTGCGTGTGCTGATCAATCACGATGCTGAACTAGCGTCGATCGTTCATGATGTGAAACTGCTCCTGGGTGAGAAGCCGTGACTGCCGTTGCGCGTTTGATGCCAAGACGGCCTGCGCCGCGCGTGGCGGAACCAGAGGTGTGCTCCCCGGTTACGTGCAAGGATTGCGGGATTTATGGTTTGTGCCGCGAGGTTAACGGCCCGGATGTGGACCTGCGTCTGCTGGAAACGATAGTCAGAAATCGCAAGCTTTTCAAGCGTGGCGAACTGCTTTACCGGGTCGGCGAACCCCTGCGTGCGGTCTATGCGATCCGTAGCGGCTCTGTTAAATCATATGTTGTGACCAATGACGGCCGGGTTCAGATCACCGGATTTCACATCACTGGTGAAGTCCTCGGCTTGGGCGCCCTTGTCGCCAATCAGTACATGAGCGAGGCACGGGCGCTGGAAACCACCATGGTGTGCGAAGTGCCTGTCGATGTGCTGGAGGCCTACAGCGAAGAAGTGCCTTCCATCCGTCAGCAGATGCTCAAGATCATGAGCCAGGAAATTCTCGACAATCAGGAACTGATGCTGCTCCTTGGCAAGAAAAATTCCGATGAGCGCCTAGCTACTTTTTTGTTAAGCCTGTCACGGCGCTTTCAGAGGCGCAGTTATTCACCTACCCAATTCAATTTGAGCATGTCTCGCAGTGATATCGGTAATTACCTTGGTATGGCCGAGGAAACGGTGTGCCGGGTGTTCACCCGTTTTCAGGATGACGGTCTTCTGGCCACTGAGCGGCGGCAGGTGAAATTACTCGATCAGGATCGCCTAAAATCCATCGCTCGCATCTGAACCGCATTTAAATTCACGGTATTTCCCCTGGTTAATCGGATACGCAGGTATTGATTAATTGCAGTTTGGTTGATCTAAGTCAGTGAAAGTCAGCGCGTTTGCAGTTATATTACGCACCATTCGCCAACTGGCTGAAAAACGTGCTTTTTTAGCGCGGATGCATTGAATATCACGTATCGGTCTGGGTGTTAAGTTAAGAGCGGTAATGTGCAGGTTTACGTTTACAGCAAGGAGAAAATTATGGCATCGGTTGCGATAGGGAGCGGCGAGCAATACAACTACGATATTGTTCGCAAATTCACCATCATGGCCCTGATCTGGGGCGCGGTGGGCATGTTGGTGGGGGTGACTATCGCCTCGGAACTGGCATGGCCGTTTCTGAATTTTGATATTCCCTACATCACCTTCGGTCGTTTGCGCCCGGTTCATACTGGTGCTGTGATTTTCGGTTTTGGCGGTAGCGCGCTGTTCGCCACTTCTTACTATATTGTGCAGCGCACCTGCCAGGCACGTCTGATTTCCGATGGCATAGCCAGCTTCACTTTCTGGGGCTGGCAGGCGATCATCGTGCTGGCCGCGCTGGGCGATGTGATGGGTTATAGCCAGGGCCGCGAATATGCGGAAATGGAATGGCCGGTCGACCTGCTGATCACCGTAGTCTGGGTAGCCTATGCCATTGTCTACATCGGCACCATCATGAAGCGCAAGGAGCCCCATATTTATGTGGCCAACTGGTTCTACCTCGCCTTCATCCTGGCTACCGCCTTGCTGCACATCTTCAATAATCTGGCGATTCCGTTCAGCATGACCCAGTCCTACCCGCTGTTCGCCGGTGCGCAGGATGCGATGACCCAGTGGTGGTACGGCCATAACGCGGTGGGCTTCTTTCTCACCGCCGCCTTTCTCGGCATGATGTATTACTTCGTGCCCAAGCAGGCAGGCCGTCCGATCTACTCTTATCGCTTGTCCATCGTCCACTTCTGGGCGCTGATCTTCATGTATATGTGGGCCGGTTCTCATCACCTGCACTGGACTGCGATTCCTGACTGGACTTCTACCCTGGCGGCGACTTTCTCCATCATGCTGCTGATGCCATCCTGGGGCGGCATGATCAACGGCATCATGACCATGTCCGGTGCCTGGGACAAGCTGCGTACCGACCCGATCCTGCGCTTCCTGATCGTGGCGCTGTCGTTTTACGGCATGTCCACCTTCGAAGGCCCGATGATGTCGCTGAAAGATGTGAATGCACTGTCCCACTACACCGACTGGACGGTGGGTCACGTCCACTCCGGCGCACTGGGCTGGGTGGCGATGATTTCCTTCGGCGCCATTTATCACATGATTCCCCGGTTGTGGGATACCAAGATGCACAGTGCCAAGCTGATCAACGTGCATTTCTGGCTGGCGACCATCGGCACCCTGATGTACATCACCGCGATGTGGATTTCCGGCATCATGCAGGGCCTGATGTGGCGTGCCTATGATGATTTCGGCAACCTGCAGTATTCTTTCGCCGAATCCGTTGCCGCCATGCATCCCTATTACGCCATGCGTGCCTTGGGCGGGGCTGTGTTCCTGACCGGTATGCTGCTGATGCTCTACAACTGCTTCATGACCATACGTCAGGCGAAGAGCATGCCTGCCGGTGGTTTGGCAGCGAGCGCAGCATAACGGGACTCAGATTGAGAGACGATGCTCCGCGGGGCGGGGCATCACTAAGCATAAGGAAAGGTCATCATGGATCACGGAAAAATTGAAAAAAATCTAGGGCTGATGCTGGTGCTGACCATGTTCGCCATCAGTATCGGCGGCCTGGTTGAAATCGTGCCGCTGTTCTTTATCAAGGGTACCATCGAGGATGTAAGGAACGCCGATGGCATCAAGATGGTTCGCCCCTATACCCCACTCGAACAGCGCGGCCGTGACATCTACGTCCGCGAGGGCTGCTACCTGTGCCATTCGCAAATGATCCGTCCGTTCCGCGATGAGGCTATGCGCTATGGCCACTACTCGCTGGCGGCGGAATCTCAGTATGACCATCCATTCCAGTGGGGCTCCAAGCGTACCGGTCCGGACCTGGCGCGAGTTGGCAAGAAATATTCCAACGAGTGGCACGTGCAGCACTTGATCGCGCCACGCTCTATGGTACCCGAGTCGGTGATGCCGAATTACCCCTGGCTGCTGTCTACTGCCCTGGATACTTCCGATATAACCAGCCGTATGAAGGCGCTGCGTACGACGGGCGTGCCATATTCCATCAACAAGGCCGAGTATGACAACAACGTCAAAGAGTTTGGCGAGGATGTGGCGAAGCAACTGCATATTCCCGATGCGCAGAAGAACTTGATTGAGCAGGCACAAACCGGCAAGTATGACGGCAACCCTGCTGACATAACTGAAATGGATGCGATGGTGGCCTACCTGCAGGTGCTGGGGACGATGGTTGACTTCAGCAAGCTCGACAGCGACAACTTCGTTAAATTCCGCTAAACGGGAGGGCGCTATGGAATTGCTGATGTGGTTTACCCGCTTTGAAAATACCAAGCCGATATCGCTGCTGATTTTCTTCATCACGTTTTGCGCCATCCTGTTCTACGTGTTTGGCAACAAGAAGCGCGGCGAGCGCCTGGAATCCTACAAGAATATGCCGCTCCAAGACGATTAAGTCAGGCCGATTAAATATTGACGCAAAGGAACAAATCATGAGTCAGGGAAACTCGCAATCGAGCAACGTGAAAACCACCGGCCACGTCTGGGACGGGGATTTGCAGGAGTTAAACAATCCGCTGCCCGCCTGGTGGCTGTGGGCCTTTTATGTCACGATCATTTTCTCGGTGGTGTATTGGGTGGCTTATCCGGCTTGGCCGCTGGGCAAGGGTTTTACCACCGGTATTGCTACCATCACCTACAAGAATGACAAGGGTGTTGAGAAAACCACGCACTGGAGCACACGTGCCCTGCTGATGAAAGACCTGCAGGATGCCCGTGAAAAGCAGAAACCCTACTTCGACAAGGTTGCGGCCACGCCCTACGAGGAGATTGCCAAGAATCCGGAGTTGTCCAACTTCGTAGCATCCGCCGGTAAGGTGCTGTTCTCCGACAACTGTGCAGCTTGTCACCAGAGTGGTGGTCAGGGAAAGATGGCATTTGCGCCTAATCTGACAGACGACGACTGGATCTATGGTGGTACTCACGACAAGATCCAGGCATCTATCACCAATGGTCGTCACGGCATCATGCCGGCCAAGGGTGGTGCAGATCTGAACGAGAGCGAAATCGAGAGTCTCGCCAACTATGTGCTGAGCCTGTCAGGCGAGACTATGGATGCCGCCAAGGTTAAAGCCGGCGACGAATTGTTCCATGGCAAGGGTAGCTGCGTTGCGTGTCACGGTGCTGATGCTAAGGGTAATAAGGATATCGGCTCGGCCAACCTGACCGACAAGATCTGGTTGTGGGCCGATGTGCCTGGAGCTGGCTCTGCTGACAAGAAAGTCGCTGCAGTCAAGGAAGTGATTTCCTCCGGCCTGAACAAGGGCGTGATGCCTGCCCAGAATGGCCGCCTCAGCGCTGACCAGATCAAGCTGCTGACGGTTTACGTGCACGATGTGCTCGGTGGCGGTAGATAAGAAATAAGTAAAATAGAGTAACAGTTCAACCAAAGACCCCGGCCTAATGGACGGGGTCTTTGTTTTTTGCGGGAATTGATTTTTGTCAGTGATGGTTATGGAATATTCAGATAATCTTATATTCCGGATGGAACGAATTTGAATGTTTTTAGCCCAATGACGAGGATTGACAGGATTGGATTGTGAAGATGAAAAACTTGCAAGCAGGTGAAAACTCCGAAGAGTTGTTCCAGAAACGGATTCCGATATACCCTCGATCGGTAAAAGGCACTTTCCGCACCTTCAAGACGTCCGTACTGGTGCTGGCATACGCCGTCTATTTTCTCCTGCCCTGGCTGCCTTGGGCACGCCATGATGCGCCCGCGCAAGCCGTATTGTTCGACATGGTGGGCCGCCGCTTTTTCATCTTTGACCTGGTGTTCTATCCGCAGGATCTGATCTCTCTCTCGCTACTGATGTTCATTGCCGCGGCCCTGCTATTTTTCACAACCGGTCTGGTAGGGAGGGCATTCTGCGGCTATTTCTGCTTCCAGACGTTGTGGACGGATGCTTTTATTTTTATCGAAAAATGGGTTCAGGGTGAGCGCCCGGCCCGCATCCGTCTTCACAAGCAGCCATGGAATGCGGAGAAGGTGGCCAAATACGGTGCCACACACGGCTTGTGGCTGCTTCTGGCCTTCATTACCGCCTACAGTTTCATCATGTACTTCGGTTATGCGCCCGAGCTGACCCAGCGCTTCTTTACTGTCGATCTGCCTTTTGTGGCCTATTTCACCGTGTTGATTTTAACCGTGACCACTTACGTGGCGGCTGCACTGGCACGCGAACAGGTATGCATTTACATGTGCCCCTATGCGCGTTTTCAGGGTGTGATGTACGAGCCGGAAACCTTGGCGCCCTACTATGATTTACAGCGCGGCGAGGGCACGGCAGGGCGAGCCGTACCGCGTGCAGGCAGCAAGACCCGCGAGGAGCGACATGCCAAGGGAATAGGTGATTGTATCGATTGCGGTTTTTGCGTGCAGGTGTGTCCAGCGGGTATCGACATCCGCAAAGGGTTGCAATACCAGTGCATTTCCTGTGGTTTGTGTGTCGATGCCTGCAACAACATTATGGATTCAGTCGGTTACCCCAAGGGACTGATTCGCTATGATTCGGAAATCAACATCGAAAGCAAGAATCCGGGCAAGCCACATCTGGACTGGCTGCGCTTGCGCACCCTGGGCTATGGCGTGGCGATACTCGTGATGGTGGGTTTGCTGGTATACAATATTACCTCTCGTTCCGAGATTGAGCTTTCCATCCAGCCGGTGCGCCAGCCGCTGTTCGTTGTGTTGTCGAACGGGGATATCCGCAACCGTTACCAGATACACATTACCAACAAGTCGCAAGACGTGCAGGAATACCGCATCAGTGTGCATGGGATTCCGGAGGGTGCAGTGGACTTGGGAGAGATGAGCAAGGTTAGTGTGCGCCAGGGCAAGAGTTTGATGGTGCTGGCGAACGTCAAGCTTCCTCCCGCCATGGTGAGCAAGGTGAGTGAAATAGAATTTGTCATTACACCGCTGAAAAACCCGGATCAGGCAGTCATAAAGAAAGTTCGCTTTTACGCCAAACATGAAGGATAAATAGGTGACAGTAACCTTGTTCGGAGGGGCGGCGCTAATCGCTCTGTTGTATTTTGGCCTGCGGTTTGTCGGCGTTTCCAATTACTGGCGCGGCGTGATCAGCGGAGCTTTGCCGACATTGGCAATCATGTTCTACAGTCTGAGCCACTGGCCCGGCGGTGACGTAGTGGCACTGCATCTGGCGCTGTACGTCGCTACGGCGATCGTGCTGACCTTGACGGGAGATCGAAAAGCAGGGGCACCGCGGCAGCGGATGCACTGGATTCCGAAGATTATCGTCGGTTTCTTTCTGACGCTGGCGCTTTTGATGGCAGCATTTGTAACAATTTCAATCAGTGGCTTGCCCCCTTCGATTGCCAAATGGGTCATGCCTAATGCGGGAGACAAGCCCGTATATACCGGTTTCTCCGGAGAGGTTCCGCACGACGAGGCAGCGGCCAAGGTTGTCAGTCAGTACATGAAGAAATCCCTGCGGCAACGAGAGCTTGGCTGGCGGATTGAGGTTGCTGGACTTGACCAGATCAAGCTCGGTCAAGCCAGTGAAGTGACCGTCAGCGCTAGCGACGAGGCGCAGCAGCCACTCGAAGGCGCGACCGTGACGCTCACCATCAAGCACCCGGCCGACGGTGCGGATATGGGAAAATCGACTAACCTGAGTGCTTCTGCGCCAGGGCGCTACCGTGCGCTGGTCGGGATGGATCGGCCTGGCCAGTGGGTGGCGGTGCTACTGATCGAGCGCGGTCAGGACAAATTCGAAACGGCAAAAGAGATTATCGTTCCGGCATTCTAATTGATGAGTAGCGCTGACAAGACGTGTTACCACTGCGCCCTGCCAGTTCCGGCCAGCGCACATTACCCAGTAATCATTGAAGGCGTGTCGCACGAGATGTGCTGTCGCGGCTGTCAGGCGGTGGCGCAGACCATCGTTGACAACGGGTTGACCGACTATTACCGGCATCGCACATCATTGCCCGGCGTTGGCCACGAAGTGGTGCCGGAGGAAGTGCAGAAACTGGCACTTTACGACCACCCCGGCATCCAGAAAAGCTTTGTCAGGCAAGAAAGCGAGCACGTCAAGGAGGCATCCCTGATCCTCGAAGGCATTACCTGCGCCGCCTGCATCTGGCTCAACGAGCGGCATCTCAAGCAACTGCCGGGCGTGCTGCAGGTTCAGGTCAACTACGCTACCCATCGCGCCCGCATTACCTGGGACGACCAGGCGATTCATCTCAGCAAGATCCTCGAAGAAATCCAGTTGCTTGGCTACAACGCTCATCCCTTCAGCGCCGAACGTCAGGAAAGCCTGCGCCGAAAGCGGCGGGCAAAAGATCTGCGCAGGATAGCGATTGCCGGGCTATCTTCCGGCCAGGTGATGATGCTGGCGGTAGCGCTGTACGCCGGCGCCGCTTTCGGCATGGAGGACAGCACAGCTGCGCTGCTGCGCTATTTCAGCCTGGTGCTGACGTTGCCGGTGGTGTTCTACGCTGCTTGGCCGTTCTACCAGAGCGCCTGGAATGCCCTGCTTGGAAAGCGCCTGAACATGGATGTGCCGGTTTCACTGGCCGTGATCGGCGCTTTCGTCGGCAGCACCTGGACCACACTACAGGGCCACGGTGTCGTGTACTACGATGCCATCACCATGTTCAGCCTGTTCCTGCTTTCCAGCCGTTTTCTTGAACATGGCGCCCAGGAAAAGTCGGTCGAAGCGGCGGAAAACTTGCTCAAGCTCGCACCTGCAATGGCTACCAAGGTATTAGATGGTGGCCAGCACCAGCCTGTGCCAGTGCTGGAGCTGAACGAGGGAGACACTATCCTGGCCAAGCCGGGCGAATCCATCGCCGCCGACGCTGAAGTGATCGAAGGCGAGAGCACGGTGGACGAGGCGCTGTTGACTGGCGAAAGCCGTCCTGTGCCGAAACGTGTCGGGGCTCCGGTGATTGCTGGCAGCATAAATCTGGAAGGGCCTCTGCTGCTGCGCGTGACGGGGGTGGGCGAAAACACCGTGCTGGCGGGTATCGTCCGTCTGCTCGACCGGGCGGTGGCGGAGAAGCCGCGCTTGGCGCAGCTTGCAGATAGAGTGGCGGGGCATTTCACGGTCGGTCTGCTGATTCTGACGGCGATAGTCGGCGCCATTTGGTGGTGGCTAGAGCCAGGGCAGGCATTCGGAATCATGCTGGCGGTGCTAGTGGTGACTTGCCCGTGCGCATTGTCGCTCGCCGCGCCGACAGCTTTCGCCGCTGCCGGATCGCATTTGCTGCGGAATGGCATATTGTTGACGCGCGGCCATGCCCTGGAAACCCTGGCTAAGGTCAATCATGTGGTCTTCGACAAGACGGGTACCCTGACCTACGGCAAGCCGGTGCTGCAGCGCACCGTCACATTTTCTGACGTAGCCGAAAATCGTTGCCTGTTGCTCGCGGCCAGCCTGGAACAGGCTTCGGAGCATCCGCTGGCACAAAGTTTTCTAAGCAGGGTCGCCGGCACGGATTTGATTGCAGTTCAGGAAGCGCAGAACCTGCCGGGCAATGGAGTCAGCGGCTGCATTGCCGGTGCGCGTTATACCCTGGGCAATGCCGCTTTAGCTGGGTTCGAGCCGGTTGCTCTGCCAAGTGATCTGCCGCAAGGTGCAACCCTGGTGTGGTTGTGTGACGAGTGGCGCTCCATGGCGGTTTTCGTGCTGTCTGATGGTCTGCGGCCACAGGCCCGCGAGCTGGTCGAGCAGCTCAAGGCTGCGCGGGTGCAGGTCACTATCCTGAGCGGTGATGCGGCCGACGCGGTGGCCCACGTTGCCACCGAGGTCGGCATCGAATCCTGGCAGGCCGCGTTGCGGCCGGAAGACAAACTCAAGGCGCTGCGCGAACTTCAGCAGCAAGGCAATGTCGTAGCCATGGTAGGTGACGGCGTCAACGATGCGCCAGTGCTGGCCGGGGCGGATGTGTCCATCGCCATGGGCGGTGGCACCCAGGTTGCACGGGCCAGCAGCGACATCGTATTGCTGACGGAGAATCTCCTGGATATCCAGCGTGCCCTGCAGACCGGCCATGCGAGTATCGCCGTGATGCGCCAGAACTTTGCTTGGGCAGTCGTTTACAATTTGCTTGCGCTGCCCTTCGCCGCAGTCGGTATGATACCGCCGTGGCTTGCCTCCATCGGCATGTCGACCAGCTCGCTGGTGGTGGTGTTGAATGCATTGCGCCTGCGCTAATTGAGGAATATGGAATGACACCGATACTGATCTATTTGCTGGGCATGGCCGCGGTGATGATTTTTGTCGCTGGTATTGGTATTTTCTGGGCGATCAAGAATGGTCAGTTCGAGGACATGGAAGGCCCGGCCCAGCGCATCCTGATGGATGACGACGACCCTCGAATTCCGCGGTACGCAGATTCTCGATCTAAGAGGCAAAAAGTTGACGTAGCGGGGTGAAAGGAATAGGGCTTTGAGCTAGAATTACCCCATTCTGAAAAATGGTTTTTGGCGGATTTTTAATTAAGGAGATGACAATGGCTAAATTTGTGATGCCTATCGTGGTGGCTTTGATGGTTTGGAGCTATATCAGCTTTTTTTCCGTAATTCTGGCCTGATCAGGCATCGGAATGCCCAAACAAAAAGGGCGGGGCGCGAAATGCGCCCCGCCCTTTTTTTGACGCGGTGAGAGGTCAGGTGGCCTCAGCTACAATCGCTGTTTTCATTTTCTGTAAGGCTTTTTGCTCGATCTGGCGAATGCGTTCCGCGGACACGCCATACTCAGCAGCGAGCTCATGCAGTGTGGAGCTCGCGTCCTCGGTGAGCCAGCGCGCCTCGATGATGCGGCGACTGCGGTCGTCGAGGCCCTGCAAAGCGCTGGACAGGCCGCGTTCGCGCTGCTGGCTGGTTTGTTCCTGCTCCAGCAGGGCCGCCGGTTCGTTGGTTGCGTCGGCCGCAAGATAGGCGATCGGGCCGGTGCCTTCATCCTCGTCACCGCCGTGAGTTTCCATGGAGATATCCTGACCGCCCATGCGGCTTTCCATTTCCACCACTTCCTCCGGCTTCACGCCCAAGTCTTTTGCGATGCTGTTAACCTCATCCGGGCCGAGGTAGCCGAGTCCCTTTTTCATGCTGCGCAGATTGAAGAACAGTTTGCGCTGCGCCTTGGTGGTGGCGACCTTGACCAGGCGCCAGTTGCGCAGGATGTATTCGTGCATCTCGGCGCGGATCCAGTGGATGGCAAAGGAAACCAGGCGCACGCCGCGCTCACCGTCGAAGCGGCGCACGGCTTTCATCAGGCCGATATTGCCTTCCTGAATCAGGTCCGCCTGGGGCAGGCCGTAACCCATGTAGCCGCGTGCGATGTTCACGACCACGCGCAGGTGTGAAACCACCAGCATCCGTGCTGCTTCCACATCGTTGTCGCGCTTCAGTCGTAACGCCAGCTCTTGTTCTTCCTCGGCACTTAACACTGGCATTGCCTTGACCGACTGGATATAGCTTTCCAGGCTGCCGGCAGCAGAAGGGATGGAAATGGCTAATAAAGCATTCGTCATAAGATTATTCCTCCAATGTTTTTTATTCTAGCACTCGGGGAATGAGAGTGCCAAATAGTCGAAAAAGTTCGTTGGAAAAATTCAGCGCATTCCCTCGTGCGGCAGAAATATCCGAGTAATATTGTCAACTATACTAACTCACGACTATATTAGTCAATAATTATATTAAAAAAGTGGGTCAGAACTGATTTGACGTTAGCAAAAGTAGTCTGCAACTCGACTCTCAGACTTGAGGCATGGAACTTATGCTCTGGGCTCGATCCGGCGCAAATGCCTTCCTACCGCCAGAAACGCACCGAGCCAGCCGAGCAGAGAGGAAAACAGCAGCAGGCTGAGAATATCGACCGAATCCAGTGGAAGCAGGCGAAATTGGGTGGTGTAGAGTTTCGCTAGGTCGGCTATGCCCACATTGAGCAGTTGCAGGCCAAGACTGACGATGAGCCAGGCAGCGATGCCACCGCCCAAGCCCTGCAGCGCACCATGGTAGAGGAAGGGGCGGCGGATAAAAGCGTCGGTCGCGCCGATTAGCGTGCTGACCTCAATTTCTTCACGCTGTGACAGAATTTGCAGACGGATGGTATTGCTGGTAATCACTACCAGGGCAAAACCGAGCAGGATGGCAAGAATCAGGGTGACATCGCGGCCAAGGCGTACCATGGCGTTAAGTCGTTCTGCCCAGGCCGTATCCAGCAATACCTTGTCTACTTTAGGTAACTTGGTTAGATCCTTGCGCAGCTTTTCAAGCTCACCAGGATTGATGTTTTTGGGTTCGATCACGAAAGCGTCCGGCAGCGGGTTCCGCTCCAGCCCCGCCGCTACGTCCACCAGCCCCGTGCTTTGCAGCAGTTCCTGCAAAGCACGGTCGCGCGGGATGAAGCGGAATTGCTTGATGGTATTGAGTTCCTTCAGTCGCGACTCGACTTGTCGGGTGCTGCCGGCATCGGCGCCAACGGACATGAACACGGTGATCTGGGGTTCCAGGCTGACGTTGTCGGCAACTGCCTTGACGTTTTCGATCAGCGTATAAAGGCCAAGCGGCAAGCTGAGCGTGACGCCAAAGACCATCATGGCGAGCAAGCTGGAAAAAGGCGCACGAACGAAGCGGCCGAGGATCAGACCCAAGGCGAGGCGGTGTTGGCTGAGCCAGTTCATGATAGCTCCCCCTGCTTCAGGTGTAACACCCGGCTGCTGTAGCGTGTGATTAGCGATTCGTCATGGGTGGCGATCAAAAGCGTGACGCCAACCTGGTTGAAGGATTTGAACATTTCCATGATTTCGCCGGCATATTCGGCGTCAAGGTTGCCGGTAGGCTCGTCGGCCAGCACGATGGTCGGGCGGTTAACGATCGCCCGAGCCACGCACAGGCGCTGCTGTTCGCCACCGGAAAGGGAAATCGGGCTCGCCTTTTCCAGTCCCAGCAATTTCACCTTGTCGAGTGCGGCGCGGGCGCGCTTCATGCCTTCGGCGCGAGGCAGGCCGGCAATATCCAGCGGCAGGATGACGTTTTCCAGCACGTTGCGGTCATAGAGCAGTTTGTGATCCTGGAAGACTAGGCCGAAGTTTCGGCGCAGGTAGGGTACGGCGCTGCGGCGCAGCTTGCCGATGTTCTGGCCGCTTACCACCACGCTGCCGGATGAGGGTTTCTCGATTGCGGCCACCAGTTTCAGCAAGGTACTCTTGCCGGCGCCAGTTGGCCCGGTGATGAAGGCCATTTCGCCGGCTTCGATGGTGAAGCTGAGGTTTTTCAGTGCCTCATGGCCGCCTGGGTAGCGTTTGTAAACCTGGCTGAAAGAAATCATTCAAACAGTGCCTCAACAAATTCCTTGGCGACAAAGGGTCGCAGATCATCAAGTTGCTCGCCGACGCCGATGAACCTCACCGGGATCGGGCGGGTCTTGGCGATAGCGGCGATGACGCCGCCCCTGGCTGTGCCGTCGAGCTTGGTCAGGACCAGCCCGGACACCTGTAGTGCATCGTCGAAGGATTTGACCTGGGCGATGGCGTTCTGGCCGGTGTTGGCGTCGAGCACCAGGATGGTTTCGTGGGGTGCGCCCGGTTCGGCCTTGGCGATGACGCGCTTGATCTTTCTTAGTTCTTCCATCAGGTGCAACTGGGTGGGCAGTCGTCCGGCGGTGTCTGCCAGCACGATGTCGATGCCGCGCGCGCGCGCTGCCTGGATCGCGTCGAAGATCACGGCAGCGGAGTCCTGGCCTTCCTGGGTGATGACCGTGACATTGTTGCGTTCTCCCCATACCTGCAGTTGTTCGCGCGCTGCAGCGCGGAAGGTGTCGCCGGCGGCGAGCAACACCGATTTTCCCTGGGCCTGAAAATATTTGGCCAGCTTGCCGATGGTGGTGGTTTTGCCGGCGCCGTTAACGCCTGTCATCATGATGACGTAGGGTTTGTGGCCGGACAGGGATAGCGGCGACTCCAACGGGGTGAGCAAGGTCTGTAGGCCATCGCGCAAAGCCTGCTTGAGTTGCGCCGCATCATCCAGCTTGTCGCGCTTGACGCGGCTTCTCAGGTCATCGAGCAGGTATTGGGTGGCGGAGACACCGACATCGGCGGAAAGCAGGACGGTTTCTAGCTCCTCGTAAAACGCCTCGTCGATCTTGCCGCCGGCGAACAGACCGGAAACCGGCGTATTCAGGATGTCCCGGGTTTTGGCTAACCCTTGTTTCAGTCTGGCCGCCCAGCCTTGGGGCTGTTCCAGGCTTTCATCGGCTTTCTTGTCGGATTTGAAGAAACTTAGCATGGGGGATGGTGGTCTCAAGGTAGGCTATAATTCACAACTTCGTCATTTTAGGCGATTAGGAGGTTTTGTGCAGCGTAAAAAAACATTGATCCGGTGCATCTGGTTGCTGGCGGCGATATTACCGTTCCAGGCCATGGCGACTGTCCATGAATACAAGCTGGCCAATGGCATGAAGGTGATCGTCAAGGAAGACCATCGTGCGCCAGTGGTGGTTTCGCAAGTATGGTATCGCGCCGGTAGCATGGATGAGTTCAATGGCACGACCGGCGTGGCGCACGTCCTGGAACACATGATGTTCAAGGGAACCAAGGCGGTCCCTGCCGGTGAGTTCTCGAAGATTGTCGCGGCGGCTGGCGGACGGGAAAACGCTTTCACCAGCCGTGATCACACGGCCTATTTTGAGCAGCTACAAAAATCGAAGCTGGAGCTTTCATTGAAACTGGAAGCCGACCGGATGCATAACCTGGTACTTTTGCCGCAGGAGTTTGCGAAAGAGATCAAGGTGGTGATGGAGGAGCGGCGAATGCGCACAGAAGACAAACCGCAGGCGCTGGTCTATGAAACACTGATGGCGGCAGCCTACGAGGCTCATCCTTACCATCACCCGATCATCGGCTGGATGAATGATCTGGAAAACATGACAGCAGACGATGCCAGGGATTGGTATCGTCGCTGGTATGCGCCAAACAATGCCACGTTGGTGGTAGTGGGAGACGTCAAACCTCAGGAGGTGCTGAAACTGGCCAAGCGTTATTTCGGCAAAATTCGTCCGGTTGCCCTGCCCCAGCGCAAACCCCAGGCCGAACCAGATCAGCGCGGCATCAAGCGTGTGACCGTTAAAGCCCCCGCCAAGCTGCCCTATCTTGCCATGAGCTACCACACGCCCTCCCTGCGAGATCCGGTTAACGACCACGAGCCTTACTCGCTGGAGGTGCTGGCAGGCGTGCTGGACGGCCATGCCTCGGCGCGACTCAATCAGGCGCTGGTGCGGGAGCAGCAGGTTGCGGTGTCGACCGGGGCCGGGTATGACCTGATTTCGCGCGGACCTTCGACGTTCATCCTGGACGGAGCCCCCGCCGAGGGCAAGAGTGTTGCCGAACTGGAAACGGCAATCCGCGAGCAGATTGAGAAGATCAAACGGGATGGGGTGACCGAGGAGGAGCTGCAGCGTGTCAAGGCACAAGTGATCGCAGCTCAGGTCTATCAGCGCGATTCGATGTTCTACCAGGCGATGCTGATCGGCGAGGTGGAAACAGCTGGACTGCCTCTGAACACGCTGGAAACGCGCCTTGAGAAACTCAAGGTGGTCACCGCCGGTCAAGTGCAGGAGGTGGCGCGCAAGTACCTGATCGACGACCGCCTTACCGTGGCGGTGCTCGACCCGCAACCGATGGATGGCGTGAAGCCGGTGAAACCTGTTTCGGGAGGACGTCATGCACATTAAATTCATGGAGTTGGTTTTTGCTGGTCTGCTGCTCGTTGCCACCGCCGCCCAAGCGGCATTGCCGATTCAGCATTGGCGGATGGACAATGGCGTGCGTGTGATTTTCATCGAGAACCACGACCTGCCGTTGCTGGATGTCAGCGTCGAGTTTCCTGCCGGTGACAGCCGGGATGACAAGTCCAGCCCGGGCCTGGCGAGCATGACGCATCATCTGCTTACCCTGGGCGCTGGAGGGATGACCGAGGAAGAGATTTCCCGTCGAATGGCCGATATCGGTGCCAGCCTGGGTGGCAGTTTCGATCAGGATCGAGCCGGACTGCGCCTGCGCACTTTGAGTGGCGAGCGGGAGCGCGGCCAGGCTTTGGAGATCATGGCCAAGTCGCTGCAATTCCCGGCTTTCCCTGAGGCGGTGCTGGCGCGGGAGAAAACCCGATCCATCGCTGAACTCAAGGAAGCCAAGACCCAACCGGACTTCATCGCTGGGAGGTTGTTCAATTCTATGATCTATGGAACCCATCCTTATGCGCTATCCTCCATGGTTGAGCCGGAATCGATCGCCGCACTGCGACGCGAGGATCTGGTTGGTTTCTACCGCGCGCATTATCGCGCTGATGAGGCAGTTGTTGCCGTGATCGGCGATGTTACTCCGGCTCAGGCCAGAGAAATTGCCGCTCAGCTAACAGCGGCTTTGCCGCGGGCTGAAGGCGAGCTGCAGTCCTTGCCAGTGGTGGCCATGTCCATGGGGGAAACTCGTAAAATAGCCCATCCCGCCACGCAGAGCCATATTCTCATCGGGCAGCCGGGCATGACGCGCACAGACCCAGATTATTTCCCGCTTTATGTCGGCAACTACATCCTGGGCGGGGGCGGCTTCGCCTCGCGTTTGATCGAGGAAGTCAGGCAAAAGCGCGGACTGGTATACAGCGTCTATAGCTATTTTCTGCCGTTGCAGCAAAGCGGGCCGTTCCAGATTGGCCTGCAGACCAAGCGTGAGCAAGCCGAAGAGGCGCTGGTCGTAGTGCGCAAAACCTTGCGGGATTTCATAGCCAAAGGGCCAACTGAGGACGAGCTGAAGAAGGCCAGGCAAAATATCGTGGGGGGCTTTCCGTTGCGATTGGACAGCAATAAAAAAATCCTCGATTACCTGGCTGTAATCGGGTTTTACCGGCTGCCACTTTCCTATCTGGATGACTTTTCCGGCAATGTTGAAAAAGTGACGGTTGCCCAAATCAGGGATGCTTTTACCCGCCGCATCCAGCCGGATAACATGGCGACCGTGGTCGTCGGTGCGGACGAGGCGAAATAGTCCTTGGTGCAGCAGAGCAAGGTCAGAATTATCGCCGGCGAATGGCGTGGCCGCCTGATCAATTTCCCGCAAGCAGAGGGTTTGCGCCCGACCCCGGATCGGGTGCGGGAAACTTTGTTCAACTGGCTGGGCCAAACATTGGACGGCATGACCTGTCTTGACCTGTTTGCCGGCAGTGGGGCGCTGGGGTTCGAAGCGCTTTCACGCGGGGCAAAACGGGTGGTGATGGTTGAACAGAACCCGCAGGCGCTGAAGGCCTTGCAGGAAAATGCGCGCAAACTCGGTGCGGATCGACTGGATCTGGTGGCGGGGGATGGGCTAAAAACTCTCTCCCGTGAAGGGAAAGCGTTCGATGTGATTTTTCTCGACCCACCTTTCCACCACGGAATTTTACCGTTATTATTGCCCCTTCTTCCGGACCGGCTCGCGACCGATGGTTTTGTTTACGCTGAAACCGAACAGGAGCTTGAGCCGGGTGAAGGATGGGAAGTCTGGCGCAACGGTCGGGCGGGTAATGTATTTTACTGTTTGCTGAAGCGAAAAACTGAAGGGCCCCATGGCGCTTAGAGCGGTTTACCCTGGTACATTCGACCCGATTACCCTCGGCCATGAGGACTTGGTACGGCGTGCTATTCGATTGTTCGACGAGGTGATCGTCGCGGTAGCGGACAGCCAGAGCAAGAAGCCCTATTTTACCGTGGAAGAGCGGGTGGCCATGGCGAGGGAAGTCCTGGCCGATGTGCCCAAGGTAACAGTGGTGGGATTTTCCGGGCTGCTGATGAATTTCTTGCGCGAGAACGATGCGCGCGTGGTGCTGCGGGGCTTGCGCGCAGTTTCGGATTTTGAATACGAATTTCAGCTGGCGGGAATGAACCGGAGCCTGTACTCCGAGGTCGAAACGGTATTCCTGACGCCATCGGATCAATATATGTTTATTTCGGCCGGCATGGTCAGGGAGATTGCGCTGCTGGGCGGGGATGTCAGCCAGTTTGTGCAACCCTCAGTCAAGGCAAGGCTGCAACACAAGATTTTTTCTTAATTTTTTGGAAGGAAACTGATATGGCTCTGATGATTACCGATGAGTGCATCAACTGTGATGTGTGTGAACCTGAGTGCCCCAACGGTGCAATTACGCAGGGAGATGAAATCTACGTGATCGACCCTAGTCTGTGCACCGAGTGCGTGGGGCACTACGACGAGCCTCAGTGCGTCAGCGTCTGTCCGGTTGATTGCTGCATCCTCGATCCCAGCCAGGTGGAAAGCAAGGAAGAGCTGCAGGCCAAGTATGAGGCGCTACAAGCCAAGGGTTAAACCAAACCTGGGTCTGGATAAAAAAACGGCGACATGGAGTCCATGTCGCCGTTTTTTATTTGGCTGAAATTTCAGGCGCTTGCCGCAACGGGCTGTGTTTCTTGCTCGTAGGCAAGCGAGTTGGCAATCTGCTGCTGCAGCAAGGACAAATCCTGCAACTGCTGGAGGATACCGCCTTCCATGTATTGCAGTTCGGAAATACGGTCCTCCAGTGTGTCGGTTGCCTTGTGGATGCGTTTGATGCTTTCCAGGCGGCGGCGCAAATGGAGTTGATGCTCGCGTACCTGGGTTTCCATCGGTGCCATGATCGCCTTCAGCCAGTTTTCCACATCCTTGTTTGCGACTTCGTATACATGCACCACCCGGTTCGCCAAGGTTTCGAAAAATTTCGTGGTGATGGAAAATTTTTCGTGAGTCAGCATGTTGAGCACGGTGTTGAAGTGCTCGTTGTAGGCTTTTTCCAGCCGGGCAATTTCCTTGTGATATTTCAGGGTCGAGAATTGGGCGGGAGCCGTCTGACTTAAGCCGTGCTCCTCGTTGAATTTCCTGTACATCGCGCCCATCATGCCCTTGATTTCTTCGACCTGTCTGGCGGATTGGGCGATGTTGTCGTTGGCGTCCTTGAAAAATTGGCTCATGGCATCGCGCATGCCCTTGGTGAATTTGGCTTCGACCATGGCGACACGGGTCTTCTTGACCTCGGTCTTGAGCGCATCCATGCCGAGGTGAGCGAACAGGATGTTGGTCTGCTGGGAGAATACGCTGCGCAGCGCCTGGAAGCGTTGCAGGCCTTTTTCGAAATCCTCCTTGTCCTTCTTCACTTTGGACATCATGTGCTCGATCACGTCTTCGTTCTTGCCGCGCAGTCCGAGCAGTTCATCCAGTTGCTCGCGTACGCCGGCAAGGCGCGCATCCAGAATCGAGCGGATGTTTTCCTCCATGTACTCGACTTCACCTCGGGTATTGTCCCGGACGATTTCCTGCTTGGAGGGGATGAGCTCGTCGCTGAGCGATTTTTCCAGCGCCAGCAAACGGCTTTTTTCGAGTAGAGGTTCGTCCTGATTGATCTTGGCGAGCAACCCCTTCTGTGCGGAAACAGGGAAGACATAATCAGGCTTGATACCGAGCAGACTGGCGCTGGTGGTGACTTGTTTGTCGAGTTCGCTTTCGATGGCCTCGGTAGTTTTTAGCTCGTCCCACAGGCCATCGATTTTGTTCAGTACCACCAGGCGACCCTTCTGGTGCCCCTGCTGGTTGCCGATGTGATTGCGCCAGACTTCGATGTCGGACTTGGTGACGCCGGTGTCGGCGGCGAGAATGAACAACACTGCATGAGCGTTGGGCAGCAGGTTCAGGGTCAGTTCCGGCTCGGTGCCGATGGCGTTGAGACCCGGCGTGTCGAGGATGACCAGGCCCTGCTTCAGCAGCGGATGCGGGAAGTTGATGATGGCATGGCGCCAGCAGGGAATGTCCACCGTGCCGTCTTCATGCACGGTAACGATGTTATTTTCATCTTTTTCGTTATACAGGCCATAGCGTGCGGCTTCATCCAGGCTGACCCGCTTGGTTTGACTCACCTGCAGGAAGGCATTGACCATGGCATCGCTCGACTCGATGTCGAGCGGCAGAATTTTCCATTCGTCGAGGTAGCGCTTGTACTCCGTGGTGGTGGTGTCGGCGCCACGGGTTTCGATGGGCAGCAACTGGATGCAGGGTTCGCGACCTTCCTCGTACATCAGTTCGGTCGGGCACATGGTGGTGCGCCCGGCGCTCGAAGGCAGCAATCGCTGGCCGTAATCGGCAAAGAAAATGGCGTTGATCAGCTCGGATTTGCCGCGCGAGAATTCGGCGACAAAGGCCACGTTGAGCTTGTCGTCGTGGAGTCGGTCGAGCAAGTGCTGGATGCGCTGATCCGTTTGCGCGTCGTTCAGTTCCTGCTCGTTGAGCCAGTTGCGAAAGTCGCCGACGTTGTCAGTCAGGCGGCTGCGCCAAGCGCTGTAGGCTTCGAAATGCGCGACCAGATCATCGTGTGCCATGTTTCCCCCGGGGGATGATTTATTCAAGTGGGTTAAACTTTATCACAAAACACAACGCAATCAACGTGATTTATCAATATTCTAAGGTGGGTATTCAACGTTACTTCTGGCAGCTGGGGCATCCAAAAATTGAGTGGCGAGGGTGAAGGGTATCCTCCCACGCTTGCTTTACGTGCCTTCAGTTGACGTTTAAGCGGCGTCAAGGCGAATATTTGTGTGGGGTTGTGGGTGGTTGTTTGGGAAATTCTTGTTGCTATGCAAGACCCCGGAGTTTTCTAAAAGGTTAATTGAAGCGGACCTCTTTAGTTGCTTCTTTCCCAGTTGAGAACGCGTTCCTGAGGGCAATCAAACCATCAAGCTTCTGCGAACATCTGCTCGATTCACGCGCCGTAGTTGAGCAACCCAGTCTTCAACTCCAGAAGGTCCAGCGGATCGAAGCTGCGTAGCCTTCCGTCCTTGAACAGCCCCTCCAGCTTAATAGCGCAGGTCTCCGGCGAGCTGCGGATTACCGATCCTTTGATAGTGTAGTGCCGTTTCGCTTCACCGAGATCGATGTCAAGGATCACTTCGCTACCCCGTGGCATCACAGGCATCGTTGTATCGCGGTCACGCACACGGATACGCACAGCGTTCTCGGATAAATCATAAATCGTGCAGGGCCCGGATAACTTCCCTTCCGGCAAAGACACCGCCACCGGAGCACAGATTTTCGCACGAGCCTTCTTTCGTTGATCGGTAACAGCCAGGGTATCCAGTTCCGGCATCAGCAAGACCATTTGCGCATGCGCGTAAGGGCCATCGGGCAGTGCGATCTGCTTCGCCACCACGGTATCTACAGTCGACACGCCCTTGGCACCCGCATTGGATATCAGGGAAATGGAATTGCCCTTGTTAAATTGCCGTTTTCGGCCAATAAGCGCACGCCGGTGATAATCGAGCTTCATCTCAAGGTCGGACGTGTCCGGAACGAGCAACTGAAACAGCTTGAGATCGGAAACGGGTATTCGCTCTTCGTTTTCCCCTGCACAGAACGCCGTCGGATAGCCTTGAGAGTCGCGATCGATCGCTTCCCCGGAGTAGATGAAACTCCCATTCACGCAGTAGGCGATGACAAATGTGTCGAAAACAATTTCCTTCTGGAACTCGGGGTAATAGCGCAGTTTTTTCCCGATCGGGAAAAATTCGATCAGTGTCCTGATCTGATCGAGGTCGATCCTCGTCTGGGTGGTGTTTCCCGATGATGGCTCCTTAGCCCTCTCAGAGCCAAAGGATTTGCCAAGGAATGTTTTTATCACTTCTCTTCTCCTCGCATACTGTCACTCGCCAAAAATCATAGAGCAACGTTTTTCAGGGAGCTCCTGCACAGGCCAAGGCGGCAGATTTCAGCCCGAAAAGGCAGTTGTGCTGTCATACGGCAACAGGCTATTTTTCTACTAAAAGCTGAATCGTCCCGACTCCACTGGACATTTCAAAACCGGTTGAAATTTGGTAATTACGAACTCTACCGGAAAAAAGGGTACTAAGCCTATTTAACCTGATCCGTGCCTCTGTTTTTGCTGTGTCAGAGCGCGTGTCGCATTATGCTTGGCCATCAAGGCATTCGGGTAGACCACTGAAAACCTCAAGCCTGGATTAATAGCATATTCTTGTTAAATTAATCAGCGCGATTCGCCGATATTTTAAGGCGTGTCCAGGCGCTATTTCTGGCAGCCGGGGCAGTAGAAGGTGGAGCGTTGCCCCTGGCGTAACTGGCGTACTGTCATGCCGCAACGCAGGCAGGGCTGGCCGGTGCGGCCATAGACGCCATATTGCTGCTGAAAATAGCCGGGGTTGCCGGCACTGTTGACGAAATCGCGCAGGGTGCTGCCGCCCGCGGCAATGGCCAGATTCAGGATGTCCTTCACTAAAGCCGCCAGCTTGGTGCAGCGCGCTTTGCCCAACCTCCCGGCCGCGGTTTTCGGGCTGATGCCGGCGGAAAACAGCGCTTCGTTTGCGTAGATGTTGCCGACACCGACAATGATGTGGCCGTCCATCAGAAATTGCTTGATCGGGGTCCGGCGACCGCGCGATACCCGGTAGAGAAAATTGCCGTCGAACGCAGGCGTCAGCGGCTCGATACCGAGTTTGGCCAGGAGTGGATGGGCTTCCGGTGGCGCCGTCGTCCATAGTATTGCCCCGAAGCGGCGTGGATCGCGCAGTCGCATGCACTGGCCGCTTTCCACTACCAGATCGAAGTGGTCGTGCTTCTCTGGCGGCGTAGAGGCGGGCAGGATGCGCAGACTGCCCGACATGCCAAGGTGCAGGATTAGCCAGCCCTCGCCACAATCCAGCAGCAGATACTTGCCGCGTCGTTCGATGCTGCGCAGGGTTAAACCGGGCAGGACTTGTTTCAGCGTTTCCGGCACCGGATGGCGCAAGCCGGTATGGCGGACGATAGCAGTCAGAATGCGCTGGCCGACAAGGTGGGGTTCCAGGCCGCGACGGGTGGTTTCGACTTCGGGCAGTTCTGGCATGGCGTGATTATTTCCCGGGGCGGAGCAAACGTTTCCCAATTTCGGCGGGGAAATGGTATTGCAGTTTCTCGTCTTCGCGCAGGATCACCAGTTCGGGTTCATGCCGCAGGATTTTGCAGGGTATGAGCTTGCCATCGCCGAGGCGCAGGGTGAAGGATTCCTGTGCGGGCGTACCGTCGTAGGGCTGGGTAACCAGGCTGGAGGCGTGACGCCATTCGTCCACCCAGCGGTTGATATCGTCCTGGCTCCAGTTCGGACGGGCGGGGGAAACTGACCATTTGCCATCGCTGTTCTGGCTGAGATTCAGATCCACAAACTCGAAGCCGGCCAGCTTTTCTTCCTCAGCCAGAAAGGCGCGGGCAGCGAAATCGGCAGGCATTTTCATCGTATAAACGAGATAGCTGGGCGCAACCAGATGGACGCCGCCATTCGTGGCGACATAGACCTCGCCGGTCAGCGTATTCTGAGTGCCGAAGCTGAATTTCTGGTCGTTGATCGTGAGTCGTAGCAGGGGGTTGTCGAGCTGGAAGCGGCCAAGATCGGTGGCGGGAAAGCGCTGGAGGCTGGTGGCAGCAAGGATTTCCAGCAGGCGTCCGACTGTCGTTCTCTCCGCGCGTGCCTGGAATGGGGCGATCAGGCGCCAGCCAGCTGGATTGTTTTGCAGCACGATTGCCGGCTGGCCGGGCTTCTCGATGGTAATGCGTTTAACACTGGCGCTGGCGAGGGTAGAGAGCTTGAATTCCGTCTGGACCGTGGGCTTGGGCTTGAGCCAGACCAGCAGAATCAGGGCAGCGACCAGCGCGGCCAGCACGAGATTCAGCAAGATTCTGTATTTCATGCCTTGCGCCGTCGCCACCAGGTGCCGATGCCGATGCCGATAAATGCCAGCGGCAGGACGATGAGAAAGCCGATGGCAATCACCGCCGCGGAGGTTTTGCTCAAGTTAAGGCTGGTGTCCTGGGCGGCCTTGGTCGGGATGGTGATGAGGGTGTCATCCCCGGCCAGCCAGTTGAACAGGTTGAGGCCGAGGTCGAGGTTGCCGCCGTTGCCGAGATAGGTGTTGGAGAGAAAGCCGCCGTTACCGACCACGATGACCCGCTGGTTTTGGTCTTCCACGCTGCGTTCAAGGGCGATGGCGATGGTTGCCGGCCCTGGTGTGTCGCGGTTCTTATCGTAGGCGAGGGTCTCGTCGAGCTTGCCGGTTTCCACCCATCCCTGCGGTGCGACCTCGATCAGGGGGGTGGTCTGCCAGCCTTTTCCTTCGCTGTACCCGATAGTGCGAGCGTAGGGGAATGCCGTAACCAGATTGAAGCCCAGTGTCGCCGGGTGGCGTCCGTAAACGGCGCCCAGGGCAATGGTCGGAGCGGCGTTGAGCTGCTGGGCGGAGGGGTCTACCACCGTGCCGGGCGTCAGAATCAGTCCCAGCATTTCAGCCAGCGGCTGCAAGCCGTGCAGCGGTTCCTGATCGATCAGCCAGAGCAGGTTGCCACCCTTTTCCAGGTACGTTTTCAGCTTTTCTACTTCCCCTGGCATCAGATCCACTTGCGGGCTGGCGATCATCAGCAGGCTGGCGTTGTCGGGTACATTCTGGGCCAGGGTGAGGTTGAGGCTTGCCGTCTTGAATCCCTTGGCTTCCAGTTTCTTGCCGAAATCGCCGAGGTCGTGGTTGGCCATGCCGTCGAGCTTGCGTTCACCGTGTCCGTCCAGGTAGAACGCCATGCGCGTGCCGGCGCGGGCCAGCCGGGTAAGGAGAGAGGTCAGCATCTGCTCGTTCAGGGTGGTGAGGTGTTCGCTGCGCCCCCGGTATTCCACCACCATTTCGCCGTTGGCCTGGATGCCGGCCGCTCTCGTCAACTGCGGCTGCTCCGCCGGATCAACGAACTTGAGCGTGAGATCGGGCTTGGTGAGGCTGTAGAGGCCGATGAATTCGCGAATGATTTTGCGCACATCGCCCAACCGGGGATCCTGCTGGGTGGCGTAGGTGGTGATAGTGACCGGGCCGGGCAGGCTCTTGAGCACGTCGATGCTGGCCTGACTCAGCGAGTTGCGGCTGTTGCGGGTGAGATCTCGTTGCGTCGTGTATTCACGGGAAAGGGTGACTAGCAGGCCGACGGCGATGAGGAACAGGACGAGAAAGAGGGCGCTTTGCAGACGCAACTGGAAGCGGGATGGATTGGTGGGTTTCATTAGCCGTGCGTCCTGTCGTTGTCGAGCCGGCGCACCGTCAGCACCAGGAACAAAGCGATGAACAGCACGAAGTAGGCGGCATCTGCGCTATTGATGATGCCGCGGTTGAACGATTCGAAATGCTTCAGCAGCGAAAGGGTGTTCAGCCAGCTGTCGGCGTCGCGCGCTGACATGTTGATGATCCACAGGCCAAGCAGTGCGCCGAAAGTGCCCATCGCGGCGATGAGCGGGTGTGCCGTGAGGCTGGAAATGTACAGGCCGAGCGCGGCGAAGCTGGCCGCCAGTAGCACCAGGCCGACGATGTTGCCGGCCAGCAGTCCGGGGTCGAGCGTTGCGCCGGCATACAGCGACAGCGACATCAGCGCGGTCAGGCCGATAAACAGGGAGAGGAAAGCCATCAGGCCGAGGAATTTGCCGAGGATGATCTCGCTGACTGAAACTGGCGCGCTCAGCAACAGGTTAAGAGTCTGGTTGCGCCTTTCCTCGGCGATCAGGCGCATGCTCAGAAGCGGCACCGCCATCAGCAAAATGATTGCGGCGTTGCCGAACAGAGGCGTCACAATCAGCTCGGTAACACCCGGTGGGTTGGCGAGGGCGGTCAGCTGCGGCTGGATCGTCAGAAAGGCATCGACCTGGTTCAGAAAAAAATAGGCGAGGATGATCTCCAGTACAGCCAGAATAATCCAGGCCATCGGCCCGCTGAACAGGATTTTCAGTTCCTTGGCGGCAATGGTGAAAATCATGCGCTTCCTTCTTTCTTTGTCAGCTGGATGAAAACCTCTTCCAGGTTGGCTTGATCAGGGTAAGTTTGTTTCAGAGCTGCCATGTCGCCGCTGAATACCAGCTTGCCTTGGTGCATGATCTGAATGCGGTCGCACACGCTTTCCACTTCCGGCAGGATGTGGGTGGACAGGATCACGCTGTGCTCGCCACCCAGTTCGCGGATCAGGCTGCGGATCTCGCGGATCTGGATCGGGTCGAGGCCGACAGTGGGCTCATCCAGAATCACCACGCGCGGATTGTGTACGATCGCCTGGGCGATGCCGACCCGCTGCTGGTAGCCTTTGGACAGATTGCCGATCAGACGTTTTCCGACTTCGGTCAGGCCGCAGCGCTGCCGGGCCTTGTCAACAGCATCTGCGATTTCATTCTTGGGAATGCGGTGCAGTCGCGAGGCAAGGCGGAGATATTCATCCACGGCCAGTTCCCGGTACAGGGGCGGGGTCTCCGGCAGGTAGCCGAGTAAGGCCTTGGCTTCGCGCGGATTCTCCAGCAGGTTGATGCCGCAGATTTCGACGCTGCCAGTGCTGGGAGCCAGACATCCTGCCAGCATTTGCAGGGTAGTGGTCTTTCCGGCGCCGTTCGGCCCCAGCAGACCCAGTACCTCACCCTGGCGCAGTTCAAAGCCGATGTTCTGCACGGCGGAGCGGGCGCCGTAGCGGCGGGAAAGGTTTTTGGCGGAAACAGTAATCTTCGTCATGCCTTGGTTGCTTTGAAAAAGAGCAAATATGTCCTAATATGGGGTACGCGTAAAGAGCGCATTTGCCAACTGCATCATCCTAGAAACCTCAGTTGACCGCTCGGCTGAATATTTACCGAAAGTAGGCGCCTCTAGGCGACACCGTGATTGCAATAAATTTCTTCATGATTTACCGTTTCACCCGGTTGTTGAGCCCGCTACGGGATGGATTGCACGGTTTTTGCGGCGTATGGCGGCGTTGCAACTCCTTGGAATGGAACGACCATTCCGCGTCGTTGCGTCTTGCCCTGCACCCCCAAAACCGCACACTCCACCCCGTCCAACTAAGGTTTCTAGGATTATTATATCCCTGTGATGAAATTTAAATATCTCTTGCTGGCCCCCATCGCGCTGGTTGCTGCCGGGTGCGCCCAACTGTCGCCGAAAGAAGTCGTTCAGCCCGTTGCTCAACCGGAGCGCGTAGAGCGAATCCCGGTGCTGCCCAAGGTCGACTTGACCAGGCCTCTCCTGTTTCAGTACCTGGTTTCGGAGGTTGCCGGACAGCGTGGTGACATGGGGTTGGCCACCGAAGGTATGCTGGATATGGCCAAAACAACGCGCGATCCGCGCCTGGCAAAACGGGCTGCCGAGATGGCCTTGCAGTCACGGCAGGAAGCGCAGGCACTGGAGGCAGCCACGCTGTGGCAACAGACCGACCCGGACGAAGTCCAGGCGAGGCAGGCTGTGGCGGGGATTCTGCTGAGCAGCGGTCGCTTGCAGGAAGCTAAGCCCCATCTTGAGAAATTGCTGGCAGGAGAAGGCGACAACGTTGGCGGGGCACTGCTGCATTTGAATCAGATGCTGTCGCGGCAGAAGGATAAGCCGGCTGCCCTGGCTCTGGTGCAGGAATTGGCCGCGCCTTATCTGAATCACGCTGAAGCGCATTTCACTATTGCCTATGCGGCATGGAGTGCGGGCCAGAATGAACTGGCATTGCATGAAGTTCGCGAGGCAAGTCGGCTCCGTCCCAATTGGGAGGCGGCGGCGCTGTTTCAGGGCCAGCTATTGCAACGTAGTTCCATCTCGGAGGCATTGCAGTTCTTCCGGAACCTGCTTGGCGATTACCCCAAAATGCAGGATGTGCGGCTGGCTTATGCCCGTTTGCTGGTGAGCGACCGCCAATATGCCGAGGCGCGTGCCCAGTTTGAAAAGCTGCTCAACGATCTTCCTGGAAATCCCGAGGTGAGTTTGTCTGTCGGTCTGCTGGCGATGCAGCTCAAGGATTACGACGCCGCAGAGAAACACCTGAAACAGGCGCTGGCCAGCCAATATCGCGATGAAGCCATGGTGCGCATGTATCTCGGCCAGTTGTTCGATGAGCGTGGGCGCTACGAGGAAGCCGCAGACTGGTATGCTTCGGTCGAGCGGGGCGAGCAGTATATTCCCGCGCAAATCCGCCAAGCGGTGATGCTGGCCAAACAGGGCAAGCTTCCGGAGGCACGTCAGCACCTCAGACAGATCACGGTGCAGAACAATCAGCAGCGGGTTCAGGTTGTCGTGGCGGAGGCGCATTTGCTGCGGGATGCCAAGGCTTACGGCGAGGCGTTCGATTTGTTGGGCAAGGCGCTGGAGAAGCTGCCGAATTACCCTGATCTACTCTACGACCATGCGATGGCGGCGGAAAAGCTGGGCAAGATCGACATTCTCGAGCAGGATCTGCGCAAGCTGATCCAGATCAAGCCCGATTACGCCCATGCCTACAATGCGTTGGGATACACTCTGGCGGATCGCACCGAGCGGCTGGATGAGGCGCGGCAGCTGATCGAAAAGGCGCTTGAACTGTCGCCGGATGATTTTTTTATCATGGATAGTCTGGGCTGGGTGAATTTCCGCATGGGGCAGCTCGAAAAGGCTGAGGACATTCTGCGGCGCGCCTACACCGGTCAGCAAGATGCGGAAATCGCGGCGCATCTGGGCGAAGTCCTGTGGGCCAGGGGCAAGCGCGAAGAGGCAGAAAAAATCTGGCGCGCCGCCCTGAAGGAAAATCCCGGCCACGAAACGCTGTTGAATGTCATCAAGAAATATATTCCTGCGGTGCGGTGAGGCGTTGTTAGGGGTGAGGGGTGAGAAGGTGAGGGGTGAGGCGGAGAGTCAAAACCCCCACCGCACCGGTTTTGACCTTTCCCCTCACCCCTCACCCCTTACCCCTCACCTCATTAAAGGTTTATTCGCCGCCCTCTTTTTCCCCATGCTGCTATGGGGTTGCGCTGCACTGCCGGTGCCGCCGCTGGAGCTTGAATCGGCCGCCCGCCCACAGTCTAGTAGCGGTGCAGAGGGTTTGTTCCGGCTGTCAGGTCGGATCGCTGTGTCGCACAACGGAGAGAGTTTTTCCGGTTCGTTGCGTTGGAGTCACGCTGCCGAGGAGGACGAGATTTTTATTCTTTCTCCGTTAGGGCAGGGCGTCGCCCGGATTGTGAACAATTCTGCCGGCGCTTCGCTGGAGACCGCAGATGGGCAGAGTTACCGAGCCGCGGACGTGGAAAGCCTGACCGAAGAAGTGCTGGGCTGGCGCCTGCCGGCGCGCGGCCTGCAATATTGGGTGATGGGCCGCTCCGCACCGGATAGCGTGGCGGAAAGCGAACTGGACGATAAGCGGCAGCTTCGTGCCCTGCGTCAGGATGGCTGGCGCGTTGACTATCTCGGTTACCGAATGGTGCAGGGAACCTTGCTGCCAGCCAAACTGGAGGTGGCGCTGGACGAGCGCCTGCGGGTCCGGTTGGTGATCGATGACTGGGTGCTGCCATGACCACCTTCCCCGCCCCGGCCAAGCTGAACCTGTTTCTGCATGTGGTGGGTCGGCGTCCGGACGGCTACCATTTATTGCAAACGGTGTTTCGTTTCGTCGATTACGGCGATAGCCTTTCTTTTACTGTCCGTGATGATGGCGTGATCCGGCGGGTGAATCCGCTTCCCGGCCTGGACCCGGAACAGGATCTCACCGTGCGCGCTGCGCGTCTGCTACAGCAGGAAACCGGATGCCGTCTGGGCGCGGATATCTTCCTGGAGAAGCGTTTGCCGATGGGCGGCGGCCTGGGTGGGGGTAGTTCCGACGCCGCTACGGTGCTGCTGGCGCTGAATCGCTTGTGGGACCTGAATCTCAGCCGCCAGATGTTGCAGGAGCTGGGCTTGCGCCTCGGTGCCGATGTGCCGGTATTCGTGTTCGGCGAGAGCTCCTTTGCCGAAGGTGTGGGCGAAAAACTCCAGCCGGTGGTGCTTCCGCCTGCCTGGTATGTGGTGCTGGTGCCGTCGGTAGCCGTATCCACGGTAGAGATTTTTACCAGCAGGGAATTGACACGCGATACGAAACCTATCAAAATGTCGGACTTTTCAACGGGCTGCGGAAGAAATGATCTGGAGCCTGTGGTGTGCCGGAAGTATCCGCAGGTCGCCGAGTGCCTGGAGTGGCTCAAAGCCTTCGGCGATGCCAGGATGACCGGATCGGGAGCGTGTGTTTTTGCCGCGTTTTCGAGCCAGGAAGAAGCGAATAAAGTGTTTTCCGTGAAGCCGGCGCAGATGGCCGGTTTTGTGGCAAAGGGCCTGGATAGGCATCCTTTGTACGATTTTATCAGTTAATGGGGAGTCGCCAAGTGGTAAGGCACTGGATTTTGATTCCAGCATTCGTAGGTTCGATCCCTACCTCCCCAGCCAGTTGTAATCCAAACCGGTAGGGACGTCGCATGCGACGTCCCTACGTTTGTTTTTAAGGGCGCGTCATGGCATACGGCAGCATGATGGTTTTCACCGGTAACGCAAATCCCCGGCTTGCCGAGGAGGTGGTGAAACATCTCAATCTTCGCCTTGGGCGAGCGACGGTCGGTCGTTTCAGCGACGGCGAGGTGATGATCGAGATCCTCGAAAACGTTCGCGGCAAGGATGTATTCGTGCTGCAATCGACCTGTACCCCGACCAATGACACCCTGATGGAAGTCCTGGTGATGGTGGATGCGCTCAAGCGCTCCTCGGCCGGACGTATCACCGCAGCCATTCCCTACCTGGGCTATGCGCGCCAGGATCGCAGACCGCGCTCGGCGCGCGTTGCAATCACCGCCAAGGTGGTGGCGAACATGCTCACCAGCGCCGGCGTGGATCGCCTGCTGACCATGGACCTGCATGCCGACCAGATTCAGGGCTTTTTCGACATTCCGGTGGATAACGTCTACGCTGCACCGATTCTGCTCGGCGACGTGTGGAAACAGCATTATGAGAACCTGATCGTGGTATCGCCCGACGTCGGTGGTGTGGTGCGTGCCCGTGCACTGGCCAAGCGCCTGGACGTGGATCTGGCGATTATCGACAAACGCCGCCCCAAGGCCAACGTCGCCAAGGTGATGCACATCATCGGCGACGTTCGGGGCCGCACCTGCGTGCTGATGGACGACCTGGTCGATACTGCCAACACCCTGTGCGAGGCCGCTAAGGCCTTGAAAGAGCACGGCGCGGAAAAGGTGGTGGCGTACTGTACCCACCCGGTGTTGTCCGGTCCTGCGATAGAGCGCGTGATGAGTTCGCATCTGGATGAGCTGGTCGTGACCGATACCATACCGTTGCGTGAAGATGCCAAAAATTGCAGCCGCATCCGTCAGCTTTCCGTGGCGGAACTGATGGCCGAAACGATGCGCCGGATCAGCAACGAGGATTCGGTCAGCTCGCTGTTCATGGAATAATTTTTTGCGGAGTCGGTTTTATACCGGCTCTGCGCAAACCGAATGCTGCCTGGTCGCGGGCGGCATTTTAACTTTAGGAGCATCAACATGAAAATCGAAATCAGCGCAACCGCGCGTACGCTACAGGGAACGGGTGCGAGCCGCCGCCTGCGTCGCACTGGTCGCATCCCGGCAGTGGTTTATGGTGGTGAAAAAGATGCTGCAGCCATCGAACTGGACCACAAAGAAGTGTTCTACAAACTGAAGAACGAGGCCTTTCACGCCACGATTCTGTCGTTGAACCTCGACGGCAAGGCCGAGCAAGTGCTGCTGCGTGACTACCAGATGCACCCGTTCCGCCCGGTAGTAATGCACGTGGACTTCCAGCGCGTTAACCCGAAAGAAAAGATTCACATCAAGGTGCCGCTGCATTTCGCAAATGCCGACATCGCTCCTGGCGTGAAGCTTTCTGCCGGCATCGTCAGCCACATCATCACCGAAGTGGATGTGGCCTGCCTGCCGAAGGACCTGCCCGAGTTCATCGAAGTGGATCTGGCCAACCTGGCTGCCGGTCACTCGATTCACCTGTCCGAGCTGAAGCTGGGCAAGGGTATCGAACTGATCCCGCTGACCAAAGGTGAGGATCTGGCTGTAGCGACGATCACCATTCCGCGCGGTGCGGTTGAAGCAGCAGCAGCGGCAGAAGCGGCAGAAGCGCCCGAAGCCAAGGCGTAAGCCACTTCGCAGCTGCTTGGCTGCTTGTAAGGAGCCCGTCGAGCATACGACCTTTATGGGGTGCGCTCGGCGGGTTTTTTCATTGTGGGACGGGAAATGACGACAGGAATCCGCCTGATTGTGGGCTTGGGAAATCCGGGACGGGAATACGAGGCCACCCGGCACAATGCCGGCTTCTGGTGGGTGGAGGCCGTGGCGGCAGGAAAATCCGCCAGCTTCAAGCCTGAAAAAAAGTTTCATGGCCTGGCTGCACGTCTCGCCGTCAACAATCGCGAGGTCTGGCTGCTGAAGCCGGAAACCTTCATGAATCTCAGCGGTCGTGCCGTCAGCGCACTGGCCAGTTTTTACAAGATCGAGCCGGACGAGATCCTGGTGGTGCACGATGAACTCGATTTGCCGCCAGGCACGGTGCGCCTGAAAAAAGGCGGCGGTCACGGCGGCCATAACGGCCTCAAGGACATCATCGCCCAGCTCGGCACGCCGGATTTCTGGCGTCTTCGTCTCGGCATCGGCCATCCCGGCGACCGCGATGCGGTGGTGAACTTCGTGCTCAATGCACCGCAGCGTGCAGAGCAGGAGCTGATCGACAGCGCCGTCGATGCCAGCCTCGCCGGACTGCCGCAACTGCTGTCGGGCGATTTTCCCGCCGCGATGATCAAGTTGCACACCAAACCGAAATCGGAAGGCGCTTGAGCAAGCTGACCCTCGACCGCATCCTGCAATCGCAGGGCTTTGGCACCCGCAAGGGTTGCCAGCAGATGATAGCAGCGGGCGAGGTTTCGATTGCTGGTGCATGCATTACCAATCCACGCGCCACATTTGAGACGGATGGCCTGGAGTTTAGTGTCTATGGCGAATCATGGACCTACCGCGAGCATGTCTATATCGCACTGAACAAGCCCGCCAACTTTGAATGTTCCAGGAAACCCAGCCACCATCCCGGCGTGCTGACCCTGTTTCCGGAACAATTTACCTGGCGTGACGTTCAGACGGTGGGCCGTCTCGATCACGATACGACCGGGATATTACTGATGTCGGATGACGGTGCTTTTATTCACGCACAGTCTTCCCCCAAGCGGCACGTCCCCAAGATTTATGCGGCCACCACGCACGAGCCGGTGACGCCAGCGCTGGTCGAACTGTTGCTGGCTGGTGTAAAGCTGCACGACGAACCCGCCCCACTGGCAGCGCTGACCTGCCGCAAGATAGAAGAGTACCGGCTGGAGATCGTGCTGGAGCAGGGCAAGTACCATCAGGTCAAGCGCATGCTGGCTGCCGCCGGTAATCATTGCGATGCCTTGAGCCGCACGGCGATCGGCAATTTGACGCTGGATGCGCTGGGGCTGAAAGAGGGTGAATGGTGTTACCTGGACGAAGCGCAGCGGGCTTTGCTGACAGGGTTATAATAGCTGTACTGGTTTGTTTGAAATAGAACTGATAATTAAAGGATTTTCATGAGTCTGCAATGCGGTATCGTCGGTTTGCCCAACGTCGGCAAGTCCACCCTGTTCAACGCCATCACCAGTGCCGGAATTGCAGCGGAGAACTATCCCTTCTGTACTATCGAGCCCAATGTCGGCATCGTCGAAGTGCCCGACCCGCGCATCGATGCGCTGACGGTCATCGTCAAGCCTCAAAAGGTGCAGCATGCGATCATGGAGTTCGTCGATATCGCCGGCCTGGTAGCCGGAGCGAGCAAGGGCGAGGGCCTGGGCAACAAGTTCCTCGCCAACATTCGCGAGACCGATGCCATTGCCCATGTGGTGCGCTGCTTCGAGAACGTTGACGTGATACACGTGGCGGGCAAGATCGACCCGATCTCCGACATCGAGGTGATTAACACCGAACTCGCCCTGGCTGATCTGGAAACCGTCGAAAAGGCAGTGCTGCGCACCAATAAACTGGCCAAGTCCGGCGACAAGGACGCGGTGCGCATGATGGCGCTGCTGGAAAAAGTGCGCGCCACGCTGGACCAGGGCCAACCCGCCCGCAACCTGAATCCGGACAAGGAAGAGGCTGCCCTGCTCAAGCCGCTATGCCTGATGACCATGAAGCCTACCATGTACATCGCTAACGTCGATGAGGCTGGCTTTACCAACAACCCCCATCTCGACAAGGTGGCGGAGCTGGCCGCGCGCGAAGGCTCGCCGGTGGTGGCGATCTGCGCCGCCATCGAGGGCGAGATCGCCGACCTCGACGAGGCCGACAAGAAGGAATTTCTTGCCGACATGGGCCTCGAAGAGCCCGGCCTGAACCGCGTTATCCGCGCCGCCTACAAGCTGCTCGGCCTGCAGACCTACTTCACTGCCGGCGTCAAGGAAGTGCGCGCCTGGACTATTCACATCGGCGACACCGCACCCCAGGCTGCGGGCGTGATTCACACTGACTTTGAACGTGGCTTCATCCGCGCGCAGACTATTGCCTATGAGGATTTCGTCGCCTGCAACGGCGAACATGGCGCCAAGGAAGCCGGCAAAATGCGTTCGGAAGGCAAGGAATATGTGGTCCATGACGGAGATGTCATGAATTTCCTGTTTAACGTTTGACAGGTTTTGACCAGGGTTTTACATCCAGATGGATGGGATGCATAAGTATTTTTCTTTATTTGTCTATAATTGAAATCTGTATTGTGGTTGGTCGTTCCATCCACCAGGGAACTTTGTTGCGATAACCAGCGTCAAAAGGGTGTTCCAAATAATTCCGCAAGCATATGTTTCCCGGCGTAGCGCATCCAGCGCAGCGCTGGAAGCGCGGATCCGGGTAAGGAGTGAAACCATGAAATACTTTCGCCTCGACCGCATCGACACAAAGCTGGATGCAGTGGTAAATAAGGGAATAGCGGCAGCGCTGCTGGGCAATATTCCCGAGGGCATCAAGATTATGAGAGATGAAGGCGTCCCGCCGGATGTGATAACACGGGTAATCTTTAGTCCGCAACAACGCCGCGAAACGGACTGGAAGCACTAGCCAGAACTCCTCGCCAGCCCAGCCTCGCTGAGCTGGCGCATGCCCCCCTTCAGTAAGACCTCAATCGCCGAGCCAGGCGTTCATTAACCGATTCGCGGTTGCTCATGAATAGCAGGGCGCGCCCTGGAAAATGATTTTCTTGAAATGTAATTCGAACCCTAACCCTTATCGGCTGGCCTCAGCTGGCGTGTACAACGCGGGGAACTGCTTGCGCAATTGCTCCAGCTTGGGCTTGTCGTGGATCACGATGTAGGGCTGGGTTGGATGCAATGCCAGATAGTTCTGGTGATATGCCTCGGCGGGATAGAACTGCTGCAGCGGCACGACTTGCGTGACGATGGGCCTGGAAAAAGTACGCGCGGCGGTGAGTTGCTGAATGGTGCTTTGCGCCATTTTCTGCTGCTCTACGCTGGTGTGAAAGATCGCCGAGCGGTATTGGCTGCCGGTATCCGGGCCTTGGCGGTTAAGCTCGGTGGGGTTATGCGCCACGCTGAAAAACACTTGCAGCAGTTGCTGATAGGAAACCTGCTCCGGGTTGAACCGGACGCGCACCGCTTCGGCATGCCCGGTATCGCCGTCGCTGACTTGTGCGTAATGTGCCGTGGCTTCACTGCCGCCGGCATAGCCGGACACAACTTCCGACACTCCCTTCACGTGCTTGAACACCGCATCCACGCCCCAGAAACAACCGCCGGCAAAGACCGCCGTTTGTTCGGCGGGTGCGGCCGTGGCGCTGGGTAGTGTGGTCAGGCTGAACAAGAGGCACAGGCTGCCGAGCAAGTAGTGGCGGAAACGTTTGGTGGTTTGCATGATGGAACTCCTTAAATGAATCATTAGCCGAAGGTAAAGGCATAAGCCTCCAGCCCTGGAGAGTCTGACTGAATTTCCAGCACACCGTTCTTCGGTATTTTCTGGTCTATCAGTTCGTAGAGCGTGTTGCGTTCGACCGTCACCACGCCGCCGTCGGCCTCCTTGCCGGCATTGAGGTCGACGGCCTCGCCATTCAGCCGGATAGAAACTTTGATCGGCTTGCCGGTGGAGGTGCCCAGCACCAGGAACACCTTGCGCGCATTGAAGTCGAGGCGCAGCGCAGCGCCATTTTCGAGCGCAGTGATATTTTCTGCACCCACTTTCCATTTTCCGTTCAGCGCCCAACCGTCTTCGGCAAGGGCATCCGGAAAGCGGTAAGCCTGTGCCTTGTCATGCAGGGCAGGCGCATCTCCATCGTAGCTATTCGCCCGGCCATAGCCGAGATAGGTTTCCGCTGTCTGCTCGGGGTTGATGGCGGGTGCCGATGCCTTGACGGTTGCGCCGCCGTTTTTCAGCCCCAGCAGATAGCGGATGTTGTTTTCCGTGACATCGTATTTGCCCTCGCCAAAATGCGTGTAGACCACCTTGCCATCCCGGTCGATAAGGTAATGCGCAGGCCAGTAACGGTTTTTGAAATTCAACCAGGTGGAGAGACGGTTGTCCTGCGCCACCGGGTAGCGGATGCCGTGCTGCGCAATCGCGGCCTTGACGTTGTCGAGATTCTTCTCGAACTCGAATTCCGGCGAGTGCACGCCGACGATCACCAGCCCCTGCTCGCGATATTTGCTGTCCCAGTCGGTGATGTAGGGCAGCGTGCGCACGCAGTTGATGCAGGAATAGGTCCAGAAATCGATCAACACAACTTTGCCTTTCAGGCTCTGCATGGTGAGTGGGTTGGCGTTGATCCAGGCCTCGATATCCTTGAATTCCGGCGCGGCGTAGGGCGTGCTCAGGCCATCCTGCAGCACCAGCTCACCGGCAGGCCGTTGGGCTTTCGTGCTCTGGGTCGTCAGCAGGGATTCCACATCCACACCGGAAGCAATATAGGCAACGGACAGCAGGATCAGCACACCGAACCCCCGGCGAACCGCTTCGGCATGGCGGGTGAGAAAGCCCAGTTTATTCATCATTTTTCTCCCGGTCATGGCAATGATAAACATCGGCACGCCGGCGCCGAGTGCGAATGAAACGATGATCAGGTTGCCGGCGAGGGCGGTCTCCTGGCGAATCACCTGCACCAGCACGGCAGCTAGGATCGGCCCCGCGCAGGGCGTCCACACCAGCCCGATCAGCGCGCCGATCAAGACGCCGCTGAGCAGGCCATCGCCGCCGCGAGACGCCAGATCATTGCCGAAATTGGCCGCGCCTTGCGTCATCGAACTGAATTTTTCAGACAGCTTGGACGACAGCAGCACCAGGCCGAACACGGCGAGCAGCACCAGGGAAACGTTCTTGATGATGTCGAGATCGACGCCCAGCGCCAGCACGATCTGGCGCGAAGCCAGCGCAAACAGGCTGAACGCCAGCACGAAACCGATAATGATGCCGTAAGGCCTGCGCTTGCCGCCCTCGACCGAAGCCGCAAGCACCAGCGGCAAAACCGGCAAAATGCAAGGCGAGGCGATCAGCGCCAGGCCTTCGAGAAATGCTAATCCGATATCGATGATCATGTGTTTATGCCTTGTCCGCGATAAATTTCAAAGCCACGCCGTTATTGCAGTACCTCAGGCCGGTGGGTTTTGGACCGTCATTGAACACATGGCCGTGGTGGCCGCCGCAGCGCGCGCAGTGATATTCGGTGCGCGGCAGCACCAGCTTGTAGTCGGTGGTAGTTTCTACATGGCCGGGCAGCACATCGAAAAAACTCGGCCAGCCGGTGCCGCTGTCGTACTTGAATTTAGAAGGGAATAGCGGCAGATCGCAGGCCACGCAGGCAAACACGCCGTCGCGTTTTTCCTTGTTGAGCGGGCTGGTAAACGGCGCCTCGGTGCCTTCCTGGCGCAGCACGTCGTATTGCGCCGACGTCAGCAGTTTTTTCCATTCGGCATCGGTCTTGCTGAGCTTTGCTATGCGCTCCGCCGCAATTGCCATGCCTGACATGAAAAGCTGCGGCAAGGCCAGAATGCCTGCCCCGCTGGTCGCCAGTCTGATAAACATCCGTCTGTCCATGATCTTCCACCTCGTCGTAGTGTGTGTTGATAAAGCGATGGCAAGCCATCTTTGCTGAGGTATTCGGAGCGTAGCGGGAAAAGGTTACATCTTCAATGCGTCATGCTGGGATGCTAGGCAGAGGTTGGTTTATGTAAGCAGAATAAAATAGGGGAAACCCTGTATTAAAGTGGGGCTGTTACGGGTAATGTATCCGTAGCCCCAGTATTACTTGGACGGGGGGGTAATATAAAAATAATACGCAACAGAAATGAGATGGTGTATTTATCAGAATAATTAGGGGATGCACAAAAATTGTGCCTCATTGAAATCATTGCATTGCACACAAGTTTCCAGTTTATACACTTCGAAGGTGCCTTTGCCGGTGCATTTTAGGGTGTCTACTTTACGTTAGGTTTTAGCATGACCATCCTTATTTTCCTTGCAAGCCTACTCGCCACATTAACAGCGGCACTTGTGCTGGCGAAGAGTATCGTTGAATACCAGTCCTCATTGCTTAAATACCAAATAGATATTGCAAACAACGCTCCTGAAATAACAATTTCAACGGCTATCCAGCGTTTAACGAAAGTTAAACGGGATATTGTAAATGTCGGTGGTGTTAGTTTGATTGCGAGCATTTCCCTTGCTGCTTTCATGATTTTTGGCCCTTTGGCTGATAAAGCTATAACGGTCGCTAGTGCAACACTTATAGCTTTAATTTTATGCTTAGTTGTTATTATGCAAACATGTTTCATCATTGGAACAAAACAAACCTAACCCTACGCTCAACCGGTCTGGCCGATAAACCACCGGCCATCCGGTTAGCTACAAGTTGGGCATCATATTCAGACGTGCCAACCATTTTTAGCTATGGAGAAACCCATGAAAAAAGTTGCCATCATATTTTTAGTCGGAGCACTTGCGGCTGCACCAGTATTTGCTAAAGGTGGCAGTCACTCAAGCGTCGGGTACAGCTCGACCGGTGGGAGTCACAGTATCAAAGGCTATGTAAAGAAAGATGGAACATACGTTGCGCCATCGAACGCCACAAATCCGAACCATAGCAAGTACGACAACTGGTCAACTAAAGGTAACGTAAACCCGTACAGTGGCAAGGACGGCTCTAAAGATCCAGTAACTGGGAAGTAGTTTGATTGGAGATACATATACCATGCTGTCGATCCGCTTGACTGCCGTTATCACTGCTCTCGTTCTAATTACTCCGTTTCTTGCAACAGCTGCGGAAGAAGCTCCTTTCCCTCTATTCAGTTTCGAAAATACGTCCTGTGGCAATTGGACTGAATCGCAGAGCGATTCGGTCGCCCGTCAGACCTACCTATTTTGGTTTCGTGGTTTTGTCTCTGGCTACAACTTCGGTAGCGTTTCTTACGAGGTTCCGCTCACAGCCCTGCCGGACAACACAACGCTTGTCCTATACATTGACAAACATTGTAGAGAAAACCCCTTGCTGCCATTTGTTAGTGCAGCACTGCCGCTGGTGAAAGAGCAAAGAACGAAGATCAGGAGGGTTAAGTGATCTTCTGGATGATGCCCAACCCGTCATTCCACCGGACCTGCGCAAAAAGCCGTACAGGCCGGTGAATTTAGACGTTGCTAATATCAAACGTTAACCACAATAATCCAGTGCCTAGATTTGTCCGAACCGGCGAGCCAGCCAAGGCTTTAACAGCCGCTGGCCTAGAGAGCGCCTATCTACCTGTCTTCGGCAACCCTAACGACTAGTAGCGACTAATCCGGCAATTTATCCCGCAGCTCATCCCGATCAAACCACCACGCATCGCCGACGATGGCATTCACCACCTGACTCAGCCGGGGCAGAAACACCTGCGGGTCGCGCAGGCCCAGCTTGTCCATCCACGCATCCAGCGCCTTTTGATCCTGCACTTTGCTGTGGCGCTCGGCAACGCGGGC
Source organism: Sulfuricella denitrificans skB26 (assembly GCF_000297055.2). NCBI lineage: Bacteria > Pseudomonadati > Pseudomonadota > Betaproteobacteria > Nitrosomonadales > Sulfuricellaceae > Sulfuricella > Sulfuricella denitrificans. The sequence continues at coordinate 2,660,125 of NC_022357.1, read as the reverse complement.
GATGAGGTTGTCGGCCAGCAGGCTCCAGTCTCCGTGCTCTTCATCGTTAGCGCGCAGGTCGATCACGTAGCGCGTGGTGACGGCAGCGAGCGCTGCGCCGTCCGAATTGTTGGGCGTTTCGGTGACGACATGGTCGAGCATGGCATAGGTGAGTTCAGGCGTGACCGGGAAAGTCACCGCCAGCCAGACGCCCATGCCCAGGGCGGGAATCGAGGCGGCCTGTTCGGTCTGGTAAAGCACGTTGCAGGCTTCCACGGCATCTTGCCACGATTCATTTTTCAATGCGGTATCGAAAGCCTCGCGCGCCAGATTCCAGGCTTCTTCCTTGCGCTCCAGCAAAACCAGCAGTTCGGCAATATCCAGTTTCAGCCGGGCGCGTTCCAGCGTGTCGGCGCCTGAGCTGCGCTCCAGTTGGAGCTTCTTTTCGATCAGCTGTTGGCCGAATTCGGCCTTCTCGGTTTCGCTCAGGCCGTCTGGCAGTTCGGCCATGTAGGCGTAGGGGTCGGGTGTATTTTCACTCATGCTTGCGTTTCGTGTTCGTTATCGGAAAGCGTGATTTTAAGGCATTTTGCAGATCAGGTTAGGATATGCTTGTATTTACCCACTCTTCAAACAGGTACCCAGGGATGATGAAACTGAAACTGCACTGGCAAATCCTTATTGCGCTGGCGCTGGCCGTGATTGCCGGTTCGCTGGCGGGAACCAGCGCGGAACTGCTGGGCGTGCGCTTTTATGCGGCGTTCGACTTTATCGGCACGCTGTTCCTGAATGCCCTGACGATGCTGATCGTGCCGCTGGTGGTGTCGTCCATCATCGTCGGTATCGCCGGTATCGGCTCGGGCGGTGCATTCGGCAGGCTGGGCCTGAAGACTCTGCTGTATTACCTGACGACCAGCCTGCTGGCCATTCTGGTGGGGCTTGTCATCGTCAATGCGGTGGCGCCGGGCATGGTGGATGGCGAACCGGCAAAGCATTTGCTCGGGATGTCTGCGAATGTCAGCGACGTAGTCGCCAAGGTCGAAGGCAAAGGCACCGGCGATCTGGTCGGGGTGTTCCTGCGCATGGTGCCCACCAACGTGATTGCGGCGGCTGCGGATGGCCAGATGCTCGGGCTGATTTTCTTCAGCCTGTTGTTCGGCTACTTCATGACCAAGATCGAGGAAGCCTACGCGGAAAGCATGTACAACTTCTGGCAAGGGTTTTTCCAGGTGATGATGAAAATTACCGACTGGGTGATGCAGTTCGCGCCGATCGGCATTTTCGGGCTGGTTGCCAAGGTGGTGGCCAGCACCGGCTATTCCGCCTTTGTGCCGCTGGCGTGGTTTTTTATCAGCGTGATGGCGGGGCTGGCGGTACATTTTCTGGTGGTGCTGCCCTTGCTGCTGTTTTTTGTCGGGCGGGTCAATCCGCTGCGCCACTATCGCGCCATGGCGCCGGCTCTGCTGACGGCCTTTTCCACCAGCTCATCGGCGGCCACGCTGCCGCTTACCATGGAATGCGTGGAAAAAGAGGCGGGGGTTTCCAACCGTACCAGCAGCTTTGTGTTGCCGTTGGGTGCGACGGTCAACATGGATGGCACGGCCTTATATGAATGCGTGGCGGCGATGTTCATTGCCCAGGCGTACGGTATCGAACTGGGTTTCGTGCAGCAATTCACCATCGTGCTGATGTCGCTGGTCACCTCCATCGGCGTGGCCGCTATTCCCTCGGCCAGCCTGGTCGCCATCGCCATTATTCTGGCGGCCATCGGCTTGCCGGTGGAGGCGATCGGCCTGATTCTGGCGGTGGACCGCGTGCTGGACATGTGCCGCACCTCGGTGAATGTATTCAGCGATTCCTGCGGGGCCGTGATCATCGCACGGCGGACCGGAGAACCGGACGTACTTGGCGAACCGGCTTTACAAAGGAGCTGACATGGTTACAGGGGACTGTCTTTGCGGCGTTGTCCGATTCGAAATCGATGGCCCGATACGCAACATCGTTTATTGCCATTGCTCTCAATGCCGCAAGGCCCAGGGCAGCGCCTTTGCCACTAACGGCATCGTCAGGGCTTCCGGCTTCAGGATTACTGCCGGGGAAGATGCGCTCACGGGTTACGAGTCCACGTCAGGGCAGACAAAATTCTTCTGCAAGATCTGCGGCTCCCCGATCCTGAGCAAGTCGGAATCAAGGCCGGATGACGTCCGCGTGCGGCTCGGCACGATTGATTCGGATATCGAGGAACGGCCTGTGGCACATATCTTCGCCACGTCGAAGGCCAACTGGGAAGAGATCTGCGGCGACTTGCCCCAGTATGAAGGCTATGAGCCGGGTCGCAACGAACGCTGACTGCCGCCCGGAGTCGAAACATCAGGCAACCCCATTACAGGAGAGATGAACCATGGCAATAAGCTTGTTCGCCGCACTGAAGTTGGTCCCTTGGGCTGACGTTGTGAGCAATGCCCCGCTGGTTGTCGACGGCGCCAAGAAGCTCTGGAAAGTCGTGGGCAAGAAAAAAACGCAGTCCACGGCGGACAACGCTGAAATTGAACACGAGCTTACGCCCGATGAACGGGCCATCGCGGCCGTTAAGTTGCGGGTGTCTTCACTCGAGGCCAATGTGGCGGATCTGCAGCGGGAAATGGTGTCGTCTGCCGAACTGATCAAGGCGCTGGCCGATCAGAATTCCCAGCTCATCAAGGCAGTGGGATTGCAGCGGCGATTGCTGCTGGCCGTTATCGCCATTCTTGGGGCCGTGGCCGTCAGCTGTGTGTATCTGTTATGGGTGCGCTGATGGCGTCCGGTTTAAATAGCCGGCTGTTAATTAGAGATCTTGGCCCGCCATCACTCGCGGGCACTCGTCGAATTTGTTGCGTCATAAACTTCTGCTTAATGCCATCTGTGGCCATAGCGGCAACGGGAAACACACCGGGTGAACGGCGGGTACCTTATCAGACAAGGCTAGTGTTTAAGATCACAATTTACGACCTTGAAAATGCTACAAACAAAAAGCCTCGCATCCCTGCGAGGCTTTCATTTTTGTGTGCTTGCGTCTCAATGGTGCAGCGCTTTATCCAGCGAATGGAGAAACTTCTCGGCGTCGTGTTGTGTGACGTGATATTTCACGGTTGGGCCGGCCATCAATTTGGCACAGGAGTCCACCAGTTCCATGGCGATAGGATATTTGCCGATGGCGAGGGCTTCTTTTAGGGCGGTGAGTCTATTGCCTGCGTCTTCCAATGTGATGCAGAAATGGTGCGCGTCATCGGTGATGCTGATGCTTTTGATGCCTTCGTGAATAACCGCTTGGCAGTGGAATCGTTTCTTGGACATTCTCTTCTCCTGTGGTGCTTCATGGTTTGCGAATGCGCGGCAGTCTGCGCCCAGTCACCTTGTGTGTCAAACCGAGTCTCTGTTACGCTGACCTGGCATCGCATTGATTATTAACGTAATATACCGGGTTTGAAGCCCGTCGTTCCGGCCTGGTTTATACGCATAGCAGGATTACCCCAGCTTGTCGTCCGCAAGGTGGTAATGGGGATCTTCTCCCATGTTGATTTCCACCATGTCCTTGGCGTTGGTCAGGACCTCCAGGCAGTCCGGGCTGAGATGGCGCAGGTGCAGGCGCTTGCCGGCCTGCTGATAGCGGCTGGCCAGGCTGTCGATGGCTTCGATAGCGGAATGGTCGATGACGCGGGCGCGGCGGAATTCCACCACCACTTCGTCCGGATCGTCTTTGGGGGTGAACAGGGTCTGGAATTCCGCCGTCGAGGCGAAGAACAATGAACCCTCCAGCTCGTAGATTTTCCAGCCCTTGTCGTCGAGATAGGTGCGCACGTTGATGTGCTTGGCGTGCTGCCAGGCGAACACCAGTGCGGCGATGATCACGCCGGTGATCACGGCGATGGCCAGATCGGTGAACACGGTGATCAGGGTGACCGCGACGACGATAAACGTGTCGCTGCGCGGCACCTTGCGCAGGGTGGTCAGGCTGCCCCATTCGAAGGTTTTTTCCGAGACCATGAACATCAGGCCGATCAGCGCGGCGAGCGGGATCATCTCGATCCACTCCGAAGCGAACAGGATGAAGGTCAGCAGAAACAGCGCGGCGGCGATGCCGGACAGGCGCTGGGTAGCGCCGTTGCTGACGTTGATCATGCTCTGGCCGATCATGGCGCAGCCGCCCATGCCGCCGAAGAAGCCGGTGACGACGTTGGCGGAGCCCTGGGCCATGCATTCCCGGTTGGGCATACCGCGGGTGTCGGTCATTTCGTCGATCAGGTTGAGCGTCAGCAGGGATTCGATCAGGCCGATGGCGGCGAGTATCAGGCTGTAGGGGAAGATGATCCTGAGGGTTTCCCAGGACAGCGGCACCTGCGGCAAGTGGAACTGCGGCAGGCCGCCTTCGATGGAAGCCATGTCGCCCACGGTTTTGGTGTCGATGCCGGCAAAGATTACCAGCAACGAAACCGCGACGATGCCGGCCAGAGTTGAGGGGATGGCCTTGGTCAGGCGCGGCAGCAGGTAGATGATGGCCAGGGTCAGCGCGATGAGGCCCAGCATGGTGTAGAGCGGCGTGCCCGACATCCAGACCAGGGTGCCGTCCGGCGCGGGCGTTTTGAAGTGCCCCAGCTGCGCCAGAAAGATCACCACGGCGAGGCCGTTGACGAAACCCAGCATGACCGGGAACGGCACCATGCGGATGAACTTGCCCAGCTTCAACAGGCCGAAAGCGATTTGCAGCACGCCCATCAGGACCACGGTGGCGAACAGGTATTCCACGCCGTGCTGCACCACCAGCGCCACCATTACCACCGCCAGCGCGCCGGTGGCACCGGAGATCATGCCGGGCCGGCCGCCGAAAGCGGCGGTGATGAGGCCCATGATAAAGGCGGCGTAGAGGCCGACGAGCGGATGGACATGAGCCACGAAGGCGAAGGCGATGGCCTCGGGCACCAGAGCCAGGGCAACGGTCAGTCCGCTCAGGATGCAAATTTTGAGACGGGGAAGGGTATAATTCGAGCAGCTATTCAGGTTCATGTGCGATATTTATAATGGAAAAATATTCGTTCGTGGATCAGCGTCAGGTTCGTATAAACGCGAGCAGCGGGTAGGGAGGAGGCCTTCTTCGAGCACCTGAAAGAGCATGAGGTGTAGAATATCCATCCTGATTTTACAGGCAGACCCTGTTCAAAGCGAACATTTGAAGCGCATCGCGGAACGAGGCACAATGTGCACCTTACCTGACCTGTTTTTACAGTGCAGTTGGGTTGGGTTGAAGCGCGCAGGGTCTATAGATGGTGATGAATTCCGAAAATTTGCAGCTCCTGGTGACCCGCGTCATGCCTTACGGCAAGTACAAAGGCCACCTGATTGCCGATCTGCCGGGGCGGTACCTTAACTGGTTTGCCCGCGAAGGCTTTCCCTCCGGTGAAATCGGCCGTCTGTTGGCGCTGATGCAGGAGCTGGACCACAATGGTCTGTCTTCTCTGCTGGATCCTTTACGAAAGCAATAATTCACTCTGAGGTTGGGGTGATAGTGAGATAATGCCGATATGAATGAACAGGAACCGATTTCCCCGCGTCGTCGCCAGCAAGAGCTTCTGGCTATCCCGGAGCGGCTGAGAACCGACGCCCAGTGGGATGAGCTCAACGAACTGGAGATTACCCTCGCTTCCGCGAATCGAGCGGAAACTCATGAGCCAGCCGCTCGACGGAACGCACCGGCATCCGCCGGCAAACCCAGATCAGCCGGTCCATCCAGGCCGGCCGGTCAGCCTCGGCCCGGTGGACAGCCCCGGCCCGGCGGCCAACCTAGAGCCGGTGCTGGCGAGCAGGGCAAAAGGCCAGCCAAGAAATTCCATAAGCGGCCGCCCAAGGAACCCACACCCTGAAGGTCGCACAGGGTGGGCTTCACCCTGTTTCTGAAACGTGACCGGCTATTGCGCCGCGCATGCTTTCAATGAATTTTTCCTGAAACCGATCAGGCAAATACATCCAATCGACTGCCTGTAACCGTGCCGGCTGACTTCGGTGCCGAAGCGGCATCGACGCCGGGTTTTTCTGGCGCTTGATTGCGCGTGCTGACTTCTGCGGTGTTGAGTGTGGACGAATAGCGGCTGGGTTGGGTGTTTGCAATCTCTTCGATACGCGTTTTGACTGTGCTGATCTTGTTCGACAGATCCGCAATCGCGGCTTTGCCTTCGGGTGTTTTGGCGGAGCTGCAGTTGACTTGCTCGGAGAGGGCTTCCTGATGGCGGGTTAGCTGAGCTTCCAGTCCTGCACGTAATCCAGTGGCACTCTCTGCCCATGCTGGGCATCGGCCTTGTCGGCCGGGTATTTCATAGCTCGGGAAGTCGTTGCGGGTCAGTCAGCCAGATAGCTTCAGGCAGTGATCGGATGGCTATTCCATCAGACGTGCTTCAGGCGCTCATATATCTCCATCACGCGGGGCAGCGAACGGTGCAGGGCTGCGACCACGGCCGGATCGAAGTGCTTGCCGGCATCATTGTTGATGGTTTCCAGGGCTTTTTCCATCGGCCACGCTTCCTTGTAGGGACGTTTCGAGGTCAGGGCATCCAGCACGTCGGCTACGGCGATGATGCGCGCTGAAAGTGGAATGGCTTCGCCTGCCAAACCAGCAGGATAGCCGCTGCCGTCGAATTTCTCGTGGTGGCCTTCGGCGATCTCGATCCCGATCTGGAAGATGCTGTGGCCGAGAGCGTTCATTTGCTCTTCGCTGCGGCGCAACACCTGCCCACCGATAACCGGGTGGCGCTCCATCTCGGTACGCTCGTCCGGGTCGAGGCGTCCCGGCTTGAGCAGGATGTCGTCGCGGATGCCGACCTTACCGATATCGTGCATCGGGGCGAAACGGAATACATCCCGCACGTAAGCCGGCGTAATGCGCTCGCGGTAGGGGCCCTCCTTGCCCAGCTCTTCGGCGAGGATGGCGGAATAAAGGCTCATGCGAACCAGATGGTCGCCAGTCTCGGGGTCGCGGCTTTCAGCCAGTTTTGCCAGGCCCTCCACGGCGGCGACGACCAGGCCTTCCATAAAGAGGGTTTTCCCCAGAATGTGTCCAACCTGGCCGGCCAGGTTGGACAGGAATTCGACGTGTTCCGGCGTATAAGCGCCAGCCTGGGATGAGGCGAATACCAGCAGCGCTTCGCCTCCGCCGTTGTGGCGCAGGGGGATAAACAGGGCCGAGCGTTTGCCATCGCGCGCCAGTTGGGCCGACAGGAATGCGGGACTTTTGTTTCTGGAGAAGGCGTCCAGGTCGTCGATAGCCAGTGCGTTCCCTTTAGCCAGCGCAGCTTCCGGTGCGCCGAGCGCAAATTCGAAATGGTCGTTTTCCTGCAAGCTGCTGGGGGATTCGCTGTAAAGCCGTTCCAGTGCCACCTGGCGGTGGTCAGGCGTGAGCAGCAGCACCCCTACCCATTCCACCGGTAGAAAAGTACGAAATTCCTCGCAGACTAACTTGAGCGCATCGTGCAGGTTGGTGCCCCGGCTGATCCGGTCGGTGAGGTGAAACAGGCCGCGCATCCGGTCAGAAAGACGGTTGAAAGCCTGCGTCATGCGGCCAATCTCGTTATCCACCACCAGGGGCACCTGATAGCCCAGGTCGCCGTTGGCTACCCGGGAGAATCCGTCCACGGTGAGGGTGAGCGGGCGCAATATCTTGCGGTACACCAGGATGGCAATCCATGCCGTCAGCAAAGCGGTGGCAATGAAGGCAAGCTGGTTGAAGAGGCGGATCGTGGCGAGTTTTCCTTCCATCATGTGCTGGAAGGCGCGGCTCAGGTTATCCGATGAGTGGGCCAGTTCTTCACCGTGTTGCACCGCGTAGCGGGCGGCGGCAAGGTCGGGGCGGGAAGGGTTAGCGTCGAGTGCGAGTTGCATGCCATGGCGAAAGTTTTCCCATGCGGCGGCGCTGACGTCCAGCTGGTTGCGGGATTGCTGGTCCCAGCTGCACGTCAGTGGCTCGTCTAGTCCGGTGATTTCCGGGTCAAGGCGGCGGTTGCGGAAGCCGCTGATGATTTTGTCGTAGAGCGCCATGCTCTGCTGCAGATTCTGTGAGTAGAAGCCAGCGTCGCGCGGGCTGGTTACAGCGATGACCGCGTTCTCTTTCAGGTAGTTGCGCGACTGATGCGCCATGGTATGGCTGATGACCCGTGTTTGCCCGGCGAGATTGAGGATCTCGTAATCATGTTTGCGCAGATCCACTTCATACAGGGTGAAGCCAGCGGTGCCCGCCTGGAGGGCGAAAAGAACGAACAGCGCGAGGCCGATCCGGAATCGGATGGTGTTGTACCAGGGAAATTGCCGCATAAAAATTCTTTCCGGAACTGGAGCATCAGACCGTGCCCAAAATTGTCGCGTTTGCGAGAATGGGGAAGTGTCTCATTTTTCCAATGTTTTGACGCGTATCAGGTGGTCTAGCGAGAAACGCCCGGAACCTGACAAAACCAGAGTGATCAGCATGCCAATGAATAGGATAGGCAGCTTGAAGTTGCCGTGGCCCCGGTCGGTAAATACATAGCCTTTCATCAGTTCGCCAAATGTACTCCATGATTCAGGCCAATGTACGCTGGCGATGGCGACTACGGTCAATATGATCAGCGACACCGAGAAGAAACGGGTCGCCAGTCCGAGCACCAGGGCGATACCGCCGATCAACTCGAACCAGGTGGCCATCTGCCAGCTGACTTCGGGAGGCACCACGCTGAACGGGAAGGGGAATTTGTCCTGGATGTCCATGAACCAGTTTGCGCCGTGGAATTTTTCCAGCCCGGACTCGAAATAATCCCAGCCTAGCAGGATGCGCAGGCTGAGAAGGCCTGACCAAAGACCGATCAGATCGAGACTGCCGAAGAAGCCGGCGAGATATTTTTTCATGCTTGTGCTCCCAGAATGATGCCTTGGTCGCGCAGCTCATCAAGCAAGGCGGCGCCGAAGATAATCAGTTGTTCAGGGTCGGGGTGTTGCAATTCGTCTGCAATCTGGCGCAGCGCGGTCTCGCCAGTGCTGGGCGCGGAGGCGAGCAGGGTCAGCAAGCGCGCTGTGACCGCGTTGGTTTCGGTGAATTGCACCGCTTCGTCGGCATCTCGATAGACGGCGAGGTAGCTTGGCTGCGGTTTTCGCGGCCGATATTTGGGGCCGATGCGATGCACGGGCCAGGCGTAGGCAAGATTCAGCAGCGTCGGATTGAGTTCCACGGGCCGGACTAGCAGGTCACCCGTCTGGTCGTGGGCGGGAATGGGCGCCTCCATTACATCGACCGCGAGTTCCGCCCATTCGTAATGCGCCAGTTCGGCGAACCAGCGAGGCAGCGGCTGTCGGGTCATGGATTCGCTCAAATAACGCACGAATTCGCGGGAAATTTCGCGGAACCACGGCGTGTGCGATGGCCAGTCGCGGAAAAAGGTGCGATTGAGCCGACGCCAGCGAGCCTCGCCGAGCAGCGTGCGGCAAACCGGAAAGCAGGTGTCGAGAAAACCGCAGACGTTATTGAGCAGCAGTTCGTTGTACACCGCCATGCGCCGCGCAGGCACGCCGTCCGGGCGCGGCGCATGGCGCGGGTCGCGGATGTGGCGGGCAAAGGCACGCTGGAATTGCTGAAAATCGGTTTCCATGATCATGCCTCCTTGCGTTGAATGGGGGGCGCATATGCTTGCAGCTGCGCAATCTGCTCGACTTCCGCGGTCAACAGCCCCACATCGAGTATATTGAAATCACGTTCCAGACAGGTCGGGACATCACCGCCGATGCGCTGGTAGGCCGCTTCGAGCAGTGACCATACGGGGTCGATGACGTCGGATCCGTGCGTGTCGATGAGCAGCCCGTCCGGTTCGACGTAATGGCCGGCGACATGCACGTAGCAGGTGCGCTCCAGCGGCAGTGCATGCATGAATTCGAGGGCGTCGAAGCCGAAATTGCAGCTATTCACGTAAATGTTGTTGACGTCGAGGTGCAGCGCGCAGTCGGCTTCCTCGGTGATGGCGCGGATGAATGCTGTCTCGCTCATCTCTGCGCCGGGTGGGGCTACATAATACGAGGCATTTTCGATGCCGATCTGCATTTCCAGGATGTCCTGGGCGCGCTTGATGCGCTCGGTCGTCCATCTCACAGCATTTTCAGTGAAAGGAATCGGTAAAAGGTCATAGAGATGGCTGTCATCGGTGCACCAGGAGAGATGCTCGGTGTAGAGCTTGATGCCATGCTCGGCCATGAACGCCTTGATCCGGCGCAACAGGGCTTCGTCCAGAGGAGCCGGCCCGCCGAGCGACAGCGATAGCCCGTGGCAGACGAAGGGATAGCGCTCTGTGAAGTGGCGCAGCTGTTTGGCGGAACGACCGCCCATGCTTGCCCAGTTTTCAGGGGCAAGCTCGAAAAATTGGATCGCTTCCGGAACGCCGGACATCATCGGTTCTATCAGCTCGCGCCGGAAACCCAGGCCTGCTCCACTAGCATGGCGAAGGGGTGACATCAGGCGGTTTGGCATGTTTGCTTCCTTGTTTAAGTCTTGGTAGTAGCGGGCAGGAGTTCCCTGCCCGCTGTCCCGCTGTTTTACATTTTGTTAGCGCCGCACTTTGCATCAGATTTTTTATCCGCACCGCATTTGGCTTCGACTTTCTTGTCTGCGCCGCATTTAGCGTCGGTCTTTTTGTCAGCGCCGCACTTGGCGTCGGTTTTCTTTTCTGCTTTTTTGTCAGCGCCGCACTTGGCTTCGCCACACTTTCCATCTTTCATCTTGGTATCAGCTTCCGCTAGCTGGTAACCAGACTTCAACTTGCTGGCTCCGAATGGGTTATCGCTGGTGGCATGAGCGACTGGGATCAAGGCGCCAACGGTGAAGGCGGAACCGATGGCGAGGGTAACGAGGGTTTGTTTTTTCATTGGTGATTACTCCATGATTATTAATAAGTGGCATCATTGCAGCTGGTTTGATGTTGAAAGTTAAACATCACGGGGAATTAACTGGCCGGTAGATTTTATTGCCGCCCCGTGTACTGGCCTATTCGGACAGCCCTGAAAAAAGGTTACATCGAAATTTTAATGACGGATAAATCGGAAAATTTTGAAGCGCTGATGAAGCTGTCCCTGAGCGGGGACAAGCGGGCCTATGCGGTTTTGCTGCAGGAAACCGCGCGCTTTCTGCGGCCGTTCCTGGCCAGGCGAATTAATTCCAGCAGCGAGGTGGACGACCTGTTGCAGGAAATCCTGATTTCCATCCACAAAGCGCGGCATACCTACGATGGCGAGCGGCCTTACAAGCCCTGGGCCTATGCGATCGCCAAGTTTCGTTTGCAGGATCATTTGCGCGCGCACTATGCCGACCACCTGCATCACGCCGTCGGACTGTCCGAGGTGGAAAATGATTTGCAGGCGCCTGTAACCAAATCCGACATTACTTACGAATCTATCAGTGGGGAAATCGAAAAACTTCCGCCGAAGCAGGCCGCCATCCTGCAGATGATGCACCAGGAGGGGTATACCGCCAAAGAAGTGGCGGACAAGATCGGCATGAAAGAATCTGCGGTCAAGGTCGCCGCGCATCGCGCCTACAAGATATTGAGAAAGATACTGGAAAGATAAAAAGATTATGGTAAACATCGAAGAACTGGTTGAGAGTCTGGCCCGGGATGCCGCTCCGGTGAAGCCGGCACCCCATCCGTTCATGCTGAGCCTCAGATGGGTGGCGGGGGCGGTGGTCTATCTCGTGGCGTCCCTGTGGATTTCCGGCCTGCGCCCGGACCTGATGCAAAAACTGGATGAGCCGTGGTTCGTTGCCGAACTGGCCTCCCTGGTACTCATCTTCATCGCGACGTCGCTGAGTGCCGCGGTGCTGGTGTTTCCCGATCTGCACCAGATGCGCAAGGCGGCTTGGGCTCCGGTTGGCCTGTTTGCCATTTTCGTTATCGTTCTGTTTTTTTCCTGGCGCGCCGACGTGCCGCCTGCGCCCCTGCCCATGCACAGCTTCGAATGCACTGTCAGCATCACCCTGTTCGCGCTCTTGCCGGCCGCCTGGACGTTCTTTTCCATGCGTCAGTTTGCCAGCACCCATTCCCGATGGGCGGGCAGTGTTGCACTGCTTTTCGCTTTCAGCGTCGGCGCGCTGTGGCTGCTGCTGCATGAATTAAACAACTCGATCATCCACGTCATCCAATGGCATTACCTGCCCATGCTGGGCATCGGCCTTGTCGGCTGGTGGCTGGGGAGAAGGTTTTTGAAATGGTAGTTTTCGGAAGCCAGATTAGCTCAATCCCCTGAGAGCTTGACGATAGCCGGCTATCGTCAAGATGGTAAGATGGACTCGTTCATTGAGTAATGGAGGCATACCATGAAGTCAGCTGCTGACAAAGACAAGCGCCACTTTTCCCGTATTCCCTTCGACGCAACGGTTCAACTCCAGATGGGGCGTGGAACACACCCTGCGCATTTGCTGGATATCGCGCTCAAGGGTGCTCTGGTGGAATTGTTGCAGCCTGAGGCAGCTCTTCGGGGGAAAGCTTGCCAGTTGACACTCGATCTGGGCATGGATGGGGAGGTTATCGTGATGGAAGGCGTGGTAGCGCATCAGGAGGGCCAGAATGTCGGCATCGAATGCCGTCATATCGACGTGGACAGCCTGACCCGCCTGCGCCGCCTGGTGGAGCTTAACCTGGGGGACGAGACGCTGCTGGACAGGGAATTGTCCCATTTGTTCGATTCCAGATAGCGCCTGGAAACTCCGGTACGCCACCGTTTTTTATGCGGAAGGATTTAGATGTTCTCAACCGTGGAAATCTTCAACAAGACCGTGCGCGTGGAATGGAGCGATGCCGCCGAGTCGGCGATGGCAAGCCGGATGGGTCCGCTGACGGTGGAGATGGAACTGTATTTCAGTTGCCTGATCCGCAAGAAAGTGCGTTTTGGCGATCAGGCCCATAGCCGTGAATTTCTCCCGGTTAATCAACATCTGGCGGTAGCGTTCAGGCCGGTGATGACAAAATCCTGCAAGATTGATCGAGACAATGCGGAAGCGCCTTTGTCTGATTTTGAGATCAAGAACCCGGCGGCCTTTGTGCCGCATTGGCTGAAAATCGACTTTCGGCACGGAAATTGGGAAGGTGATTTCGGATTTTCCGGGCGCAAATGAACGATAGCGGATCAATCTTGACAAACTGACGATAAAAAGTCAGAATTCGCATCCTTCGATTTATCTGGTGATATAGCTCAGTCGGTTAGAGCACAGCACTCATAACGCTGGGGTCGGTGGTTCAAATCCACCTATCACCACCACTTTCCTCACCATGCAACCTGGCAGCAACGATCAATCCACCGAGACCACTGTCAGGTTGTGTGCTATCGTGTGTTTATGCTGAAGCATTTTTTATTTCTTTTCCTCATGTTGTTCGCCCTGGCAGCTCATGCCGGCAGGTTCATGCCGCAAAATGTGCAAGTCGGGCAGATCAACGGCCATAACTATCCGGAAGTGAAGATCGGTGGAGAAGTCTACCGGTTGGCACCTGGCGCGCGTGTTTACGATACGTTCAACCGTACTATCATTCCCACCCAGCTGCCGCAAAGCGCCAAGGTGTTTTATCAGCTCGATTCGAGCGGATATCTGATCCAGATGTGGCTGCCTACCCCTGAAGAAGAAGCGGGGATGGGGCGTTAGGCTATATCCTCGTGGCAAAAAAGCTTTTTATTAAAACCTTCGGTTGCCAGATGAACGAGTATGATTCGGCGAAGATGGCTGACGTGCTGAATGCCTCTCAGGGCATGGAAATCACGCTGCGCGTCGAAGATGCCGACGTGATCCTGCTGAACACCTGCTCGGTGCGCGCGGGGGCGCAGGAGAAGGTCTTTCACCAGCTGGGCCGGTGGCGTCCCCTGAAGCAGAACAACCCTGATTTGCTGATTGCCGTCGGCGGCTGCGTGGCGAGCCAGGAAGGCAGCGCCATCGTCGGTCGCGCGCCTTACGTGGATCTGGTGTTCGGGCCGCAGACCCTGCACCGCCTGCCGCAGATGATCGATGCCCGGCGCAAAAGCGGCCTGCCTCAGGTGGATGTGTCTTTCCCGGAAATTGAAAAATTCGACCATATGCCGGCGGCCAAGGTGGATGGCGCGACCGCATTTGTTTCGGTGGTGGAAGGTTGCGGCAAATTCTGTACCTACTGCATCGTGCCCTATACGCGGGGCGACGAAGTGTCCCGCCCCTTCGACGACGTGATCGCCGAGGTGGTGCAGCTGGCCGAGCAGGGGGTAAAGGAAGTCACCCTGCTCGGGCAGAACGTGAATGCTTACCGTGGCGCGATGCACGATGGAGAAACCGCCGATCTGGCAGACCTGTTGCATTACCTGGCCGAGGTGCCCGGCATCGAGCGATTGCGCTTTACTACCTCTCATCCGGTCGAATTTTCCCAGCGCATGATTGATGTATACGGCGAAGTGCCGAAGCTGGCCAGCGGCCTGCACCTGCCGGTCCAGAGCGGATCGGACCGGGTGCTGGCGGCGATGAAGCGCGGCTACACCGCGCTCGAATACAAGTCCCTGGTGCGACGCTTGCGCGCAGTGCGGCCGGACCTTTCGCTTTCCTCGGATTTTATCGTCGGTTTTCCCGGCGAAACCGATGCCGATTTCGAGGCGACCCTGAAGCTGATCGAGGATGTCGGCTTCGATATGGGCTACAGCTTCATTTTCAGTCCGCGCCCGGGAACGCCGGCGGCGGAGCTGGCCGACGACACGCCGTTTGAAGTGAAGCAGGAGCGGCTGCGGCAGTTGCAGAAAAAAATCGATGAGCAGGAACAGATCGTCAACCGGAAAATGGTTGGCACGGTGCAGCGCATCCTGGTGGAAGGGGTTTCCAGAAAAGACGCAACCGAACTGATGGGGCGCACCGACAACAACCGAGTGACCAATTTCAAGGCCATTCCGCGTCTCATCGGACAGTTCGTCAACGTCACTATTACTGCCGTTTCCCCCCATACTTTGCGCGGCGAAATCGTCGTCCTCGAATAAGGCTGCTCCTGTGACTCCAATATCCCTCGATATTTCTTTTTCCCCTGCGGACAATGCCCGCCTCGCCAACCTGTGCGGCGCGCTGGATGAAAATCTGAAGCAGATTTCCACCGCTCTGGACGTGACCATTTCCCGCCGTGGCGAGCATTTTTCCGTGCATGGAGAACAGCGTCAGGCGCGTCTGGCCGTGGAGGCGCTGAAAAATTTCTACGAACGTTCCCGTAATCACCTATCCGTCGAGGACGTGCAGCTCGGCCTGATCGAGGTGGCGAACGCGAGCCACGCCGAACAGGAAGGCGTCGCCATGCCGGTGCTGATGACGCGCAAAAGCGACCTGCACGGCCGTACTCCGCGCCAGAATGTGTATTTGTGCAAGATTCAGGAGCACGACATCACTTTCGGCATCGGCCCGGCCGGCACCGGCAAGACCTATCTTGCAGTGGCCAGCGCGGTGGATGCCCTAGAGCGCGATCTGGTGAAGCGCATCGTGCTGGTGCGCCCGGCGGTGGAGGCAGGCGAACGGCTCGGCTTTCTGCCCGGTGATCTGGCCCAGAAGGTGGACCCCTATTTGCGTCCCCTGTATGACGCACTTTACGACCTGATGGGTTTTGACAAGGTGGGCAAGTTGTTCGAGCGCGGCGCGATCGAGATCGCCCCGCTGGCCTACATGCGCGGCCGCACTCTGAACCATTCCTTCATCATTCTCGACGAGGCGCAGAACACCACGCCGGAGCAGATGATGATGTTCCTCACCCGCATCGGCTTCGGCGCCAAGGCGGTGATTACCGGCGACGTAACCCAGGTGGATCTCGCGCGCGGCCAGAAAAGCGGTCTGGTAGATGCCCAGCAGGTGCTGGAAAAGGTCAGTGGTATCTCCTTTACCTTCTTTCAGTCCGAGGACGTGGTGCGTCACCCGCTGGTGCAGAAGATCGTCAACGCCTATGAAAAGCGTGAAAAGCAGTGCTGAGTTCCAATTGTCCATGACCCGAAAAACCCCTCCACCAGCACTCAGCCTTTCAGTGCAATACGCAGCGAAGCCGGACGATGTGCCGGCCCGTGCCCAGTTTCGTCGCTGGGTGAAGGCAGCGTTGCGGCAGGATGCCGAGATCGCGCTACGCATCGTCGATGAGGAGGAAGGCCGGGCGCTCAATCGCGATTATCGCGGCAAGGACTACGCGACCAATGTGCTAACCTTTGTATACGATGATGAATTTCCCGGTGCGCAGCTGCCGCTGGCCGGTGATATCGTATTGTGTGCCCCGGTGGTTGCACGCGAGGCCGTGCAGCAGGAGAAGCCCATCGAAGCGCATTATGCGCATTTGACTGTCCACGGAGTCCTGCACCTGCAGGGCTACGACCACGAAAGCGATGAGCAGGCGCGCCAGATGGAAGCCCTGGAAATCCAGATTGTCACAAAGCTGGGTTACTCTGATCCTTATCAGGCTGACTCATACCGAGAAGAAACCAAGGATATTTGAACAACATGAATGATGAACTTGCGAAACCCTCCTGGCTTGAACGATTAGGCACACTCCTGTTGCGGGAGCCGGAAGACCGCGAACAACTGGTCGCATTGCTGCATTCCGCCTTCGAGCGCAACCTGCTGGATGCGGATGCACTTGCCATGATCGAAGGGGTGCTTCAGGTTTCCGAGATGCAGGTGCGCGATGTCATGATTCCACGCGCCCAGATGGACGTGGTGGACATCGCCGATTCACCGGAAAAATTCATCCCTTATGTCATCGAAACCGCTCACTCTCGCTTCCCGGTCATCGACAAGGACAAGGACGACGTGATCGGCATTTTGCTGGCGAAAGACCTGCTGCGCTATTACGCCGGCCAGGAATTCAATGTCCGCGACATGCTGCGCCCGGTGGTATTCATCCCTGAATCGAAGCGGCTCAACGTGCTGCTCAAGGAGTTTCGCAGCAACCGCAACCATATCGCCATCGTGGTGGACGAATACGGCGGCGTGGCCGGCATGGTGACCATCGAGGATGTGCTGGAGCAGATCGTCGGCGAGATCGAGGATGAATACGATTACGACGAACAGGAAGACAACATCATCCGCGTGCCGGACGGACGTTTCCGCGTCAAGGCACAGGCCGAGATCGCGGATTTCAACAAGGTGATGGGGACAGAATTCAGCGACGAGGACTACGATACCGTGGGTGGGTTGGTCGTCAGCAAGTTCGGCCATATGCCCAAGCGCGGGGAACACGTTGCTTTCGACGGCCTCAAGTTCAACGTGCTGCGAGCTGACAGTCGCCGCCTATACTCCCTGCTGGTGGAGAGGCAGGAAAATGAAGGGGCCGCCACCACGACCTAATGCGCAGTTGTTCAGACATCATCTGACAGGCTGTTTTTGACCGGGTTGGCGATAATCCTTTCCGAATGGCCCAAACTGACCTATCGAGTTTTTCTGCTAGCCATCTCAGTTCATCTAATCCAAACGGCATAAATTATCCAGGCAAGCCGGTTGTCAGTTTGTCGTCAGTTTACGTAGTTAGTATCCCGCAACTGTTAAGGAATTCCATGGCAAATAGATCATTATTATTCTCCGTTGTTGCGGCAATTATTGCGTGGATGGCATTAAGTGATGCTGCAATTGCACAGGGAATGGACTCCCACCAAGCGATGCAACTGGGGAAGAAGGCTTATGGGGGCAACCCGGCAGCACTGGCCGAGATAAAAGCCTCGGCCCAAACCGGTTCGGTCGCCGCCGAGACTGTTCTGGGTGCGCTTTATCAGGCAGGGGCGTCGGTAAACAGGGATGATGCAGAAGCGCTTAAATGGTTTCTCAAGGCGGCAGAACATGGCGACATGGAAGCGCAGTTCGGCCTTGGCGTGATGTATGCCAATGGTTATGGTACAAAGCAGGACTATGCCGCTGCTGCACATTGGTTCGAAAAGGCGGCGGTGCAGGGTAATGCCGCGCCCAATTTTTACCTGGGCCTTATCAACGAGAACGGACTGGGCGTACCAAAAAATTACGTCGAAGCGACTAAATGGTATGTCAAGGCCGCCAGCGCGCCAAAATCCGTGGGGCTGCAATTTGATTTGGTAACGGGGGCCGGAAAGGTTTTGCATGCGCCTGAAGACAGCTCGCAGGTTATCAAGGTTTTTCCTATGGTGCTTGATCAGGCGCTGGCAAGTGCTGCCTACAATCTGGGCATGATGTGCTGGAACGGTCGAGGCGCACCGGAAAATGATGTAGAAGCCTACAAATGGTTCGCTGTCGCAGCTTCCAATGGCAACCATTTGGCTGAATACAATATGAGAATTCTGGCCCCGAAAATGTCGCAGAAACAGATTGCCGATGCCGTGGTATCGGCCTCCTCGTGGTCAAAATCCCACCCGCCCCAGAATACTGACAAACTTTCCTCTCGCTAAGACTGAATGAAGTACGACCGCACGACTTACTGGCTCCATGCGGGCCTTGCATTTGGCGTCAGCGCACAACTTATGTTCAGCCTGATGATGGATGCGCCCAGGCTAGGCGTGCCAACCGGGGGAATGGGCGACGTTTTCTTTCAGATTCACCGAATGGGCGGATTGGGTGTTCTGGCCTTACTCATCGTACACTGGCTATGGCAACTGTCCGGGCGCGCCAGCAACGGCATGAAGGTCCTTTATCCATGGTTGTTCAAGCGCAGGTTATCCCCATCTTCTACCCCCCGCTCTATAAGAGGCCGACTGCAGGTGTCGGCCGGAACACTGCAAGGGCTTGGACTGCTGATAGCGAGCCTGATGGCAATGACCGGCCTAATCCTGTATTTTGGCGTAACCGGCGATGGCGGTATGTCCACATTCGTGACAGCCATTCGGGAGGTTCACAGTGCCACTGCAATTTCCCTCTGGATCTACTTGGGGTTGCACCTGGCAATTTCGCTGCTGCGGTTCATTTGACTGATGTATTGATTATTTTGCCGGGTTTGGCTGAGTAGTTGCGATACTTGAATTTACGATGAATATTCTGCTGATAGAAGACAACCGTGATCTGGCGCTGAACATGTTCGATTATTTCGAAGCGAAAGGCCATGATATGGACTTGGCTGGAGATGGCATCACCGGGCTTCATCTTGCCGCATCGAATCAGTACGACGTTCTCATCCTGGATCTGATGCTGCCCGGCATCGACGGGCTGACGTTATGCCGGCGACTGCGGGAAGCCGGCAAGCATACGCCGGTCTTGATGCTCACGGCGCGCGACTCGCTGGACGACAAGATTGCGGGGCTGGAGGCGGGTGCCGACGATTACGTGGTCAAGCCTTTTGCTTTGAGGGAAGTCGAGGCTCGACTGCGTGCGCTCGTGCGCCGTGCGCAAGTGCGGGAGGGTTCGTCTCTTCTGCAGGTCGGCGACCTGTCTTTCAACCCTGATACTCTCAAGGTGATGCGGGGCGAGAGAACCATAGAACTGCCGCCAATTCCGCTAAAAATTCTTGAACTCCTGATGAGGCAATCCCCTCGGGTGTTGTCGCGGGAAGAGCTTGAACGTGGCATCTGGGGCGATTCGCCTCCCGATAGCGACGCCTTGCGGGCGCACCTTCACATTTTGCGCAATGCCATCGACAAACAGGCGGATAAGTCACTCATCAGAACCCTGCGGGGGATCGGTTACCAAATCAGCGATGACTAGCGTCCGTCACAGCCTTCGGTTCCGGCTTGCATCAACGTTTGCCGTCTTTGGCGCATTGGTCAGCCTGCTCTTGTCGCTAGGCCTTTTCTTTACCGCGCACAATCTCGGCGAACGCTTGATGGACGAAACGTTGCGGGCGGAAATCGAGGATTATATGTCCCGGCGGTCGCGCAATCCGAACTCTCTGCCGCCTGCGACAATCAGCGTGCGCGGCTATGTTCATGTGCCGGGCAGGGGCGCGGAAAATATTCCGCCCGAGTTGCTCAGACTTAACCCCGGAAAGTATCAGTTGACGCTAGCCAATATTCCTTACCGGGTCGCCGTCGTAGATCAGGGGGATGAGCGTTATGTCATGCTGTTCAATGAGATGCGACAGCGGCAGCGCGAGGAGCTATTCCTGATTTACCTGGTGGCCGGCGCCCTGATCATGACGCTGGTTTCTGCGGCAATTGGATGGTGGCTGGCGGGGCGGGTTGTCGCGCCGGTCGCTACGCTTGCTCGACGGGTAGACAAAGCCAGGCCGGAGGACGAGGTGCCGGATGTTGCGAAGGGGTTTTCCAGCGACGAAATCGGCAAACTCGCCCGAGTGTTCGACGGATACCTCAGGCGGATGCGGGCGTTTATGGATCGGGAGCGTGCTTTTACTGCGGATGTCAGCCACGAGCTAAGAACTCCTTTGGCTATTATCCAGGGTGCCGTCGAGCTGATGGAGGAGGATGATAGTCTCGACGAAAAACAGCAAAAGCGCATTGCGCGGGTCGGTCGTGCAGCCCGGCAGATGATAGACCTCACTGCCGCCTTGCTGCTGATGGCGCGGGAAAAAACTTCGGATGAACCGGTCGAGCAGGAATGCGATGTATGCGACGTAGTCAGAGATGTCGTAGAGGCGCATCGCTACCTCGTCAGCGCCACAACAAACGTCGAAATCGATTACCGGAGTCGCCCTCGAATTTCCGCCGAGCGCACGCTTCTGAGTATCGTGATTGCCAACCTGATCCGGAATGCATTTACCTACACCGAGTCTGGTTCGGTTTTCATCCAGGTGGACGACAACTGCTTGACGGTGACCGATACCGGTCGAGGAATCCATGAGGAAGAAATTGGTAAAGTCTTCCAGCGGCACTTCAAGGGCTCGACCAGCACCGGTGCTGGAATCGGATTGTCTCTGGTCAAGCGCATCTGCGACCGGTACGGATGGGAGACAGTCATCGACAGTACTGAAGGTCGCGGCACTGCCGCCCAGTTGTTCTTCATCGGAAACTCTTGAAACTTCTTAGCCGGCTTAACGCTCCCTTGACACTTCCTTGACGTTCCATTGACGGCTGTCATTGTACGATTGCCTCGTAACTTGAAGCAGGCTGATTTAACTAAATTCAGCCTGCCGATGCGGGGCCGCGCACCTTTAAATCACCGCTTGTTGTGATGAGGTTCCGGCATCAGCCAACCTATCTGCGAGCGATCAAAATGAGAATATCTTCGGCATCAACCTCTTTCATGGAATACCCTTCCGAAACTATCCATGGTTTCGATTCTCCGCTGGTTACCGTGCGATTAGCGGTAACGAATTTTTTTCGAGGGCTGGATCGGCTGTTTACGGCAATTTCTTACGCCGAGGCGGGAAACCTGGATAAGGTTCAGGAGATGCTCGATCAAAACAAGGCGATGAAAAAACAATGAACGCCTGGGTTCATCGTCTCCCCATTGCAAAATGGCGGACCCTATCCCCAGACACACTCAAGAAAGATCTGGTGGCCGGGGTCACCGTATCGCTGGTCGCCATTCCGCAATCTCTTGCCTACGCCCAGCTCGCCGGCGTTCCGGCCTACTACGGCCTGTATGCGGCACTGATCCCCACTATCGTGGGCGCTTTAACCGGCTCTTCCAGACAGCTTTCGACTGGCCCGGTTGCTATGACCTCACTATTGACTGCCGCCAGCGTGGCCCCATTGGCGGCTCACGGCAGCGAAATGTTTTATGCCTATGTGGTCCTGCTGGCTTTGTTGTCGGGTATGTTTCAAGTCATGTTTGGCGCATTGAGGATGGGTGTGCTGCTCAACTTTCTGTCCAATCCGGTATTGATGGGCTTCATCAACGCCGCCGCCATTATTATCGGACTTTCACAACTCCCGACACTACTAGGTATTTCGGCGGCACAGTCCAGCCACTTCCTTCTCGATATCTGGCAGGTGCTCATTCACATCGATACCATGCACGAGATATCGGTCGCCTTTGGGCTTTCGGCGATCCTGTTGCTGCTTGCGTTCAAGAAGCTGACGCCCAGGCTCCCGGGTGTATTGATTACAGTGGTTTTACTGACCTTGGTCAGCTACATGATCGGGTACGCCGGTATGGGGGGGAAAGTCGTTGGGGTCGTGCCGCAGGGTTTACCCACCCTCAGCATTCCTCTGCTTGACTGGAATGCAACCAAGTCGCTCATTCCTGCCGGCTTCGTCATCGCGCTGATCAGTTTCATGGAAGCGATGTCCAGTGCCAAGGTAATTGCGCTCAAGACCCGTCAACCCTGGGATGAAAACAAGGAGCTTATTGGTCAGGGCTTGGCAAAAATCGCTTCCGCATTTTGCCATTCCATGCCAGTCAGCGGCTCGTTTTCACGTTCCGCACTGAATCTTTCAACCAATGCGCAGACGGCTCTTTCCTCGGTTGTTTCGGCGGTCTTCGTATTGTTGACGCTGTTGTTCTTTACCCCGTTGCTTTATCATTTGCCCAAGCCGGTTCTGGCGGCCGTCATCATGATGGCTGTTATCGGACTGGTTAATTTCCAGTCGATTACCAACGCCTGGCGCGCCAGTCGCGACGACGGCATCGCAGCTATCGTGACCTTCCTGGCAACGCTCGCCTTTGCGCCGAACATCCAGAACGGCATACTTACCGGCATCATCCTTTCGCTGGCACTGCTGCTTTACCGAATGATGCAGCCTCGTGTTGCCGATCTGGGAATGTTCGAAGACGGAACGCTGCGCGATGCGCGCCGTCACAACTTGCCTCTTCTGCATCCCAATCTGGGCGCGATCCGGTTCGATGGGGCGCTGCGCTTTATCAATGTTTCGTATTTCGAAGATGCGCTTCTGACGTTCGAAAGAGAAAATCCATCGGTTCACCACATTCTGGTGAAATGCAACGGAGTCAATAATCTGGATGCATCGGGAGTCGAGATGCTTTCTACCCTGATCAGCCGGTTAAAAAACAACGGGATTACTTTGGGTTTCAGCGGCCCCAAGAAACAGGTTAGAGAAGTCATGGACAAGACCGGTTTGAGCCAAAAAATTGGTGTCGACAATATCTTTTCCAGCGACCAGGAAGCCTTCGACCAACTATTCTTGCGCGGGGTTATCGATACGAGAATAGGCCGGGCACTATGACAGATATTTTCCATTCATTATGTTAGGGGCAATTCATGCAAGGTCTGTCTGTTTGCTTGTTGAGTTTGTTATTTCTGGCCGGATGCGCGGGCCAGGACGTGAAAGAACAGCCCAAGGCGGCGCTAGAGAGCGGAACGGCATCTCGGGCTGGCGCGGACACCAAGCCGGCTAGCCAGCAGTCGGTGGCGGTCAACCCTCTGAAGGATCCCAGCAACATCCTCTCCAGGCGCAGCGTGTATTACGATCTGGACAAGTCTGATGTGAAGGCGGAATACAAGCCGATGGTCGAGGCGCATTCCAAATATTTAACCGGCCACAAGGACGCCAAAATGACCGTGCAGGGCAACACTGACGAGCGAGGCAGTAGCGAGTACAACATAGCGCTGGGCAATCGTCGTGCGGATAACGTCAGGAAAATGATGAATGTATTCGGCGCTTCCGACAGCCAGATCGAGGTCGTCAGCTTTGGCGAAGAGAAACCCCGCGCTACCTGCCATGAGGAATCCTGCTGGAAGGAAAATCGCCGTTCCGATATCGTTTATCAGGGCGACTGAAACTTCATCCAAAGCAAGTGTTGTTTAAGGCCGAGTGAAGAAATTCACCGGCCTTTTCCTGTTGGATACTCCAGAGTGGACTAAGTTACGGGGTAACGGCAGTTCGATTTTCACCTGAGATTAAGTATTAAGATGGCGGGAAACGACGATGCCATGCCTGTGAAAAATCTCGACCCCATTCTGAAATGGGTTGGAGAGAACTTCGGCCAACCTTGATATACTTCAAATGCTGGCCGAGAAAAACTCGTGCCGCTCAAAAATATTTATTCGCCACCCTGGGACATCCATGGATTCCATCGCTTCTTACGCCGCAGATCTGATCAGTTTTCTAATCAGTGTTTCTTTGGTCATTGCCTATCAGCTTTATCTGAAATACAAGGAGGCCAAAAATCCGGCTTATACCGTGGCTGCCGTCAACGTCATGGCCCGTTCCGCCTGGGTCGAAACCATCATGCGCGAGGGCAAGGACATCCTGGCGGTGCAAACACTGCGCAACTCGACCATGGCGGCAACCTTCCTCGCTTCTACCGCCATTCTGCTAATCATCGGCGTACTGACCCTGAGCGGTCAGGAAGCCAGGTTGGGGTCCACCTGGCACTCGCTCAACGCAATCGGTGCCAAGCATTCTGGCCTTTGGCTTGCCAAGTTGCTGCTGTTGCTGCTCGACCTGTTCATTGCCTTCTTCAGCTTCTCGATGTCGGTTCGGGTCTTCAACCATGTCGGCTACATGATCAATGTGCCGGTCGCCCTCAACCACAAAGCCATATCGCCTGCCCATGTCGCAACCCACCTCAATCGGGCGGGCATGTTCTACCATTTTGGCATGCGTGCCTATTACTACATCGTGCCCATCGTATTCTGGCTGTTTGGGCCGCATTTCATGCTGATCGCCACTCTCGGCTTGCTGATAGTGCTTTACCGAATCGACCGGGCACCCAAAATCATGGTCGACGATTACGGTCCGGAGAAAAACGATTCGGAAGTTGAACGAAAACCATGAACAGCAAGCCTGGTGCCACGAACGGCAGTATTTCCAATCACATCCTGCCGACCTCCGCCACCATGGCAGGGGTATGCATTACTGTCATCGGCATCGTGCGTCTGATTGAAACCCGTCATCATGCCAGCACCATTATCGATAACCTCATGGCTTTTACCGGCCTGATCTTTCTGATTAGCTGCTTTCTTTCTTATCTTTCCATTCGCTCCGTCAGGCGAGCCGTAAAATTTGAGAAATATGCCGATATCCTATTTCTTGCTGGACTATCATTGATGGTCATTGGTGGTTTTCTGCTCGCCTGGGAATTTGAACATTTCTGACAAAGGCGGGAATATGCGAAGCCTTCTGCTCCGCGCGCGCCTGAGTGACTGGAGCGGATTCTTGCCTTGATGAAAAAGTGGCGGTAGCCGAACGGCGCGAGTCGCGCACCATTCGACGTAAAGACCACTTATGCGCTTGCCAGCGCCTTTTGCACCGACGCCAGCAAGTCTGCCGGCCAGAGCGGGGCGAGAGTAAGCGCGGTCTCGTGGCCGCGTTCCGACATCTTCTTCCAGGTCTTCTGCACGATGCTGATCAGCTTCGGCTCGGTGTAATGCGGCGCGAAGGGGACGAAATAAAATTCCAGAAACACCAGGCAGATTACATCTTCCAGGATCTGGCCATCGGGGTCGCCCAGCTTGATGCGGTCCTTCAGCAACAGCGACTTGACCGTCTCGCACATCGCGTCGTCGTAGCCAGCCTGCCTCATGATCGCGGCCGTAGTGTCGCCGTGGAATTTCGCCAGGGTGGTGCGCCAGTCGTTATAGCCCTTGCGGTTCATCGGGTAATCACTGCGCGGAATCTTCCAGCGGCAAATGTGCTGGGCGCGCGCGGCAAGCTGCAATGCCTCGGATGCGTTGGGTTCGAACTTGTTCAGCCAGGTGGTCATGCGCTCTGAATACAGCAGTTCCTTGGGGTATTCCTTACCTTCGAATATTTCCTTGTTGGGGTCTTCCGAGTTGGCGGCGTCGATTCGGGCAATAGCGTCTTTGGCACGGTCGGATACGGTGGTCATGGTGTCTCGCTTGAAAATGAATCAGATGGCTATGGTAAACAAGGTGCAGCGCTTTGTTAACAAGTAGTTTTTATACTGCAAATATTGGGGACAATCTGGTGCAGCCCCGCGCAGCTGTCTGGGTGCCGGGTGGCCAAGTCAGGCGGATGACGGTTCCAGAAATGCTCAACGATCAAGCTCAGTCGCGCCGCGAAGCGGTATCGGCCGGAGCAACTTGTTGGGCGCCGGTTGCATTTTGTTTCTCCAGAATCACCAGCGCAATTCCACCGAGTATGGCTACGGACGCCAATACCAAACGCAGGGTTAAGGACTCGCCGAGAAAAACGATGCCCCCTAAGGCGGCAATGACTGGAACACTGAGTTGCACTGTCGCAGCATTGGTTGCTTTCAACGCGGGCAATACGGTGTACCAGATGGCGTACCCTATTCCGGAAGTCAGCGCACCCGATGAAACCGCGTACCAGAATCCCGCGCTATCCAGAGAAGCGCCGTCATGCATCAATATGCTCAATGCTGCCGCGATAGGAACAGCGCGCAGAAAATTCCCCGCCGTTACCCTGGTGGGATTGCCCGCGCCTCTCCCGCGCAATGAATAGACGCCCCATGCGACACCGGCGCCCAACATCAACAGGGAAGCGGACAGGGGTGGCGCAGAAAGGCCGGGCAGCAACAGACCAACCAGCCCTCCCAGCGCGAGCACAAGACCGACGAGCTGCAGTCTCACCAGACGTTCTCCCGCCCAAATGCCATGGCTGATCATCGTTGCCTGGACAGCGCCAAAGAGCAGCAGCGCACCCGTTGCCGCAGACAAGCTCCCATACGAAAAAGAATAGGCCGCGGCATAAGCAAATAACGCGAATGCCGATAGCCAGTTGCCCCTGCCGATCTGTGTGCCGCGACTCAATCGCACGATCAGCCATAGCATTACCGCTCCCGAGATCAGTCGGATTGTCGTAAAACTCGCTGCGTCTATGCTGGTGTCTTTCATCGCAACACGGCACAGCAGCGAATTGCCCGCAAATGCAATCATGGCCAGCGACGTCAGGGCAACTATGCGTGCAAATGACATTTCATTCCTTCAGGTGGTTCCCCGGGAGGCGCTCAACGTTCAAGATAAAGGGACGGCTGGAAGCGGGCGAATCCTGCTGTAAGCCAGACCCGCTTGACCGCAATGTTAGAACTCTGCATTGCTTTCCCCCGCCATGAGCTTTGCCACTGCGACCTCAGTTTGATTGCTTGATTGTCCCAGCTTCTCAATCACGCTCTGTTGGCCTTCAGGTAGGAGGTTTTGACTGAGTTTGAACTTTGCCTGAATGTCTGTGATTTCAATTTCAAAGCCCACAATCATATTGAGAAGTTTTGTACGCCGTTCACCTGCAAGGTCTGGTTTCCATGGGCTTGGCATGTGAGATTCATAAACATGGGTCAGTTGTTCAACCAAGGCTTCAAGTTCGGACTCGCTTTCGATGAGTCGGGGTTTCCCGCGCAGGTGAACTACTGCGTAATTCCATGTTGGAACGCCAGGCGACGAATACCACGAAGGGGAAACATAAGCATGTGGCCCTTGGAATACAGTCAGCACCTCACCGCACGATGAAAAGTGACGCCATTGCAAATTTGCCCGTGCCATGTGGCAGAGCAGCTTGCCTTTGGAACCTGAGGCGCGGTCAAAGATGAAGGGCAAGTGACTAACGAAAGGCGCACCATCTGGAGCCGTGACCAGCATTCCAAAGGAATTTCCCTCGATTAGCGCCGAGATGCGCTCCGAATTTGTTTCTTTGAAATGCTCTGGAATGTACATGTCGGTTCCTGAATTCTAACGTTGAATTCACCGGACCTGCGCGGCATTTCGCGCAGGTCCGGTGGAATGATGGGTTGGGCCTAGGGAAAATGCACGTCACATGGACACTACCCTTTGACCTTCTTTATCATGTGATCAATGACATGGCTGTGCTGGTGCTGAGGGCTGAACATGATAATTTCCGCGTCCGCATCGACCTTTACGTTGTGCCCAGGTGGCCAGTAGAAGAGATCATTCGCTTTGACAGTCTCTTGTGTGCCCTCCGCGTCGGTTGTGGTGAGTTGGCCGCGCAGGACGAAGCCCCAGTGAGGGCACTGACACAAATTTCCTTCCAGCCCTTGGAACAACGGGGTCGTGTCAACACCCGCCGAGAGAGTGAAACATTCGCCGCTGATTTTTCCCAGTCCAGTTGCATCGCCGAAATCCGTTCGCTGACGGATCACCGCACCGGGGATTTCCATCTTGATATCCACATCTTCCTTCGCTATCCGCATGATCGATTCTCCTTTGGGTGAATGGATGCTTTGTGGCAAGTGTGCTGTCAATCACCGCATCCGTTTAAGTGATTGACGCCCAAGCTCAGCTGGGCACCGCTTGCGGCGCGTCCGCTGGAGCGTTGGGTTGGGCATAGCTTTATTCACTGTAGATGCCCGATGCTGGCCAGTGTGCCAAAACAAACATGACTATTGCAGCGACCAAAACCACCAGTGAGATATAAACAAGCAGTTCATTCGGTGACAGTTCTTCGCGAGGTAAGTCTTTGCCAAGAAAGACGGGGGCGAATCTTGAAACGAAAGCCCCACTGATGGCTATGAATAACCACACACCCAAATAGTGAACAAACCACGAAAGAAGAAATGCGCCAATGGACTCCCAGCCATAGCTATCGTACTGGAGGAAGGTGCGGACATAAGCGACAACCAAAGCGGTTACTGCGACCAGAATGCCGCTTTTCGCGTTTAGAGATAGCTTGCTGAGAATGGTCATATAGCTAGGCCCAACGTTTGAATTAAGGTCCGGTGGAATGATTGGTTACCCATCAGAAAGTAATGACCTTGTCGCTTTCAACGACCCACTCAGCCAACGCGGGCATTGTGGACTTTTCGGCTCCATCGAAATATGGATGGTTCTTGAAAATACCGCAACGTGCCATGCACGTTCCACAAACCTTCACTGGGACTCCCTGAGCAATGAGTTCCTTGAGCATTTTGGACAGGTCTTGATCATAACCTTCGGGCGGCTTGCATACATCACGGGCCATATCAACGGCGTCATTCATGAGGAATATTCTGACGTCTTGCCCTGCCTCCAACAACTTTCCGGCCAGACGCAATCCATTCCAAGTGACATCAGTGCTGTCATAAGGCTCTCGATTGAAGATAATCAGGATTTTCATAGTAATTCCCTATATATGCGAACACCTTACTCAAGTGATAGCTCAACCTCCACGGATACAGATGCCTAACGTTAAGTAGACGTCCTATTTGATGCATGATATTGCGTCAAAAGTTTGTCCATTTTTTTATGTAATTGTATTATTATAGTAATTTCATTATGTTACATAAATTTAGCACATCCTAAAATAAATGCTGACAACCTCAGAGTCATTACCCCCATCTGCGCCCAAGTTGCTTGATCAAGTAAGGGGGAAAATTCGCCTCAAGCATTACAGTATCCGCACCGTGCAGGAGCTGCTCGGACATTCGGATGTCAGCACGACCATGATCTATACCCATGTCTTGAATCGTGGCGGCAAGGGCGTGAAGAGCCCGCTGGATATGGCATAAAGGATGACGAAACCCGCCTCTGCCTTTTCCCGTTCCCTGCTTGTCCAGATGTCTGTTGCCCTGATAATCGGGGCGATCACCGTTTTCGGCTTCGCGCCGGAGGCATTGTTCTTTCTGCCACTTCTCACACTGACGGCGCTGTTCCTGCTCTGGTCGCGGGCTTCATCGCGCAAGGCCGCGGCCTACACCGGTTTCGCTTTCGGGCTGGGCTTCTTCGGCGCCGGGGTGAGCTGGGTGTACGTCAGCATCCACGAGTTCGGCGGTATGCCGATGTTGCTGGCGGTAGTGGCGACCTTTTTGTTCTGTCTGGTGCTATCCCTGTTCCCGGCCGCGGCGGGCTTGCTGCAGGCCGGTCCCGGCGGCCTGACCCGGCGCCGCGCCCTGTTGCTGATTCCGGCGCTGTGGGTGTTGATGGAGTGGGCCAGGGGCTGGCTTTTTACCGGCTTTCCCTGGCTGGCGATAGGTTACTCGCAGGCCGTTGCCAGCCCGTTGGCAGGCTTTGCGCCGCTGGCCGGGGTATATGGGGTGTCGCTTGCCTCCGTCATTTTTGCTGGTGCGCTGGCACTGGTGGCGGATGTCCGGATGCAACGCCACGGCAAGGCGGGTATGGTTTTTCCGGCAATCATCATTTTGGTGCTGGCTGTGGCGGGGTTTGCGCTGAAGCAGGTCGAATGGGTCAAACCGCTGGGCGCGCCGGTTACGGTCAGCCTGCTGCAGGGCAATATTCCGCAGGAGATGAAGTGGCGCGAAGACAAGGCCAAGGCCACGCTCGACACCTACATGGCGATGACGCTGGCAAGCTCGGGGCGCCTGATCGTGCTGCCGGAAACAGCGCTGCCGATGTTGCTGCACGACCTTTCGTTGAGCTACCTGGAAATGCTGTCCAGCCGTGCGAAAGAGCTGGGTGGTGACGTGCTGGTGGGCGTGCCTGAGCGCACCGAGAGCGGGGAATATTTCAACAGTGTATTGAGTCTCGGCAGTTCGCCGGTGCAGATTTACCGCAAAGTCCATCTGGTGCCGTTCGGTGAATTCATCCCGTTCAAACCGCTGTTCGGCTGGATTGTTAATGTGCTTCATATCCCGCTGTCGGACTTCTCGCGCGGCGAGACTATCCAGCCGCCGTTGCAGGTGGCTGGCCAGAAGGTGGCAATGGCGATCTGTTACGAGGACGTGTTCGGCGAGGAGCTGATCAACCAGCTGCCGGCCGCATCGCTGCTGGTCAATGTGAGCAATGACGCCTGGTTCGGCGATACTGTTGCGCCCTGGCAGCACCTGCAGATTTCGCAGATGCGCGCGCTGGAGGCCGGTCGCTACATGTTGCGCGCCACCAATACCGGCATCACCGCCATCATTAACCAGCGCGGCGAAGTGCTGAAGCGCGCGCCGGAATTTACCACTACCCGGCTGGATGGTGAGGCTCAGGGTTTCGCCGGGGCAACGCCATATGTCCGCTTCGGAAATTTTCCGGTGCTCGGATTGTTGGGGCTGTTGCTGGGGGTGAACTGGATCGTGAGCAAGGTGATGTCAGCCAGAGAACAACAAAAGCCGGGGCGCCGGAGACGATGAGCGGATGGCATTGCTATATGCTGGAATGTGCCGACGGCACGCTTTACACCGGCATTACCAACGACCTGGAAAAGCGCCTGGCGGCACACAATAGCGGCACGGCATCAAAATGCACGCGCAGCCGGCTCCCGGTGAAGCTGGTGTTCTCAGAGGATCAACTCGACCGCGCTGCCGCGAGCCGGCGCGAGGCGCAGATAAAGCGGTTGCCGCGTAGCGCGAAATTGGCTTTGCTGTTCCAGTGCAACGGGGTTTTGCCGGAGTCGGAAAAGAAGTAAAATCAACCCCTTTCAAAAAATCACCCGACGAAACAATGCTGACTTTCCAGGAAATCATTCTTACGCTTCAGAATTACTGGGCCGAACGCGGTTGCGCCCTGTTGCAGCCCTACGACATGGAAGTGGGCGCGGGTACCAGCCATACCGCCACCTTTCTGCGCGCCCTCGGCCCCGAGCCCTGGCGTGCCGCTTATGTCCAGCCCTCGCGTCGCCCCAAGGATGGCCGTTATGGCGAGAACCCCAATCGCCTCCAGCATTACTACCAGTTCCAGGTGGTGCTGAAACCTGCGCCGGAAAATATTCTGGAACTGTACCTCGGTTCGCTGGAAAAACTCGGCTTCGACCTCAAGAGCAACGACATTCGCTTTGTCGAGGACGATTGGGAAAACCCCACTCTGGGTGCCTGGGGCCTGGGCTGGGAAGTCTGGCTGAACGGCATGGAAGTGACCCAGTTCACCTATTTCCAGCAGGTCGGCGGCATCGACTGCAAGCCGATTACCGGCGAGATCACCTATGGCCTCGAGCGGCTGGCGATGTATTTGCAGGGGGTCGAAAACGTCTTCGACCTGACCTGGACCAAGGGTCTCAGTTATCGTGATGTATACCACCAGAACGAGGTGGAGCAGTCCACCTACAACTTCGAGCACAGCGACGTGGAATTCCTGCTCACCGCTTTCAATGCCCACGAGAAACAGGCCAAACACCTGATGGAAAGTCAGCTTGCCCTGCCTGCCTACGAGCAGGTACTGAAAACCGCACACACCTTCAATCTGCTGGATGCCCGTGGCGCCATTTCGGTGACCGAACGCGCCGCCTACATCGGCCGCATCCGCAACCTGGCGCGCAGCGTCGCCCAGAGCTACCTGGATAGCCGCGCCCGCCTCGGCTTCCCGATGGCACCCAAAGAGTGGGCCGACGAAGTGCTGGCCAAGCTGGAAGAAAAGGCGGTAAAGGCATGAGCACTCAAAACCTGCTGGTAGAAATTTTTGTCGAAGAGCTTCCGCCCAAGGCGCTGAAGAAGCTGGGCGATGCCTTTGCCGCCGCCATTGCGGATTCCCTCAAGGCACAAGGCCTGGCCGCAGCCGATGCTGTCGTAACGCCTTACGCCTCGCCGCGTCGTCTGGCGGTGCAGGTTGCTGGCGTGGCCGCCCAGGCTGCGGACAAACCGGTGTCGCACAAACTGATGCCGGTGAACGTGGGGCTGGATGCCAATGGCAAGGCCACGCCCGCATTGCTGAAGCGGCTCGCTGCGCTGGGACAGGATGAGGCTATGGTTCCGAATCTCAAGCGCGTCGGCGAAGGCAAGGGCGAAGCGCTATTTTTTGATAGTGTGGCCAAGGGCGCGACTCTGGTGGAAGGGCTGCAAAAGGCACTGGACGAGTCGCTGACCAAGCTGCCGATCCCCAAGGTAATGGCCTATCAGTTGCATGAAAATTGTGAACAGCCCGGCTGGAGCACAGTCAATTTTGTGCGGCCGGTGCATGGCCTGGTGGCCCTGCACGGTGCCGAGGTGGTGCCGGTTTCAGTGCTCGGCCTGACCGCCGGTCGCGCCACCCAAGGCCACCGTTTCGAGGCTGCCGTCAGCCCGGTCAGCCTCAAGGAGGCCGACAGCTATGCGGCGCAGATGGAAAACGAGGGTGCGGTGATCGCCAGTTTTGAAGAGCGCCGCGCCGACATCGTGCGCCAGCTCCATGAAGCAGCGGCGAAAGTCGGCGGCGTGAAGCCGGTGGAGGACGATGCCCTGCTGGACGAGGTCACCGGCCTGGTGGAGCGTCCCAATGTGCTGATCGGCTGCTTTGGCGAGGAATTTCTCGGCGTGCCGCAGGAATGCCTGATTCTGACCATGAAGGCGAACCAGAAATATTTCCCGTTGCTGGATACGGCCGGCAAGTTGAGCAACCAGTTTCTGATCGTTTCCAACATTCATCCTGCCGACCCGAGTGCGGTGATCGGTGGCAACGAGCGGGTAGTGCGCCCGCGTCTGGCGGACGCCAAGTTCTTCTTCGATCAGGACCGCAAGAACACCCTGGCTTCGCGCGTGCCGAAGCTGGGTAACGTGGTCTACCATAACAAGCTCGGCACCCAGCTGGCGCGGACTCAGCGTGTCACCAAGCTGGCCGGCGAGATCGCGCGCCAGCTCAACGCCAGCGCGGAGCTGGCCGAGCGCGCCGCACACCTCGCCAAGGCCGATCTGCTGACCGACATGGTGGGCGAGTTCCCCGAACTGCAGGGCATCATGGGCCTATACTATGCCCTGCATGACGGCGAGCGCGAGGAAGTGGCGCGCGCCATCGAGCAGCATTACTGGCCGCGCTTCGCCGGCGATGCGCTGCCGCAGGACAACATCGGCGCGGCGGCGGCGCTGGCCGACAAGCTGGATACCCTGGTCGGCATCTACGGCATCGGCCTGGTGCCTACCGGCGACAAGGATCCCTTCGGACTGCGCCGTCACGCCCTGGGCGTGCTGCGCATCCTCGCCGAGTCGGGGCTGCCGCTCGACCTGCTGCAATTGCTGCAGCAGACCCGCGCGCTGTTCCCGGCGGAAATGCTGGCCGACAGCGTGGCGCTGGATGTTCACGGTTTCATGCTGGAGCGGCTGAAGGGCTATCTGCGCGACAAGGGATTTGCGCCGGACGAGATCGATGCCGTGGTGAGCCAGGCGCCAACCCGTATCGACCGAGTGGTTCCGCGCCTGGACGCGGTGCAAGCTTTCAAGCAACTACCCGAGGCGGCAGCGCTGGCGGCGGCGAACAAACGCATCCAGAACATCCTGAAAAAAGCCGGCGAATTGCCGGCGGGCGGTGCGGAACTGGCGCTGATGTCGGAGCCGGCTGAAAAGGCGCTGTTCGAGGCGATGAACGAACTGGCCCCGAGTGTGGTCTCATCGGTGCAGAATGGCGGTTATACAGAAGCATTGACGGCGCTGGCCGGCGTGCGCACCGAGGTCGATACCTTTTTCGACCAGGTGATGGTGATGGCCGAAGAGCCGCAGCTGCGCAACAACCGATTGGCGCTGCTGAAAAGCCTGGGTGAACTGATGAACCAGGTGGCGGATATTTCGAAATTGGCATCCTGACGGGATAAAGGGCTCGTTAATGGATAATTTGGGCATACGCTGGGGCTGGTTGGGGTGCAGTCCTAGGCGCGGGACGCGCAGTTATGTCCGTTCACAACAAGCGGTTCGCAACAACGGAATGCATCCCAACCAGCCCCAGCCCGAAGGGTTGCCGCGTATTCTGGCGTCTGCGGCGTTGCGAGGCTTGCGAATGGAACAACCATTCGCCGCGCCTCGCGCCTTGCATCCATCCCGAATATGCGGCAACGTATGCCCAAATTATCCATTAACGAGCCCTACATATGCCCCCAATTAAACTGATCATTCTCGATCGCGATGGCGTGGTGAATTACGACAGCGATCACTTCATCAAGAGCCCGGAAGAGTGGAGGCCCATCCCCGGTAGCCTGGAGGCGATTGCGCGCCTGAATCAGGCCGGGTTCAAGGTGGTGCTGGCGACCAACCAGTCCGGCGTCGGCCGCGGCCTGTTCGACATGGCCATGCTCAACGAAATTCACGACAAGATGCACAAAACTCTGGCCCAGGTTGGTGCGCGCATCGATGCGTGCTTTTTTTGCCCCCACGCCGCCGATTCGGATTGCGGCTGCCGCAAACCCAAGCCCGGCATGTTCCAGGAAATCGCTGCGCGCTTCAACATGAGCCTGGCTGGCGTACCCTGCATCGGCGACAGCCTGCGTGATTTGCAGGCATCGGCGGAAGTGGGCGGCCAGCCGATCCTGGTGCTTACCGGCAAAGGCATGAAAACCCACGAAAAAGGCGGTCTGCCTGAAAACACCCTGGTTTTTGCTGACCTTGGTGAAGCGGTCAAGCACGTGATTGAGGTGAGGAGTTAGGGGTGAGGAGTAAGGTCAAAAACGGCAATGGTGGGGTGCTTTTACTCCTCACTTCTAACTCTTCACTCCTCACGGCTTTTAAAGCATGATCTGGATTCGTTCCTTCATCTTCGCTTTGGGGATGTGGCTGTTCACCCCCTTCTTTTTTTTAGCAGCCTTCTTTTCTCTGCCCCTCGACCCCGTCACCCGCTACCGCCTGATCGCGCATTGGGCAAAAATCATGCTGCCCTGGCTAAAGCTGACCTGCGGGCTTTCCTACCGCATTGTCGGCCGGGAGAACATTCCCAATACTCAGGTTATTGTTCTGTCCAAGCACCAGTCGGCGTGGGAGACCCTGGCGTTCCAGGATATTCTGCCGCCGCTGGTGTGGGTGTTGAAACGCGAGCTGCTGCGCATCCCTTTTTTCGGCTGGGCGCTGGCCATCGCCAGCCCGATAGCTATCGACAGGGGAGCAGGCAGGGCCGCGCTGAAGCAGATCCTGGATCAGGGTAAGGCGCGATTGGCAAAAGGCTTCTGGGTCGTGGTTTTTCCCGAGGGCACGCGTGTCCGACCCGGCGAGAAAGGCAAGTACAATATCGGCGGTGCCTGGCTCGCCACCCATACCGGAACCCCGGTGCTGCCAGTGGCGCATAACGCCGGCGAGTACTGGGGCAAGAACGGTTTTCTCAAACGACCCGGCATGATCACCATCAGCTTCGGCCCGCAGATCGATTCAAAAGGGATCAAGGCAGACGAGTTGAACGCGCGGGCTGAAGCCTGGATCGAGGGCGAAATGGCGCGCATCGCCGCCGGGGAAGCGTGAGTCTTTTCTCCAAACCACGCGCCGCCAGCGAAACCCGCACCCTTCGGCTGGATGGCCAGGAAATTTCATATTTGCTCAAGCGCAGCCCAAAACGCCGGACTATCGGTTTGTGCATCGATCATCGCGGTCTGACCGTGAGTGCGCCGCAACGGGCCGCCGATAGCCGCCTGGAACAGGTATTAAGGGCGCGTTCCGGGTGGCTGTTCGACAAGCTGCGTGAATGGCAGGAGCGCCAGCCGGCCACCTTCAATTGTGCTGACGGGGAAACGCTGCTGTTCCTGGGCAGCGAGCTGGTGTTGCGCGTGATGGAAGGCGGTCTGCGGGCTCAGCCGCACCTGCTGGAGGACGATACCTTGATCGTGAAGGTGCCGGATATCGATGATACCGAAGTGGTCAGGCGCAAGCTGGAGCAGTGGTACCGCACCGAAGCGCGCCGCCATTTCGTTCAGCGGCTGGAACATTACGCCGATCGCATGGGGCTGGCGGTGAGGAACGTGGCCTTGTCAGGTGCGCGCACCCGCTGGGGCAGCTGCAATTCGCGTGGCGATATCCGTCTGAGCTGGCGGCTGATTCAGGCGCCCATCAGCCAGATCGACTATGTTGTAGTACATGAGCTGGCCCATATCCGTGAGCTTAACCATTCCCCCCGTTTCTGGGCCATCGTCGAGGAAACCCTGCCGCATTACGCGGCGGCGCAACGGGCGCTCAAGGTTGGTGGCGCGCGCTACCATCGCTTTTAACGTGAGCATCGCGAAGCGATACATCATCACTCTCCCCCCTTGGGGGAGAGGTAGGAGAGAGGGAATTAGGAGGAAAACCATGAGAATTCTGCACACCATGATCCGCGTCGGCGATATGGACAAGTCCATCGCTTTCTACACCGATGTGCTGGGTATGAAGCTGTTGCGGCGCAAGGAATATCCGGAAGGGAAATACACCCTGGCCTTTGTCGGCTACGGCGAGGAATCCGAGGGCGCGGTAATCGAGCTCACCTATAACTGGGGAGTGACCAGCTACGAGCTGGGGACGGGCTACGGTCACATCGCCATCCAGGTGAGCGACATCCGCAAGGCCTGCGAGGATGTCGCGGCCAAGGGCGGCAAGGTGACGTACGGTCCGGCGTTGCATGGGGGAGCGACGTGGATTGCGTTTGTCGAAGACCCGGATGGGTACAAGATTGAGTTTATCGAGCGCTAGGTCGTGTTTGGGTGGGGTGGAAATGCCGGGCCAGTCCATGCAGCGTTACTCTCTACAATTGCCGTTGGCGGAAGCGCAACCTCCCTATTTTAGTGGGTGGCGGTTCCGAGAGTTTTGAGCCGCTGGATGTCTCCGCCCCCGGTCTTGTTTATTTCCTTGACGGCCTTTCGGAAAAACGGACGCAGTGTTTTCTTCAGATGCAGTTCGACGTCCGTATTCGGTATGTTTTTCAGTACACAAAAAATCGCCAGGGCATAAACGAATTCATCCTCGGTCAGGTATCCCAGCTTTTGCGCGGACGTGCAGCAGCCTGAGCACCCGCCTCTGGATACTGTCAACGCGCTGTTGGCCATGAATAATCCGAAACCCATGAACACCGCCAGCAAATCCGATGTGGGTCCTCGAAGTTCCTCTCCTCCGGGTGACTCCTCCTCAACAGCTCTCCCTAGGTGGTATCCGAGTTGTTGTGCAAATGCCGCGATAAGTACAATCGGTTTTCTGATCATGCCGGGATCGAATGCAATGGGAATGCTCGGCCTGACTTCCTTGATGGATACAGCCCCCTGCGGATCTTTTGGCGTAGCGCTGGATATAGCCAACGGGCGGCCTGGGTTCATATCGGAGCTGAGTGCGGTCAGTTCGCACGGCCAGTCTTGCATGCCCGCATAGGCTCTTACCCGCACGAAGGCTGTCGAGACCTTTTCTTCCGCGGTGCTTGAAGATTGATCCGGAAAATGGTGGTCGCTTGGGGTGACCAGAATGACATTTTCACGAAAGACCTCGCTCCCCAAATTTCTGAGAGCCCAGGCATAGGTGTTGAATAACCATTCTGTGCTGCCTTCATCAAGCAAAGGCTTGCTGCGAAATAGGCCGAACATAGTCGTTAACACCGATCTCTGGCTAATGCGGGTGAATAAAATCAACAGGCAGTCTGAGTTGCCCGCGCAGGAATGTCATCTGCGCGTAGTGCACAAAAAAAGCTACAGTTAACCCGTAGCTACTTCTTGCAGTAATTGGCAATCTTTACAAATTCCGCCACACCCAGATTCTCCGCTCTCAAGCCTGGGTCGATACCCAGAGCCTCAAATCCTGCGCTATCCAGGTAGGCTTTCAGCGTATTGCGCAAGACCTTGCGGCGCTGCCCGAAGGCGGCGGTGACGATGGCTGCGAACAGGGCTTCATCTTTTGCTGGATGCGGCAGAACCGCATGGGGAATCATGCGCACGATGGCGGATTCAACCTTGGGAGCAGGCTGGAAAGCATCCGGCGGTACGATGAACATCAATTCCATGGCGTAGCGGTATTGCAGCATCACCGACAGCCTGCCGAATTCTGATGTGGAGGGTTCGGCCACCATGCGTTCCACCACTTCTTTCTGCAACATGAAGTGCATGTCGATGATGTTGCCGACGTAGTCGCTGAGGTGGAACAGGAGCGGAGTGGAGATGTTGTAGGGCAGGTTGCCGACTACGCGAATGCGCTCGCCCAGAGCGGAAAAATCGAATTTCAGCGCGTCGCCGGCATGGATCGTCAGCTTTGACGCCGGATAGTTATTCTGCAGCCGGGCGATGATGTCGCGGTCGATTTCCACCACGTGGAGGCGGGGCAGGGTCTTCAGCAGCGGGTCGGTGAGTGCGCCCAGGCCGGGTCCGATTTCGACCATGACGTCGTCGGGCTGAGGATGGATGGTGCTGACGATGGCCTGAATGACACCCTGATCGGTGAGGAAATTCTGGCCGAAGCGTTTGCGTGGGGTGTGGCCGCTCATGGTCTGTCTGCTTTCTGATTTCGTGCCATTTCCAGCGCCAGTTGAATCGCTGCCGTGAGGCTGCCACTCTCGATCTTCCCGGTGCCGGCGAGCGTTAGCGCGGTGCCGTGGTCTACCGAGGTGCGGATGATAGGCATGCCCAGAGTGACGTTGACGCCGCCGCCGAAGCTGGCGAATTTCAGCACCGGCAGCCCCTGGTCGTGGTACATGGCGAGTTGGCAGTCGGAGCCTTGCAGTTGATAGCGGGTGAACAGGGTGTCGGCGGGTAGCGGCCCGGCGAGGTCCATGCCCTCTGCGCGCAGCGTTTCCAATACCGGAGCGATGACGTCGATTTCCTCGCGCCCCATGTGGCCGGATTCGCCGGCGTGGGGGTTGAGCCCTGCGACCAGGATGCGCGGGTTTGCTAGCGCAAAGCGCGACCTCAGGTCGCGGTGCAGGATGCGGATGACTTGTTCCAGGCTTTGCCGGGTGATGGCGGCGGAAACCTCCTTGAGTGGCAGGTGGGTGGTGGCCAGCGCCACACGCAAACCACCGCCGACCAGCATCATCACGACTTGCGCGGTGCCAGTCAGCTCGGCCAAAAATTCGGTATGTCCAGTGAAAGGGATGCCGGCATCGTTGATGATACCCTTGTGCACCGGGGCAGTGACCATGGCGTCGAAGGTTCCGTCCAGGCAACCTTGCGCCGCCGCGGTTAAGGTGTCGAGCACATAGCGACTGTTGGCCGGATTCAGCTTGCCGGCGAGGGCGGGTTCAGACAGGTCGCGGTGCAGTACTTCCAGCACCCCAGCCCTGTCAGGGGCGGCAGCGGCAGGAGAAAAATCCACCAGTTCGAGCGGCAGTCCCAACTGTGCGGCGCGCTCGGCAAGCAGACTGCGGTTGGCGATGGCGACGATGCGTGACCCGGCTGGTTTCTGCTGTGCCAACAACACGCACAAATCCGGGCCGATGCCCGCCGGCTCGCCTGCAGTCAGGGCGATGATGGGAGTCCTGAGTGCTGAGTCCTGAGTGCTGAGTGTCATGAGTGCCTAGCCCGTGCTTTTACTCAGGACTCAGCACTTTTAACTCAGGACTTGTCTTCATTTGTCTTCCAGCCGGTATTCGACGAAAGCCTGGTCGCGCAGCTGACGCAGCCAGTTTTCGTAGGCTTCGTCGGCCTTGCGGGCACGGATTTCCTGGCGCGCCATGAGGGTCTGCCGTTCTTTGCTGACATCTTCTGAACGGCGCTCCAGCACCTGGATCAGGTGCCAGCCGAAAGGCGATTTGACCGGTGCGCTGGTTTCCCCCGGTTTGAGGCCATCCATAGCACGTTCGAATTCGGGTACAGTTTCGCCAGGAGAAAGCCAGCCGAGGTCGCCGCCTTTCGAGGCGGAGCCATCCTCGGAGTGGAGGCGCGCCAGTTCGGCAAAGTCGGCGCCGTTGTCAATGCGCTCCTTGAGCTGGATCATGCGGTTCTTGGCGTCGGTTTCCGAGGTGATTTCGCTGGTCTTGATCAAAATGTGGCGCGCATGGGTTTTTTGTATGATCAGTGCTCCCCCCTTGTTGCGCGTGTCGAGCAGTTTGAGAATGTGAAATCCGTTCGGGCTGCGCAGCACGGCGCTGGTTTCCCCCGGTTTCAGGCCATTGACTGTTTCCAGGAACAGGGCTGGCAGGCGGCTGGCGGCTCTCCAGCCAAGTACGCCACCCTGCAGGGCGTCAGGTGCATCCGAATAGCTTGCCGCCACTTGGGCAAAGTCCATGGTTTTCAGCTCTGCCAATGCCTTCTCGGCATGTGCGCGTTTGCCCTGAATCTGTTCCGGGCTGGCTTGTTCCGGTACGCGGACCAGAATGTGCGCCAGATTGAACTCCTCTTCCCCGCCGCTCTGAGCTGCGTGGGTGCTGAGGAAATTCTCAACTTCACCGTCGCTGACGGTGATGCGGTTTTCCACTTCGCGTTCGCGCAGGCGACCGAGAATGATTTCGTCTCGGATTTCCTCGCGAAATTTGGCGAAGCTGACGCCGTCCTTCTCCAGGGCACCACGGAAGGCTTCCACGGTCATGTTGTTTTCCTGGGCAATGCGCTGCAGCGTTTTGTCGAGTTGAAGATCGTCGACACGTATGCCGGTTTCCTTGGCGAATTGCAATTGCACCCGGTCGGTGATGATGCGTTCCAGCATCTGTTTTTCCAGCACTTCCTGCGGCGGCAGAGGCGTGCCCCGCTTTTTCAGCTGTTGAGTGACGGTCCGCATC
Organism: Sulfuricella denitrificans skB26; assembly: GCF_000297055.2. NCBI lineage: Bacteria > Pseudomonadati > Pseudomonadota > Betaproteobacteria > Nitrosomonadales > Sulfuricellaceae > Sulfuricella > Sulfuricella denitrificans. The sequence continues at coordinate 2,619,179 of NC_022357.1, read as the reverse complement.
CGGTCCTCGAGCTCGAACTGGGTGATGACTTCATTGTTGACCACGGCGACGATGCGTCCGACCAGCTGAACTGGGGTCGAGGGTCGCGCAGGGTCGTTCCCGGCGGCGTGAGCCGTAGCCAGGAAAAAAACGAGCAGGATTGCCAGGAGATGGTTAACGGGATTCGGTGATGTTGTTTTCATTGGAGATTTGGGTGGTTTGGGTATAGCCATAAATATTGCGTTTGAGCACATCTAAAGGATTCGAGCCAATAGAGCCGATTCCGTTTAGCTCCAGCTGGAAGAAGATGGAGTCGCTGCGTTGCGAAGTAGTGGTGGTGAAGCTGTGCACGACCGCCCGGAACGCCCAGCAACCTGCATTGTATTCGAGACCGGCCAGGGTTTCCAGATTCTTGCTATCCAGTATTGAATGGTTCCATCGGGCCAACCCACTCCAGCGTCCGGTCAGAGGCCACTGCGCGGAGGTGTCGATCTGCTTGATGCCTATCGGGGCGATGAGGGTGGCCGGAGTATAGCGGTAACTGACATTGAGGATCTTGCCCGGTGCGGGCAGATAGCGGCCGGTGAGCGAAAAGTTGCCGGTTTGTTTCAACTCGGGGTCGTACTGCCATAAGCTGTCTAGAGTCAGTGCATTCGTGATCCGGCCGCCAACGGAGGCTAGCAGATCGGAATACTTTCTGGCGGGAGGGATTCCCCCGGGTAACGTGACTTGGGGCAGGCTCAGGTAGTAGCGTTGAGCGAGTGTGCCGCGCAGGCGCTCGATGCCGGTTTCCTCGAAGAAGCGCGAGGTGACGCCCAGCGTGACCTGGTTGGCATCGCTGATCCGGTCGACCCCGGCGAAGCGGTTTTCCGAGAATATCTGGGGAATGCCGAATCCGATGTCACCTGAATCGAATACCGGAATCTGGCTCTGGTCGCGGTAAGGAGCGCGAACATAATACAGTCGGGGCTCCAGCGTCTGCTGGTAATCCGAGCCGAACAGGTTGATATCGCGCTCGAAATACAGGCCGCTGTCGACACTGAAAATTGGCAGAGTACGGTTAATGTCGGGCTGTGTAGTGATGCTGTTGTCGAAGCTGTAGCTGGTGCTGTGCAAACCGATCTTCGGGGTGATATAGCCGTACAGCGGGGTCAGCGGCAGGCTGACACTGGGGTACAGGCTGAATCGCCTGGCGCCAAGCAGGGTGGGGTGAGAGAAATTGACCAACTCGCTGTTGAGCGCCAGGATTGCTCCCGGACCCAGGTTGTTTCCGCTCCATTGGGCTACTCGGGTTCCGTTCAACAGCACCTGGGTGCGGCGGTAAGGGGTGACGATCGGCGCTAACGGATCCTGCAGGGTCTGGAAGCTCTGCGAGCGCGCCGAGAAATTCCAGTTCATGTTTCCATAGGCGCCCACATTGGAAAGCATGCCGTCACGCAGCAAGTTGATTTGCGAGGTGACGCCGATGTTGGTGCTCAGATCCCTGAAATAATTGTCGTCGGAGGCTCTCTCCAGGTTCAGCATCCCCGTCCAGCCGTTGCCCAGATTGTGATTATGCTTCAGAGACAGGAAGCTGCGATCCTGGTTGGCCAGTTGATCGTTGGGCAGGATTTCCAGGTTTGCAGTCCCGGCGTATTTTGGATCCAGGTAGCGCAGTTCGCTCTTCAGTTGCATGCCGCGTTTGGTCATGAATCGGGGCGTGATGGTGGCGTCACGGTTAGGTGCGATATTCCAGTAATAGGGCAGGGAAAACTCCGCGCCACTATTGACGGTGCTGCCATAGCTAGGGCTGAGCAAGCCGGATTTTCGCTCGCTGTTGAGTGAGAAATTCATCCATGGCGTGTAGAGAATAGGCACGCTCATGAAGTCGATGTAAGCGTGGCTTGCCGTTCCTACCTGAGTAGTGCGGTTAATCTCGAGGTCGCTGGCGTGGAGGTACCAGTCATCAGAACCGGCCTGGCAGGTCGTGTAACGCGCATCCTCCATCCGGTATTGGTTTTCTCCCTCGAACAACAGTATGCTCGCGTCGCCGCGCCCCGCCGGCTTTTGCTCGGTCAGTTGGAATGCCGGCTGCTTCAGGTAACCTTCCTTGCTTGCCAGTTTGAGTTTAAGTTCGGGTCCTTCGGTGATGTCGCCCTTCTGTTCGATGCGTACATTACCCTGGGCGAAAACTTCGTCTTCGGGTTTGTTGTAGCGCAGCAGATCGGCGCTGATGACTTGGCCCCATTGGCGCAACTCCGCTTCGCCGATGACTTCTGTCTCGATGTCATGATGGCCCTGGATGCGCATTCCGCCGATGAAAACCGGCGTGGAAGACGTGCCTGACGGTGGATTCAATGTCAGGCTCCGGCTTGGCTTGAGCGATAGCGGGATATCTTCCGTTACCTGGGCAGGTGTTGCCGGTGCTGCAGCCACTTCAGATTCGGCCGGTATGGCAACAGGTTTCGGGGTGGCTTGGGTTGTACCCCCATCTTCCCGGCTGACCCGCTTTGTTTGGGTTGGTGTCGTTATGGGGGCTGCCAGAGTTTCAGCAGCAGGGGGCACGGGTCTTGCTGCCTCGGGAACGGTGGCGGGCTGTGCGGTAACGGGGCCACGTTTTGGTGCCGGTATTGCCTTGGGAGCGGGCTGCAGCAGAACGGGGTCAATCTGGAGTGATGGCAGGCCCAATGCGGCCTGCGATGCGGCAGGGAACAGCCAGAACAGGGCGAATGCCAGCGGTGTAGGGCGGAAGCCATGGAATAATCCGGCCATACGCGGTAGTGGCTGTTCGCGGAAAGGTTTTTTCATGTTCTACAATATGGCAACAGCCTCGCTCAGCGCCAAATGGACGCGGATCGAGGCCATCTTGTGCGCTCGTTATTATCTAGCCCGGATATTTCATAAATTGACGCGCGCCCTCGCTGGTCTTTTGTTTCGTATGGAAATTTTGTTCAGTCGGGCGTATGAATAACTACGCCGCTCTTTCACAAAATCCCCCTACAAAACAAAATCCTGCGCAATCATCACGCGAATTTATGAAACATCCGAGCTAGGCCGTTATCGGTGATAAAATCGCACAAATTAGGCTTTTACGCAATGCGAGATTAAATGGACCGTCTTGAATTACTTGAAAACTGGCTGAAGCCACAATTTCCTGGCGCATCTTATACGCTAGCCCCAGCGTCGGCCGATGCCAGTTTCCGTCGTTACTTTCGGGTGAGCCTGCCGGATTGCTCGCTGATCGTGATGGATGCACCACCGGAATTCGAGGATTGTCGGCCGTTCATTCATGTGGCGGAACTGTTGCGGGATGCGGGCGTCCGCGTGCCGCACATTCTGGCGCAGGATTTGCAGCAGGGCTTTTTGTTGCTGACCGACCTGGGCAGTACGACTTATCTGGATGCGCTGAATCAGGCCGAGGCGGCAGCGGATACATTATATGCTGCTGCTGCCGGAGCGCTGATCAATATTCAGCTGGCCAGTCGTCCGGCTGTGCTGCCGGATTACAATGAAGCATTGTTGCTGCGCGAAATGCGGTTGTTCCCGGATTGGTACGTGAGCAAGCACTTGCAGATTGAATTGACTCATGCCCAGGCGGAAACGCTGGGTGGGGCTTTGACCCAGATCCTTCAGAATAACCTGTCTCAGCCCAAGGTCTTCGTGCACCGTGACTACCATTCCCGCAATCTGATGGTAGACGGCGACGAGCCGGGCATTCTGGATTTTCAGGATGCGGTATACGGGCCGATTACTTACGACCTGGTTTCCCTGTTCAAGGATGCCTATGTCCACTGGGAGGAGGAGCGGGTGCTGGACTGGACGATACGCTATTGGGAAAAGGCGAAGAAAGCGGGGCTGCCGGTGTCGCGCGACTTTGCCGAGTTTTACCGCGATTTTGAATGGATGGGCGTGCAGCGCCATATCAAAGTGCTAGGCATCTTCGCCCGGCTTTGCCATCGCGATGGCAAGGAGAATTACCTGAAAGACATGCCGTTGGTGATGGCTTACTTGCGCAAGGTGTGCGAGCGCTACCGCGAGTTGGGCCCGCTGCTGAAGCTGCTGGACGAGCTGGAAGAAAAAAAGAAAGTCCTGAGTCCTGAGTTAAAAGTTCTGAGTCCGGCGAATCGTTGCGCGACGTTTTTTTCTCAGGACTCCGCACTCAGGACTCAGGACTCGCAATGAAAGCTATGATCCTCGCCGCCGGGCGCGGCGAGCGCATGCGTCCGCTCACCGATCTCACGCCTAAACCTTTGTTGGAGGCGGGGGGCAAACCGCTGATCATCTGGCACATCGAAAAACTGGCGCGGGCCGGTTTCACGGAGCTGATCATTAACCACGCCCACCTCGGCGAAAAGCTCGAGGCGGCCCTCGGTGATGGCAGTCGTTTCGGGGTGAGTATTTGCTATTCTCCCGAGATTGAAGCGCTGGAGACCGCTGGCGGCATCACCAACGCCATGCCGTTGCTGGGGCCGGAACCCTTCCTGGTGGTCAACGGCGATATTTTCTGCGACTATGACTTCACCGACCTGCCGCGTGAACTGGGTGAGTTTTCGGCCTGGCTGGTACTGGTGGATAATCCCGATCACCACCCCGATGGGGATTTTGCATTAAGGCAGGGCAAGGTGCTGGATGATGGCGAGCACAAACTCACATTCAGCGGGATAGGAATCTACCGCACTGAATTATTTTCGGCTATTGCTCGTGGGACGAAAGCCAGGCTCGCACCGCTGCTGCGCGAACAGATGGCTGCAGGTCGGGTCGGCGGTGAGCATTACCACGGCTTGTGGCTGGATATCGGTACGCCGCAGCGGCTCCATGCGCTGGATGGCTTGCTGCGGAACTCCGGGCGGGAAGCGCACTCTGAATAGGACATGATGAATTACCAGCTATACACTCAGCGCCGCCGCCGGCTGGTCGATCAGATGCAGGATGGCGTGGCGGTGATCCCCACTGCGCCTGAGCGCTCCCGTAATCGGGATAGCAGTTATCCTTATCGATTCGACAGCTATTTTTATTACCTTACTGGCTTTGGTGAACCTGATGCTGTGCTGGTTTTGGTCGCCGGAGCTGCACCCAAAAGCATCCTGTTCTGTCGTGAGAAAAACCCCGAGCGCGAAGTCTGGGACGGATTTCGCTATGGTCCTGAGGCGGCGCGCGAGACTTTCGGTTTCGACGAGGCTTATCCGATTGGTCAGTTGGACGAGATGATGACCAAGCTGCTCGCCGACCAGCCCAGCCTGCATTTCCATCTCGGTGCCGACAGCGTCTGGGATGCGCGGGCGGTGGGCTGGCTTAACGCGGTACGGGCCGAGGTGCGCAACGGCATTGCGGCACCGTCCGCAATCAGGGACGTGCGCGTGCCGCTGGACGAAATGCGGCTGATCAAATGTCCTGAGGAAATCGCCACCATGCGCCGCGCTGCCGAAATTTCCACCGCCGCGCATCGCCGTGCCATGCAGCAGGTTCGACCGGGGCGGCACGAATACGAAATTGAAGCGGAATTGCTGCATGATTTTCGTCGCCAAGGCGCGCAGGCACCGGCGTATTCATCCATCGTGGCGGGAGGCGCCAATGCCTGTGTGCTGCATTATGTGGATAATAGTGCCGGACTCAGGGATGGTGATCTGCTGCTGATCGATGCCGGCTGCGAACTGGATGGCTATGCCGCCGATATCACTCGTACTTTTCCGGTCAACGGGTGCTACAGCGCTGCGCAAAAAGACGTGTACGAAATGGTGCTGGCGGCACAGGCAGCGGCAATCGGTGCCGTGAAAATCGGTGCCAGCTGGGATGATCCGCATCAGGCTGCCCTCAAGGTGCTGGTGCAGGGCATGATAGACCTTGGCCTGTTTACGGGAAGCGTGGACGGGCTGCTGGAATCGGGCGATTACAAGCGCTTCTACATGCATAAGACTGGCCACTGGCTGGGGATGGATGTGCATGACGTGGGCGACTACAAGAAAAGCGGAGAGTGGCGCAAGCTGGAAGCAGGCATGGTGTTGACTGTCGAGCCTGGTTGCTATATCCGGCCCGGCGAGGGCGTGCCTGAGCATCTGTGGAATATCGGTATCCGCATCGAAGATGATGTACTGGTGACAGCGCAGGGTTGCGAAGTATTGACGACGGCAGCCCCAAAAACAGTGGCTGAAATTGAAGCAGTCATGGCGGAGGCTATATGAGCGACGAATTCGACGTCATCATTGTGGGTGCTGGGTTGGTTGGCGCGTCGTTCGCACAGGCGATGAAGGACAGCGGGCTGAAGCTGGCGCTGGTGGAAGGCGTGGCGCCGACTGCTCCAGCGCCGGAGTGGACCAGCCGGGTCTACGCCATCAGTCCGGGCAGTATCGAGTTCCTCAGCGAAAGCGGGGCCTGGCAGCAGTTCGATGCCGCCCGCATTGCCCCGGTGCTGGGCATGCACATTTACGGCGATGACGGGAAGTCCAACCTGGATTTCGACGCCCATCAATCCGGGCTGTCCGAATTGGCGGTGATTGCGGAAGTGCGCCATATGCAGTACGGTCTGTGGCAGGCGCTGCAGCGGCAGGAAAACCTCGAGTTGTTCTGCCCGGCACGCTGCGCCAGCATGAGTTTGCAGGAAGAAATCGCCGTGCTGCGCCTGGAAGATGGCCGCGAATTGCGTGCTCCGCTGATGGTCGGCGCGGATGGGCGGGACTCCTGGGTGCGTTCGCAGGCTGGCATGGATGCCGAACCTGCACCCTACCGCCAGATGGGGGTGATTGCCAACTTCGAAACCGAGCTGCCCCATGGCGATGCTGCCTGGGAGTGGTTCCGTGGCGACGGCGTGCTGGCCTTCCTGCCTTTGCCGGGCGACCGCGAAGGGCAGAGCAAGGGCCCCTCTGGGGATACGACCCCGGAGCGCCATCGTATTTCTATCGTCTGGACAGCGTTCGAGGAGCGTGCGGCCGAGCTGATGGCGCTGCAGCCGGATGCGTTCTGCCAGCAGGTGCAGGAGGCGAGCCTCAGCGCCCTGGGTGAATTGAAACTGCTCAGCAAGCCTGCCGCGTTTCCGCTGCGCTTGCTGCATCTGGAACACTTGGTCAAACCTCGAGTGGCACTGATCGGAGATGCCGCTCACAATGTTCATCCGCTTGCGGGACAGGGTGTCAACCTGGGTTTTCAGGATGCGCGGGAGCTGGCGAAAGTGCTGAAGGATCGTGGCCCTCAGCCGGACTGCGGTGATTATTTCCTGCTGCGTCGCTATGAGCGGGCGCGTAAGGCGGACATTCTGGCGATGCAGATGGTGACCGACGGGCTGCAAAAGTTGTTCAACAATCGCAACCCGGCACTGAAGCTGGCGCGCAATCTGGGTCTTTCCATTACCGGCAGCTTGCCCTGGCTGAAAAACGGCCTGGTGCAACATGCGGTGGGGCGGCATCTCAACTAATTAAATTTTTTACCTTGAAGGAAATTGTAATGCGTTCAAAATTTTTGGTTTTCCTGGTGTCGGGTTTTTTCTTTGCCGGCGCGGCACTGGCTGATACCAAGCTGGGTGCGGATGAGGTGGGGGTGAAGGCCGCCATCGAGAAGAGGTTTCCAGATATCAAGATCGATAGCCTGCAAAAAACCCAATTCGGTGGCCTGTATGAGGCTGTCATGGAGGGAAGCCAGGTTTTCTACACCGACAAAACCGCCAGTTTCATTCTTGTCGGCAACTTGATCGACGCCAAGACCCAGCGTAATGTGACAGAAGAACGGATTCGCGATTTGATGCGGGTGAAATTCGATACGTTGCCGTTGGAATCGGCGATCAAGCAAGTGAAGGGTAACGGCAAGCGCAAACTGGCGGTGTTCTCTGACCCGGATTGCCCGTATTGCAAGAAGCTCGATGCTGAACTGGAAAAGGTCACCGATGTGACGATTTATACTTTCCTCTATCCGATCGCCAGTCTCCACCCTCAGGCCGGAGACAAGGCCAAGGCGGTATGGTGTGCGCCTGATCGCGTCAAGGCGTGGGAAGATTTGATTCAGAAGGGAACCGTGCCGCAGGCGGGTGGCAAGTGTGAAAATCCCTTGGCGAAAATCGCCGAGCTGGGCCGCAAGCTCAAGGTCAATGGCACGCCTACGATCATCTTCGCCGACGGGATGCGTGTTCCCGGTATGATTCCAGCTGCTAATCTGGAAAAGCTGCTTAACGGGGAAAGGCCACAGAATTGAAAGAGATATGGAACCAGCGTTATAGCGGGGACACATTTTTCTACGGTAGCGACCCCAACGCTTTTCTGGTCTCGCAGCTTCATCGGTTCAAGCCAGGGCAAACCGTTCTGGCCGTGGCCGATGGCGAGGGGCGTAACGGCGTCTGGCTTGCCCGGCAGGGACTGGATGTGACGGCGGTGGATTTTTCCCCGGTGGCAGTAGAAAAGGCGCAACGACTGGCGGGGCAATACGGGGTGACAGTGCGCCACGAAATCAGTGACCTGTTTACCTGGAACTGGGGTGAAAACCGCTTTGATGCTGTTGTGGCGATTTTCACCCAGTTTGTTGGCCCTGAACAGCGACGCATCCTGAATGAACTGATGCTACGCGCTCTCAAGCCGGGCGGTTTGCTGATCCTGCAGGGCTACCGGCCAAAACAACTGGAATACCAGACCGGCGGACCTTCCAGCGTAGAAAATCTGTACACGGCAGAAACCCTGCGCGAGGAATTTTCTTCCATGGAAATTCTTCATCTCGCCGAACATGACGACGAAATTTGCGAAGGGGATGGCCACTGCGGCTTATCGGCGCTGGTGGACTTGGTGGCACGCAAGGGTTTTTAAGGCTATATTGAATTTAGATTCATTCTAAAGGAGGGTCGGACATGAAAATTACGAAGAAGAAACTGCTCGAGGAACTCAACAAAGATCTGGAATGGGAATACGCCGCGGCGGTACAGTACGTTCAGCATGCTTCCGCGATCACCGGTGCACAGTATGAGTCGATCCAGAAGGAATTGATCATTCACTCCCAGGAGGAGATGATGCATGCCGTCATGCTGTCCGACCAGATTGATTTTCTTGGTGGGGTGCCCACGGTGGACGTGGAAAAGCGCGAAACCGACAGCGACAGCTTGGCGATGTTGAAGCAGGATCTAAAAGGCGAGGACAATGCCATCAATCGCTACAAAGAACGGATTGCCCAGGCCGAGGCGCTCAAGGAGTATGGTTTGCGCCGGGTGCTCGAGGATATCCTGATCCAGGAGGAAGAACACAAGCGTGACCTGCTGACGGTAATCAAGTCGAAATAGAGTAATTCAACAATAAAACGGCTCCTACAAGGAGCCGTTTTATTTAGGAAGCGGTCTGTTTACGCTTCGCCAACAAGGCCGGATTCTTCGGCGCCAAAGTATTTCTTTATCCGGTAAAGCAGGGTGTAGCGACTGATGCCCAGCAGCTTGGCAGCCCGGGTGCGGTTGCCTCTGGTCTGTTCCAGGGCTTGCAGGATGAGATCGCGCTCGGTCTGCTCCAGATTGAGCGGGGCAGCCGCAGGGCTGGATGTGGCAACGCGCTGACCACCGCGGATGTTGAGAGGCAGGTTTTCCACGCCGAGGGAACCACGTTGGAAATTGCACAATATCGTCAGGCGCTCGCACAGGTTTTTCAACTCGCGCACGTTGCCGGGCCAAGTGTAAGCCTTGAGCACTTTCATGGCTTCCGGGCCGAAGGAAACTGCACTGAGACTGTGCTGCTGTGCCGCCATTTCAACAAAGTGCTCTATCAGCAAGCTAATGTCGCCCGCGCGTTCGCGCAGCGGCGGCACCTCCATCGGCACCACCTGCAAACGGTAAAACAGGTCGGCGCGGAAGCGGCCGATCTTTACCATTTTTTCCAGGTCGCAGTTGGTTGCGGCAATCACGCGGACGTTGGCCTTGATCGGCTGATCGTAACCCAGCGGCAGGATTTCGCCGTTTTCCAGGAAGCGCAACATTTTGGCCTGCGCCGTTAGCGGCAGTTCGCCGATCTCGTCGAGGAATAATGTGCCGTTGTGGGCTGCCCGCACCAAGCCATCACGGTCGACAACGGCGTTGCTGAAAGCGCCGCGGCGGTGGCCGAATAGCTCCGACTCCACCAGGTTTTCCGGAAGGTTGGCGCAGTTGACCGCAATGAAGGGCCGGCTTGCCAAGGGGCTGTGAGTGTGCAGGAAGCGCGCCAGATTTTCCTTGCCACTGCCCGATTCTCCGCTGATCAACACGGTCGCTCGGGTGGCGGCAACCAGCTGTGCCGTATTCAACAATTGGCGGAAGATGGGTGAGTGGCCGATAAGAGAGAAAGCATCCATGAGGCATAGTATAAGAATACTGATTTCATACGTCAATATCCGATTTGTGAGTCAATTGATTTTAGAGAGTCGGAAGTCCCGCTACCCTAAATATTCTGCCAGCCAGTAGCTTTAACCATCAACAAAGGTTGGTGAGACAGATCTGCCCTTTAGGATTTAATCCATCATTATTTTTGCGGATCACTGCAATTTGAAATCAGTATGAAATATACGCATAATGCAAAGCTATGCGTTTTCAAACCCTTCGTCGCTTTGTCATTCTTGCGCTGTTCGCCATGGTGTTCAATGCCCTAGCCGCCACGGTGACCTATGCCATAGCGGCTGGAAAAGGGGTGGTCGTGGTGGAAATGTGCTCCTCGTTCGGCCTCAAAAAAATCGCCATATCCACAACTAGCGGAGATACGCGGCATTCCCCTTCTTCCGTCCCAACAGCTAAACATTGTCCGTTCTGCCTGTCTCCTGATCATGCCACTGTTGTTTTTCAGACAGCAGATAGCCCGCCACCCATTTTTATTTCGGTTTTCTTGCCATCAGTTATGGCAGCATGGGCACCTGTCCATGACCCACAATCCCTTTGGATTGCCTCGCTAAAACAAGAGCCCCCCGTTCGTTCCTGATCCTCACCTTATAGCACTTCTGTGCCAGCCAGCCGTGTCGTCGTGCGACTTGGCATGTCGGTTCTTTGAAGTACAATATTCACGCCGGTTTCGAGAATAAACTCAAGCAGCTATGTCTACTATCCAGCGGTCAGCCGTCTTATCGGCTGGCCCAAGCATATGCCGCAGTTGTGGCGTCTGGACAGAATATTTTTCAGAGCGAAGTCGAAAATGAATAAGTATAAAAATGGGGTATCTATGAAACGCTATCTACTCTCAGCCGTCATCGCAATGATCGCAGCGAATGCAAATGCCTCTTGCGGGTCGGCCTTCTGTTCTGTGAACACTAGCTGGGATACACAAGGTCTTTCCAGTTACGAGGGGTTGCGTGTCGACATGCGCTATTCGTATGCAAAGGCTGATCAGTGGCGTGCCAGGTCGTCAAAAATCACGCCAGATACGCCGAGTGGTAGTGATGCGGAAATCGAAGACAAGCGCACCGTTAATCAGGTGCTCAACCTCGATGCAGACTACACGATCAATTCGCGCTGGAATATCGCGCTTGGCGTCCCGCTGGTCAAGCGTGACCACACCCATACCTTCGATTCATCCGTCACCACCCCATTCGAACAACAAGCAAAATTTACCGAGTTGGGCGATATTCGGGTAATCGGAAAATACAAATTTGATCTGGGAAACCTGAATTCGGGGAGCGGGATACGGTTCGGTCTTAAATTGCCCACTGGCGCTATCAACAAAACCATGACACCGTCCGATCCGGCTAACAATCCGACTGTTCCTTATGCGCTGGAGCGTTCCAGCCAGCCAGGAACCGGCAGTACTGATGCCATTCTTGGCGCCTACCATTTCCGTAATCTGCCGGGCACCAATTGGGGCTGGTTTGCCAGTGGTCAGGTACAGACTGCAATTGCCTCCCGTGATAATTATCGACCGGGGAGAGAGCTAAGTTTCGATCTTGGAGCTCACTATGCGATAACGCCTGCACTTAACGCCTTGCTCCAGCTGAATGCGCAACATCGGGAGCGAGACTCGGGAGGCTACTCCAACGTGGCATCGGGCGGCTACTCGTGGAACTTAAGTCCTGGCCTCAGCTATGCGATAACTCCGCAAACTCAATTATATGGATTCGTGCAAGCGGCCCTGAAACAGTACGCAAATACCGACCCGGCTGATCCGGCATCCGGGCAGCTGACTGCACCGTGGTCTCTGGCGGTGGGGGTCGGCCACCGGTTCTAAGCTTGTACGCGCTGTCGGGAAGATCTGGTCGCACTTGCCTAAGCTGTAAAAGAAATGTCTCGATCTCGACTTGGTTGCGTGCTGTGCGAGATAACAATGACTTATCATTGGCATGAAAATTGTCATAGATCAACCTTTGATGTTAAGGCGGCCTTTTGTCGCCTGAAAACGATTTTTGACAAAATTAAAAACGAGGGAGCGAAGCTGAAAATGAACGACAAGGCGTTGCGGGGGTTGGTGGTTGGGGTGTGTGCCAGCATGGCGGGTTCGGGGTGGTGTGTCGATGTGGATCAGAAATCCGATACGCAATTGCAAGAGATGGTCATCAAGGGCGATAAACCGGCTGTTCCGGCCAATTTGCCGGCAACGACCGAGGGTGTGACGGCAAAACAGATCGCAGAAAGTATCAATGCGGTGACCTCTGCCGAGGTGATCAAATACCTGCCGAGCATCGTTGTTCGCGAGCGCTACATCGGCGACCGCAACGGCATCGTTTCGACGCGGACGACCGGCACCATTTCCAGCGCGCAATCCATCGTCTATGCGGACAACCTGCTGCTCTCGAATTTTCTTGGTAACAGCTACAGCTACCCGCCGCGCTGGGGCATGGTATCGCCGGAGGAAATCGAACGGGTCGATATCATCTACGGCCCGTTCTCTGTTCTTTATCCCGGCAACTCGATGGGCGGCGTGGTTCAGATGACGACCCGGATGCCGGAGAGATTCGAAGCCCACGCGAATCTGCAGGTTTTCCGGGAAAGTTTCAACCTCTACGGTACAAACGAAAATTATGATGGCGCGCATGCCAGCGCATCCATTGGCAATAAAATTGGTGACTGGTCTATCTGGATTAGCGGGGATCATATCGATACGCATGGACACCCGATGAGTTTCGGTACCGCCACCGCAGGGGGGGGCGGCACTATGACCGTCACCGGCGCGTATAGAGACACCGATCCGACGGGTGCGGTGCGGGTGATTACTGGTGGTTACAGCATCGACCATACCGTGCAGGACAACGGCAAGTTCAAGCTGGCTTATGATTTCTCTCCGACTGTGCGTGCCACTTACACTTTGGGGGTCTGGCAGAACAACTCGGATACCAGTGTCGACAGCTACCTGAAGGACGCACTCGGGAACACGGTTTACAACGGGAACGTCAAAATCGACGGAACTAATTACAAGACGGCCAGCTTGAGTCCGGGCCACGCTGAAAGCGAGCACTGGATGCAGGGGTTTTCGGTAAAATCCAATACACGAGGCGAATGGGATTGGGAAGCGGCCGTCAGCGCTTACGACTACAACAAGGATATTTCCCGCACGGCAAACTACACTGCAAACAATGGGGTGGATTTGGGCACTGGGGCTATCCGCCAGGGCGGACAAGTTACCTTGATGGACGGCACCGGCTGGCAGACTCTCGACCTGCGCGGCGAGTGGCGCCCCGATGGTGACCTGAAGAGCAAGCACCAGGTAAGCTTTGGTTATCACATTGATCGCTATGAATTAAACTCCAATACCTATACTGTCGCTACGGATTGGCTTACCGGTGCCGCGGGGGCTTTGAGCTCGAATTCGAAGGGAAGGACGGAGACCCAGGGGCTGTACCTTCAGGATGCCTGGCGCTTTGCGCCCGACTGGCAGTTGGTCGTAGGCGGTCGCCAGGAATACTGGAAGGCATTTGACGGGAGTAACTACAATTCTGCCAACCCCAACCCCTACAAGCAACTGAACTATGCTGACCGGACAGACACGGCCTTTTCGCCCAAGGTTTCACTCTCCTTCCAGGCATCGACAAACTGGGCTTTGCGGGGATCACTTGGCAAGGCGGTTCGCTTCCCGACCGTCAGCGAGATGTTCCAGACTTTCACCGGGCCCGGAGGTATAAAGACGAACGATCCAAACCTGAAACCGGAGCAGGTCGTCTCCGGGGAACTCACGGCAGAGAGGGCGCTGCAAAATGGACTGTGGCGTGTTTCGCTGTTCCAGGAAGACAAGCAGGATGCGCTCGTTTCACAAACCGATACGACAGTGTCGCCTAACATCACAAGCATCCAGAATGTCGACAAGATTCGCACCTACGGCATCGAAACCGCACTGCAGCTTAGCGATTTGTGGATACGCGGCTTTGATCTTTCCGGCAGCGTCACTTATACCAATTCGAAGATTCTGCAGGACACCCAGCACCCGGCCTACGTCGGCATGGTTCAGCCGCGCATCCCGGACTGGCGGGCAACGCTGGCCGGTATCTACCATGCGTCCGATCGACTCTCCTACAGTTTGGCGGCCCGTTACAGCGGCCGTCAGTACAACCTCCTGGATAACAGCGACATCAATCCCAGCACCTATGGAGGGGCCAGCTCGTTTTTGGTGGCTGATGCCAAAGTTGTTTACAAGGTCGCGAAACAGTGGAGCACATCTCTTGGCGTAGACAACATCGGCAACTACAAGGCCTATGTCGCCCACCCCTATCCGCAGCGCACCGTGTTTGCAAATTTGAAATTTGATTACTGATGGGATGGCGGGAATGAACAAAATCGCATTTGGCCTGCTGGTTGCCGTGATGAACCTGGCGGGGTGGGTTCAGGCCGCAGACCAGACCGCCCACGCAGAGCATGGTGCGCCATCTTCTCTTCAGGACAGGGAAAAAATGTGGAAAGCGATGCTGGCCAAGCCGTCGCTCGCGGTTTCCGTCGCGTTCGACGAGAAGGGGGGGCTGTGGCGGGCATCGGTGCGGGACGGGTATGTTTCGGTGGATTTTTCCGGCGATAGCGGAAAATCGTGGGGCCAGCCAGTCAAGGTCAATGCCGAGGCGGAGAACATCGCCGCGGATGGCGAAAATCGCCCCAAGATACTCGTCAGAAAAGGGGTCATCTACATTTCCTATACTCAGGCGCTGGAAAAGCCGATGACCGGCGATATCCGCTTCAGCCGTTCGCTGGATGGCGGCAAGACGTTCTACGCGCCGCTCACCGTCAACGACAACCGGGAAATAATCAGCCATCGGTTCGAGGCGCTGGAAGTGAACGACCGGGGGCAGGTTTTTCTCGCCTGGCTGGATAAACGCGATTTGAGCGCTGCCATCAGGAAAGGCGAGAAATATACCGGGGTAGGCGTTTATTACGCGGTGTCCGACGATGGCGGCGCAAACTTTCATACCAATGCCAAGGCCGCCGACCATTCCTGCGAGTGCTGCCGCGTAGCAATGGCGCTGGATGCCGATGGTACGCCGGTGGTTTTCTGGCGCCATGTGTACGGCAAGAACGAGCGCGACCATGCCATGCTGCGGCTGGATGGCAAGTCTTCGCCGATCCGCGTCAGCCACGACCGCTGGGAAGTGGATGCTTGCCCGCATCACGGTGGCGCGCTGTCTATCGCATCCGATGGTGTCTATCATTTCGCCTGGTTCGACAATGCGCCTGAGAGGCATGGGCTGTTTTATGCCTACTCCACTGACCAGGGCAAGACTTTTTCCGTGCCGCTGAATTTCGGCAATTACGATGCGCAGGCCGGCCATCCATATGTGCTGAGCTTCGGCAAGTCGGTGCATGTAGTCTGGAAAGAATTCGATGGACAGAACTCGGTCATCAGAGGAATGTCCTCCAGCGATGGCGGCAAGTCGTGGTCGTTGCCGCGCCAGATTGCCGCGACCGCCGGCGCTTCGGATCACCCCCTGCTGATAGCCGACGGCACTCAGCCCTATTTGTCGTGGAACACCGCCAAGGAAGGCTTCCGACTGATCGGGATGGAGCTGTGATGCGGCGACACCTATGTTTGGCAATGGCTGTGCTGTCGATGCTGACCCTTCCCGCGGCGGCACAAGATCTCAAGCCCTTTGTCGCCGGTAGCATGAAGGAAATTACCGCAGCCCGGCAGGGCAAGCCATTCATCCTGGGTATGTGGTCGCTGACCTGCACCCATTGCCGGGAAGATCTCGCCTTGCTGTCCAGCCTGGTAAAAAAGCATCCCGATCTTGATCTGGTACTGGTTGCTACCGATACGCCGGAAGAGGGCGAAGAAATCGGTACTACGCTGCGGCAATCCGGGCTCGGAGGGGCGCAAGCCTGGGTTTTTGCCGACCCTTTTGCGGAACGCCTGCGCTTCGAGATCGACCCCAAATGGCATGGCGAACTGCCACGCACTTATCTTTACGATCCTTCCCACAAGACCTTGGCTTTCAGCGGCAAGCTCGATGGCTTGCAGTTAGAGCAATGGCTGAAGAAATACTACACTCGTCGCTAACGTCATTAATTTCTCCCCGCCTCACCGCCGAATATCCGGCGTTTTTTTTTGCACTTCAACTTCATCCGGCAATTTGGCCGGTTGTGTCAACTCACGCAACTGCGCCAAATGGCACCGCATTGATCTGCATCAACCTGTTGTTTTTCAAAGCATGCGTTGATGGCATGAAGGTTGCTGAGTAAATCCCCTGTCTAAATTGAAGATAAGAACATCCCGATATCTGGGTGTCGCAAATTTACACATTGTCAAAGGGGAGTAGTTGAAGATGAAACAAAGGAATTATTTATTGCAGTGGTTAATCGTGGGAATTTGCGCCGGTATGACGGGTAGTGCCTGGAGCGCCGAAGTTGGCCAGGATACCGCTCAAACCATGAAGGAGGTGGTGGTGACTTCCACTACTATCGACGACCGATTTGAATTCAAGCGCGACGAGCCGTCGAGTATCAGCGTGATCAGCGGTAAGGAGGTAGATGATGCTCACATCGAGAACGTCATCCAGGTGTTGCGCTCCATCCCTGGGGTGACGGCTGACTTGTCCAGTGGCGACGAGATCAAGATCAAGCTACGAGGCATTGAAAACCAGCGCTATATGGGCGAGAAGCCGGGTGTGGCGATCGTGATCGATGGTGTGCCGGTGTTCGAACGCACCGGCAAGGTCAATATTGACCTCGACAACATTGAATCGATCAAGGTAATCAAGGGGGGTGCCTCCTACCTGTTCGGCGAAGACGCGCTTTCCGGCGCGGTGATCATTACCACCAAGCGTGGCGCCAAGTATGCCGGTGCAACTGTAAGCATGGAAGCCGGTTCGTGGGGTTACGAGAAACAGATGGCGCGAGTGGGATTCTCTGGTGAGAAAGGCAACGGTCACATCCAGGCCTCGCACCGCTACGGCGATGACTATTATTTCCAGTCGTCATACAAGACGGATTATCTCAATGGCAATTTCAATCTTTATCTATCCGATACCAGTGATCTGACTTTCGGCTTCGAAAAATCAGACCGTAGCAAGGATAAGCACGGTTCGGTAAAAGGGGTGACTCAGGCCGAATTGGACCCACAAGGTGTGCTCGGGCGTGACTATACCCGCAAGTATGCTGTCGATCTGCAGAAGCTCAATCTGACCTATTCCAATAATTACGATCCCAGGAGCAATATTCTCCTGATGGGCTACGAATACCGAGACCGCACGAATTTCCTGTCGGCACCCCAGTCGCTCTATACCAACGGAACCAGCGTGTTGCCTAGTGACCCAGGTTACTACGATGCCTACACTACTCTCAACAACTGGCAACAGGTACAACGCGGCGCCAAGGGCGAGTGGCGTTCCTCGACCGGCAATGTCGGCTGGCTGGCCGGGCTGGATTTGCGCCGCAATGAATATCAGCAGTTGAACAAGGCCGGGGTGGATTATTGCAGCCGCAAGCAGGGTGCGGCCTGCGCGCCAGGCGCTTCAGTGACGGCTGGCACCATCATGACGGATGACAGTACCGACGAGTCGGTCAACGGTGCTTATGGTGAGGTCAAGTTCAGGCCGGCCACCGACTGGACACTGACTTTCAACGGGCGTTACGATGAACTGGGACTGGATTATTCCGCCAAGCCGGGTAAAGACAACGGCTATGTCGCGATTAACCGTTCTAAATCGTTTCAGAACAGTTCTTGGCGGGCTGGGGCGAATTATGCGCTTAAAAGCAACATGGACGTCTATGGCAATCTTTCCACCGGCTTCCGCACGCCGACCGTCGACCAGCTTTATCGTGGCTCGATTTCCCCGTCAAGCGGCAAAACGGCAAACAACGAAAATCTGAGACCTGAGGAATCGCTCAACCTTGAGTTTGGCCTGCGTACCAAGACCGAATGGTTCGGCATTGAAATGGATGCGGATGCTTCGATATTCCAGATCGACCGCAAGGACTACATCATGGCCACCACCGGCCAGTATGCCGGATCGAGCCCAACGATTCAGGAGATGTACGATAACATCGGCGGTGTACGCAACCGTGGCTTCGAGCTGGCTCTGAAGAGCGACCGGAAGCGTGAATATGCCTTCGATCTGGCGTACAGCTACATCGATGCCTACTTCACCAAATACGATAACTTCTACCAGGTGCTCGGCAGTATTTATGCAACCAATCCTACCATGGTGCACTTCAATAATACCGGCAAGACGGTGCCGCGGGTGCCTTCTAATCAGGTCAATCTGACTGGTCACTGGCAACCCTCCAGCCAGTTCCACCTCGGCCTGGAAATGGATACCAAGTCCTGGGCCTGGGCGGATGAGATCAACCAGGAAAAACTGCCTGGCCGCACGCTGTTCAACTTGCTGGCCAACTACGATATCAGGGAAAAAGGGTTCCTGAGTGCCAAGTGGTCCTTGTTCGCACGAGTAGACAACCTGTTTGACCGTAAGTACTGGGTCACTGCACGCGGCACCAACGACCAGGCCAATTACATTACCGGGGCATACGACAACATATACAACGCCAACGACCTTTCCATCGTGGTAGGCCGGCCGCGCACCTGGTATGCCGGCGTATCGGCAACCTTTTAAGCAACCAGGAACAGGAGAGCATTCATGCAAAGACCAATCAACCTGATCCTGTCGGCAACCCTGATGCTGACCTGCGCCTCTGCCGTGGCGGATGGAAGGCCAGCCGGAAACCCGGCGGTTGCCGCTGCCGGCCAAGGCAAATGGCAGACGCGGGAGTGGACCAAGTACCCGCTGATCACGCCGATGATGGGCAGAGGTGGCGACCGTGCGGTGGCGAAGCTGGCGGTAAAGAACCTTCAGTCCGCCGAGCTGGAGGTGTTCGCCGCCGAGGGGCCGGATGACCGTCTGCGCCGCCAGTTTCCGGTCACTCCAGAGGGAACCCGGATCGAGGCGGTGATGCCCAAGATCGGCAACTACCACTGGGTGAGTGCGCGCGAGGAGACGGAAGGGAAAGTGACGGTAGCTTCCACTGCCTACTTTTTCGGTAATCCTGGCGCGGCGCCGACCGCATTGCTGCTGAAGCAGAAATACGAGCTGGAGATTGTTCCCCAACCCCTGCCGCGCGAGCACGGTTCCTACCGTGAAAGCGATAAATGGCAGTTCCTGCTGCGCTTCAATGGCCAACCGCTGGCTAACAATGAGCTGAAGATGGAGACCGAGTTCGGTACCAAAACGGCCTTCACCAGCGACGCGCAAGGGTGGGTGACGGTGCTGTTCCCGTTGGATTTCAAGCCGGTCGACCCCGCCAAGACGCATGATCAGCACATGGGTCCGCGTAAAGGCAAATTCGTGCTGGCCGTGGAGCATGACGAAGGTGGCAAGCATTATTTGACCGCTTTCAACTATGCCTATTCGCCCGACGCCATCACCGGCAAGAGCTTGATGGCGGGCGCCGGTTTTGGCGTGTTCGGCATGCTGCTCGCCGCGCCGCTGCTGCGCCGCAAGAAAGCCGCTAACAAAAATTGCGCGAAGGAGGCATGATGTTTAAATCGATTTTTCCCACACTAGGCCGTTTCCGGTTGTTCATCCAGATTTTCATGCTGCTGTTGACCGTCTACGGTTCCAATGTGGTCGGCTTCTATATGGCGGAAAAAATTTCCAATGCGCTCCCCGCGCTATCCTGTGCCTTCGACCAGCAGAACGGCTCTTATTGCGTGCTGATCCCTACCCAGCACCAATTGCACCACCGTGTCGGCGAAGCGCTGATCAAGGCCCAGCAGTTCACCTTTCAGATGGTGTTGCCGCTGTTGTTCACTCTGCTCACTTTCTTCACCTTCTTCGTGGTGCTCAACAAGGCATTTTGCGGCTGGATTTGTCCGCTCGGCACGATCCAGGAGCTGATCAACAAGCTTGGGCGGCGGCTCAACCTGCCCCTGCGCCGCTTCGAGAACGGCAGCGTAAGCAAGGTGAGGCCGGTGAAGTGGCTGATGCTGATTGTGTTGGTGCTGGCGCTGCCCCTGCTGGCTGGGCTGGGCGTGACTCCCCATGCCACCGGCGATGCATACTGCCAGGTTTGCCCGTCGCGCCTCGCCACCACTTTGCTGACCGCCAATACCGAACAGATGGCGATCCGCACCGGCAGCACCCTGGATTTTGCTTTCGGCGCCATAGCCAACACTTTGTTCGGTTTCATGCTGGTGGCGGCGTTGGCGGTGCGTCAGCCATTCTGCCGTATCTGCCCGATGCTGTCGTTCAACGCCACTTTCCAGCGTTTGTCGCCGATGCGGCTGGTGAAAAAACAGCACGACAAATGCGACAAATGCGGCATCTGCGCCAAGGCTTGCCCGATGGACATCCACGAGATCGCTCGCGAGCATGGCACCAAGGCATTCCACGAGGATTGCACTCTGTGTGGCCGTTGCGTCGAGTTCTGCCCGGATGACGGTGTGATCCAGATGAAATGGGGGCCTCTGACGCTGTTCGGTTCCAGCCGTGAGTATTACAAGCTGCGCATGAAGGGCGAAATGCCGGACGGCACGGTCAAGATAGTTGCCGCGCCGCGCAAATCCGGTCAGGAGGCTGAGCGTGCTTGATGTCATCATGCCTGGCGGCGCAGCGCCTCTGCCGGAGACTATCAGCCTGTTCTCGGTCTGGCTGCTGGGCGTTTCCATGGGGCTGACCGCCTGCACCGTCACCTGTCTGCCGTTCATGGGCACCTGGGTGCTGGGGCGCGGTGGCAGCAACCGCGAGGCGCTTCTCGATACCGGTATCTTCGTGCTCGGTCGGGTAACGGCTTATAGCCTGCTCGGCGGTCTGGCCGGGGCGCTCGGGGTGTGGCTTACCCACGCCCTGAGCAGTGGCGTGGGCAATGCCTTTATCGGCATGGCCAGCCTGGGTGCCGGCGTCTGGCTGCTGTTGCCGTCACGGCGCAAGACGGCGTGCGGCGCGGCGCAACGGGGGGCGGGTACCCCGCCTTTCCTGCTCGGATTTTCTTTGAGCCTGACGCCGTGCGCGCCGCTGGCCTCTCTCCTGGCGGTGTGCGCGCTGTCCGGCGGCACACTATCCGGCGTGGGCTACGGCCTGTCTTTCGGTTTGGGCGCGGCACTCACCCCGCTGCTGGTGATTGTGCCCCTGCTGAGCTTGTTCGGACGCAATCTGCGAGAGGGGCGGCAGTGGCTGGGCAAATGGCTGCGCTGGGGAGCGGCAGTTGTATTGATCGCGATCGGGTTGCGCCGTTTGATTATGTTATTCTAGGCGCCATTTTGGATCGTATTTGGAATACGCAATGATGCAAGTCGAATCCGACCGGGAGTGGCCGCGTTGGCTACCCTCGTTCGGTCTGGTCGTTCTCCTGCATGCGACGGTATGGTGGGGATACACTCATTTCAAGAGCGAGCTCATTCCGCCTCGGCCCCTGCCGGTGGTGCAGGTTTCGCTGATCGCCCCGCCTGCCCCCACGGAACCGAAAGTGGTACCGCTGCAGCCCCCGCCACCCAAAGTGGAGCGGCAGCCGAAACCGGTTGTGAAGAAAGCGGTTTCGGCACCGACACCGGTTCCGGTGATGCAGCCGGTAGTGGAACACGCGCTACAGCAGGCGCCGGTGGCGATAGCGCAGCCATCTCCGCCGGCTCCATCCCCCCCGGCGGCGCCTGCGCCCGAGCCGGTGCTGGAGTTGCCACGCTATAATGCCGCCTATCTCAGCAACCCGCCGCCAGCCTATCCGCTAGCGGCGAGGCGGCGCGGCATTGAGGGAACGGTGTTGGTGCGCGCCGAAATTTCGGCTGGTGGCGAGTGTCAACGTGCCGAGCTGAAAAAAACCAGCGGTCATGAAATGCTCGATCATGCCGCGCTGGAAGCTGTAAAGAAGTGGCGCTTCATGCCCGCCAAACGAGGCAGCCAGGCGGTTGTTGCCTGGGTCGAGGTGCCGATTACGTTCAAACTCGAAAATAATTGAAAACAGGATATTCTATGCCCCATTTTTCCTCGTCTGATATCGTCGTCATCACACTGTGGGTTCTGGCCGTGTTTTCGGTCGTGACCTGGACCCTGATTGTCGTCAAGGGTTGGGCGCAATGGCGTTTGTCGCAGGAAAACAAGCGCTTCGGCCTGGCATTCTGGAATGCCAAAGGCTTGCTTGAGGCGGAGCGGATTACCGCCAGTGCTACCGGGCCTTTAGCTCGCCTCGCCCATTGTGGCTTTACCGCACTGCGCGACATGCACAAGGGTGGCGAACAGAATCTGCAGCACAGCGGTGACCAGCAGGACATCCTGGAGCGCTGCCTGCGCAGCCAGGTGCAGAAGGAGCAGAACAGGCTCGATAGCGGCTTGATGGTGCTGGCGAGCATCGGCTCCACCGCGCCCTTCGTCGGTCTGTTCGGCACGGTGTGGGGCATCATGCATGCCTTGCAGGACATCAGCAAAAGCGGCTCCGCCGGGCTGGACGTAGTGGCCGGCCCAATCGGCGAGGCACTGATCGCCACCGCCCTCGGCATCGCCACCGCCATCCCCGCTGTGCTGGCCTACAATTACGGTCTGCGCCGCACCCGCTTGTATGTAGCTGAAATGGAGGATTTCACTACCGATTTCCTTCACCTGGCGATGAAGTCCGGTTTCAGGGTGGAGTAAAGCGATGGGATTGCACAGCCGTTCCGAACAGACCGCGATGAGCGAGATCAACGTCACGCCGCTGGTAGACGTGATGCTGGTGTTGCTGATCGTGTTTATCGTCACCGCGCCGCTCTTGATGCAGGCCGTCAAGGTCAACCTGCCCAAGACCGCAGCGGTGTCGCCGATGAAGCAGACCAAAACCATCCAGATGGCGATCGACGCCCAAGGCGGTGTATTCATCGACCAGCGCCTGATCCACTTCGACACGCTGGAGGCCGAGCTGAAAAAGATCGCTGCCCAGGATGCAGACCCGAACGTGCAGCTGCACGCCGACGAAAGCGTGCGCTATGGCCGTGTTGCCCAGGTGCTGGCGATGCTGCAACGGGTCGGCATCACCAAGCTGGCTTTTGTTACCACTCCTATCGGCAAGGTGCCGGCTCCGGAAGAAAATCACAAGCAGTAACCCAACAGGGTATTCTGCCAAATTCATTCCTCGATATGAGTCATTTGCCACGTTCTGTGCGAAATAGCACAGGACGGACGGTCTGCTTCCACTGATTCGTAAAGATTTTTCCCTGGCACGTGAATTGCGTTAGCAAATAACTATTTGCTTATTCAATTCACAAAAAGGGAATTACAAAAATGAAGTTCAAACCTCGAATTCTTGCTGCCTCACTGGCGGCCATCATGCCGTATCATTTTGCGCTGGCCGCCGATGAGGTGAAATCGACGAAATTGGAAGAGGTCGTTGTCAGCGCCTCGAAAATCGACACCCAGCCCGCTTTCGGCGCGTCCAGTTTGGATGCGGCAAATCTCGCCCCCATGCGGTCTTCCACCAGCGATACCGCCAGCCTGCTCAGGGATGTGCCCGGCGTGAGCCTTTACGGCGCCGGCGGCGTTTCCAGCCTGCCGGTGATTCAAGGTCTGGCCGATGATCGCCTGCGCATCAAGGTCGATGGCATGGATCTGATTTCCGCCTGCGGCAACCACATGAATCCGCCGCTTTCCTATATCGACCCATCCCATGTGGGCAGCATCCAGGTATTTGGCGGCATTGCACCGGTGAGTGTCGGCGGTGACAGTATTGGCGGCGCCATCCAGGTGAATTCTCCAGCACCGGAATTTGCCGCGGTCGGACAGGGAACCTTGACCAAGGGGCAGGCCGGTGCTTTTTATCGCAGCAACGGCAATGTCACAGGCGGCAATATTTCGGCAACCATCGCCAGCGAAAAATTGAGCATGACTTATAGCGGGTCAACCGTGGAATCCGGTAACTACAAGGCCGGTGGTGATTTCAAGCCAGCAGGGCCGGCTTTTGTTGCGGATGGGAAATCACTTTATACCTCGACAAAAAGGTTGTCCGGGGACGAGGTCGGGTCATCCATGTATAAATCTACGAATCAATCTATCGCATTTGCGCTCCGCAATGAGAACCACCTGGTCGAACTGAAGCTGGGCGTGCAAGATATTCCCTATCAGGGCTTTCCGAATCAGCGCATGGACATGACCGCCAATGACAGCGAACATGTTAATCTGCGCTATACCGGCCAATACGACTGGGGCACCTTGCAAGCGCGCGCATATAATGAACATACGCGGCACAAGATGAACTTCCTCGAGGACAAGGCATTCTGGTACAAGAGTGGAACCCAGACGATACCTGCACCCGGTATGCCGATGGACACGGAAGGGAGAAACACCGGCGCCGTGGTCAAGGCAGATATCGTGCTTTCAGCTCGTGATCTTCTCAGGGTCGGCGGCGAATACCAGCGCTATCGCTTCAATGATTGGTGGGACGCGTCTGGGAACGGCGGCATGTCCCCGAATACCTTCTTAGACATCAAAGATGGCCAGCGTGATCGTTACGCCGCCTTTGCCGAATGGGAAGCGCGATGGAACCCGCAATGGCTGAGCCAACTCGGCGTGCGCAGCGAAACGGTGAAAATGGATACGGGCACCGTGCAGGGGTATAACGCTACCTACAATACGGATGCGAACGCTTTCAATGCCCGCGACCGCAGCCGCACCGACAACAACTGGGACATGACCGCGCTGGCTCGTTACACGGTGGATAGTAGCAAGACTTATGAGTTTGGCTATGCCCGCAAAACCCGTTCGCCCAACCTCTATGAGCGCTATACCTGGTCGACCGGCGGCATGGCCATGAACATGATCAACATGGTTGGCGATGGCAATGGCTACGTAGGCAACTTGGACCTGAAGCCGGAAGTGGCCAATACTCTCAGCGCCACTGCTGACTGGCATGACACTGATCAGCAGAATTGGGGGCTGAAAGTCACGCCCTACTACACCTATGTCCAGGATTACATCAATGCTCAGCGTTTGCCAACCTCGCTCACGTCGACTGGTTTTGTGTTCCTCAAGTACGTCAATCAGGACGCTCGGCTCTACGGCCTGGATGTTTCCGGCTATTTCCCGCTGGCCAAAAATACCGGTTTCGGCAACATCACGGCGACCGGCGTGTTGAATTACGTCAGAGGGAAGACATCGAGCGGCACGAGCGACGATTTATACAATATGATGCCGCTGAACGCGAAGCTGGCGGTTGCTCAGCATCTAGGTAGCTGGATCAATACTGCGGAAGTCCAGTTGGTGGATGCCAAGACTGACGTGTCGCAAATTCGTAACGAACTTAAAACTGCAGGCTACAGTTTGCTGAATCTGCGCAGCAGCTATGCATGGAAAAAGGCACGGTTTGATGTGGGCATAGAGAATGTCTTCGATAGACTCTACGATTATCCGTTGGGTGGGGCGTATGTGGGGCAAGGGACAACGATGCCCCCAACAGGAGGTGCACCTTATGGAATCGCTGTTCCAGGCATGGGCCGTTCGATTTACGCCGGCGTAACCGTGAAGTTCTGATCTTGGCCGGAGTGGCGGCCTGACGAGGTCTCCACCCAGCCATGTTGGATCTGAGGTTTTGATCTTTAATTTAGGGAGGCCATGCGGTCTCCCTTTTTTATTGTTGCCTTCGCCGTTTATACTGGCGGCGGCATGAGCAAACTCAACTCCAATCCAGAGCAAGATGAAGTTCCCGATGCGGCGGCCCGCTTTGCGCTGGCGCTGGCGGTTTCGCTGGCGCTGCATCTGGCGCTGGTATTTGGTGTTCACATCAAGGCATCGCAGCCTGAAGAGCGGTCACGGTCCGCCATGGAGGTGCGCATCGAGCGTGTGCCTCAAGTCAGGATTGAATCTTTGTCGCTGGAAAGCGCGGTAGAGATAAGCGTAAAAAAACCGGAGGAGCCGAAACCGAGCGTGGAAGAGCCTGCGCGGCAGCCTCCGGCGCTCGCGGAGCCGGCACCCGCCATCCTGCCGACGATGGAAATCCCCTTGCTGGAAGATCCAACCTGGTATCCGGCCAAGCAGGTAGATGTGCATCCAACCGCTCTATATGAGATTAAGCCGGTCTACCCCGAGCAGGGCGTGGAGGGGTATGTGGTTTTGCTGTTGCTGATTGATGAGTCTGGCGCGGTGAAAGAGGCTGAAGTGATGGAAGCAAACCCTGAAGGGATTTTCGAGGAATCCGCACTGTCCTCTTTTCGTGAGGCGCGCTTCGCGCCGGCGCAAAAAAATGGCCGGGCGGTAAAAAGTCGGGTGCTGATCCGGGTATCCTACGAATTGAATGACATGAAAAAACCGGTGGTGATTCAGCCGCCGTTGCCGTTGGCCCCCTGACCGTTGCCGTTCTGCGGCAGAGTAAAGCCCTTGGGCAGCAGCACCCACATTTTTCCGTTTTGCTTCATGCTACCGGCCAACTTGCCGGCATCTTTGCCGAAGCCCCAGAAAAAGTCCGCCCGCACTACGCCCCGGATCGCGCCACCGGTATCTTGTGCCAGCATCAGGCGGTTGAGTGGCTTCGCACTGTTCGGCCAGGTGGTAGCCAGAAACACTGGTGCACCGAGCGGGATATGACGCGGGTCGACCGCAATGCTGCGTCCGGCGGTGAGCGGCACACCCAAGGCACCGAGCGGGCCGGAAAGATTGTTCGGCAGATCGCGGAAAAAAACATAGCTGGCGTTGAGATTGAGTAGTTCGGAAAGCTTCTCCGGGTTTTGCTTGCCCCAGTCCTTGATGCCCTGCATCGAGGCTTTTTCCAGCGGCAGGTCGCCGCGCTCCACCAATGCCTTGCCGATGGATTTGTAGGGAAAGCCGTTCTGGTCGGCGTAGCCGATGCGCGCGGTTTCACCCCCGGGCAACGCAATTTTTCCGGAACCTTGGATTTGCAGGAAGAACAGTTCGACTGCGTCATCCACCCAATACAGTTCCTTGCCCTTGAGTGAAGTCGTGCCGTTGTCGATTTCGGCGCGGTTGTAATAAGGCACTACCTTGCGACCGTCGAGCCGACCGCGCAGGCGCAGGTTTTTCAGCTCCGGATAAACCGAGCCCAGATCCACGATCAGCAGGTCGTCCGGCACTCCGTAAAGAGGGTGGCGGTAGCGCTTCGATGGGGTGCGGCTGCCATTAAGTAGAGGCTCATAATAGCCGGTGACCAACCCCTCGGAGCCGCCGTCGGGTTGCATGGCCTGATAGGGGGTGAAGTATTGCTCGAAGAATTCGCGCAGGGCGGCGTTGTTCGAGGAGGTCATTCCCGTTGCTGCAGTGCAGGGCGCTTGCCATGCCAGTTGTTTCTGCAGCGCGACGCAGCTTTGTTTGAAAGCATCCCAGGCGGCCGCCAGATTTTCGTCCTGCCAACCGGACAGGGCTTCCCAGCCAACCGACTGCAAGGGCGGAACCGCAACCGGTGGGGTGGGAGGGATAGAGGGAATGGCTTGCGGTGGGGCGACAGGCGGCGGAATAACAGCCGGTTTTTCCAGCGTGGCACAGGCGGAAATCGCCAGAGTAAAAAGCAGAGCAAGCAGGTTTTTCATGGAAATGTTTGGCTTTAAAAGTGGCATATTAAGGGAGCGCTGAACAAGTCCAGCGCTCCCTCCCCTTTGATGGGGGAGGGTTGGGGAGAGGGTGAGAAATCAGTGCCTTACCCCTCTCCCGCAAGGGGAGAGGAGGTTGCAGGGTTTCTGCTAGTGCAACACGCGCGGCATGTTCAGGGTAAATTCGGCAACGGGCGCGTCGAACTTGGTGCCGTCCTCCGCCGTCATCTGGTAATTGCCGTGCATGGTGCCAACCGGGGTGGCGATCACGCAGCCGCTGGTGTATTCAAAGCTCTCGCCCGGCTTCAGCAAGGGTTGTTCGCCGATCACACCCAGACCACGCACCTCCTGCACCTGGTTGGTGGCATCGGTGATGACCCAGTGACGGCTGATCAACTGGGCGGCGACGTTGCCGGTGTTGGTGATGGTGATGGTGTAGGCGAAGACGTACCGTTCCTGATCGATGTCGGATTGGTCGGGAATGTACTCGACGTGGGTTTTTACCGTGATTTCATATTTTTTGCTGTCAGCCATCGTGCTATTGCACACGATTTTGGCTTTCCGCGCAAGCACGATAGGCCGTTGCCATCTATTGGGGCAGATGGCCTTTCCTTTGCGGCAAATTGCCGCGGATAGAAAGTCGGAGTTCTTTAGGGTAAAATCTTGATTTTTGGTTTATTCAAGGAAACGCCATGCCCCAATACAGAATTGCGCCAAGCATCTTGTCCGCCAACTTCGCCACACTGGGCCTGGAGGTGGATAATGTTCTCGCCGCTGGTGCCGATATCGTTCACTTCGACGTCATGGACAACCATTATGTGCCCAACCTGACCATCGGCCCGCTGGTGTGCGAGGCACTGCGCAAACATGGCGTGACCGCACCCATCGACGTGCACCTGATGGTCAAGCCGGTAGACCGGATCATCCCCGACTTTGCCAAGGCCGGTGCTACCTACATCACTTTCCACCCGGAAGCTTCCGAGCACGTCGACCGTACCATCGGCCTGATCAAGGAAAGCGGCTGCAAGGCTGGCCTGGTATTCAACCCGGCTACTCCGCTGGACGTGCTGGAATACACCCTGGACAAACTCGACATGGTGCTGCTGATGTCGGTGAACCCCGGCTTCGGCGGCCAGAAATTCATTCCCTACGTCCTGGACAAGGCCCGCAAAGTGCGCCAGATGATCGACGCGCGCGGTCTGAACGTGAGCCTGGAGATTGACGGCGGCGTCGGCCCCGGCAACATCCTGGAAGTAGCCAGGGCGGGCGTGGACACTTTCGTCGCCGGCTCCGCCGTGTTTGGCGCGGCCAAGGACAGCGATCCGCACCGCTACGATACGATCATTGCCGCGATGCGCGCTGAATTGGCTAAAGCATAAAACCATTAACCGCCAAGGACGCGAAGGTACGCAAAGGAAAACGGTGAGGATTTACCCCGCGTTCCTTTGCGTCCTTTGCGGTGAAAGAGAGTTGTAATTGAATAAATCATTCCCTTTACCCGTTAAAGCCGTCGTCATCGATCTCGATGGCACCTTGCTGAATACCGCTCCGGATCTCGCCGAGGCGGCGCAGCGCATGCTGCGCGATCTGGCGATGCCGCCGGTCAGCCTGGATACAATCCGGTCCTATATCGGCAACGGCATTGCCAACCTGGTGAAGCGGGCGCTCACCGGCGAAATGCACGGCAAGCCGGATGATGCCCTGTTCGTCAAGGCGCTGCCGCTATTCGAGAAACATTACGATGAAGTGTTGCACTGCGAAACCCGGCCTTATCCAGGTGTAATGGAGGGCCTGAAGGCCTTACGCGATGCCGGTTATACCCTGGTCTGCATCACCAACAAGGCGCAGCGCTTTACCTTGCCGCTGCTGGCGGCGATGGGCATGAAGGATTATTTCGATCTGATCCTGTCTGGTGACAGCCTGCCACGCAAAAAGCCAGATCCGTTGCCATTGCGATATGCCGCCATTTACTACGAAGTCGAGCCCAAGGACCTGCTGCTGGTGGGCGACTCTCTGAACGATAGTCAGGCTGCGCGCGCTGCGGGTTGTCCGGTGGTGCTGTTGCCTTACGGTTACAACGGCGGCAAGGATGTGCGTGAACAGGACTGCGATGCGGTGATCGACAGTCTGCCGGAACTATTGAAGCTGATCAGGAAAGCGTGAAATGAACCATAGGGAAATGAACGGATTGTTGGCACAGTCCTGGCGATGGTGCGATTGAGCCATTCCACGGATTTGTGACTGCTTTCTTAATTTCTCTCTGGTAAATCGACATGACTGAACAGGATTTCAATCGCCTTGCAAGCCAGGGCTACAACCGTATCCCGCTGGTCAGGGAAACCCTGGCCGACCTCGACACGCCCTTAAGCGTTTATCTCAAGCTGGCTAATCGGCCCTATTCCTACTTGCTGGAATCAGTGGTGGGGGGGGAGCGTTTCGGGCGTTATTCTTTCATCGGCCTGCCGGCCAAAACCCGGATCAGGGTGCATGGCCGCAGCGTGAGCGTCGAAAATGAAGGCGCAGTGCTTGAACAGGTCGAAACCGATGACCCGTTGCAGTTTGTCCAGGATTACGCCGCGCGCATGAAAGTGGCCGAGCATCCCGGTCAGCCCCGCTTCACAGGCGGGTTGGCGGGCTACTTCGGCTACGACACCATCCGCTATATCGAGAAAAAGCTGGCTCACACCGTCAAGCCGGACGTGCTGGGCACGCCGGATATCCTGCTGCTGCTGTCGGAGGAAGTCGCGGTGGTGGACAACCTGTCCGGCAAAATTTATCTGGTTGTGTATGCCGATCCCGGCCAGCCTGGCGCGTATGCGCGCGGCCTGATGCGGCTGGACGAAATGCGTAGCCAGTTGAATAAGTCAGTGGAAATCCCTGTCACGGCCTCTTATCCGCCTGCACCGGCAGCTTCGGAATTCGGCGAAGAGGCTTTCAAGCTGGCGGTGGAAAAAGCCAAGCGCTACATTTTCGACGGCGACATCATGCAGGTGGTGCTGTCCCAGCGCATGTCGCAGCCTTTCGCCGCCTCGCCGCTTTCTCTGTACCGCGCATTGCGCTCGCTCAACCCGTCGCCGTACATGTTCTGTTACGATATGGGTGATTTTCAGGTGGTCGGCTCGTCGCCGGAAATCCTGGTGCGGCTGGAAGAGGAGACTGTTACCGTGCGTCCGATCGCCGGCACTCGCCCGCGCGGCAAGACCCGCGAAGAGGACGAGGCGTTGGCCGCCGACCTGCTGGCCGATCCCAAGGAACTGGCCGAACACCTGATGCTGATGGATCTGGGTCGCAACGATGCAGGGCGCGTCGCCCAGACCGGCTCGGTCAAGGTCACCGAGAACATGGCCATCGAGCGTTATTCCCACGTCATGCACATCGTTTCCAACGTCGAGGGCAAGCTGAAAAGCGGCCAGAACGCGATGGACGTGCTGCGCGCCACCTTCCCGGCAGGCACCGTGTCCGGTGCGCCCAAGGTGCGCGCGATGGAAATTATCGACGAACTGGAACCGACCAAGCGCGGTATCTATGCCGGCGCAGTGGGCTATCTCGGCTTCAACGGCGACATGGATCTGGCCATCGCCATTCGTACCGCGGTGGTCAAGGATGGCACGCTCTACGTCCAGGCGGGAGCCGGTATCGTCGCCGACTCGGTGGCAGACAGCGAATGGACGGAAACCCGCAATAAGGCCCGTGCCGTGCTGCACGCTGCAGAGCTGGCGCTGGGCGGCTTGGGTGGAGGGGAATGACATGCTTCTAATGATCGACAATTACGATTCCTTCACCTACAACCTGGTGCAGTATTTCGGCGAGTTGGGTGCTGAGGTGCGGGTATTCCGCAACGACGAAATTACCGTCGAGCAGGTCGCAGCGTTAGATCCCGACCATATCGTGATTTCCCCGGGGCCATGCACGCCGAACGAGGCGGGTATCTCGGTGCCGTTGATCAAGGAATTTGCCGGCAAGGTACCGGTTCTTGGCGTATGTCTGGGGCATCAGAGTATCGGCCAGGCTTTCGGCGGCAAAATTATCCATGCTACGCAACTGATGCATGGCAAGACCTCGATGATTCACCACAAGGACATGGGCGTGTTCAAAGGCTTGCCCAATCCGTTCCGCGCCACCCGCTACCATTCGCTGGTGATCGAGCGCGAGAGTATTCCGGACTGTCTGGAAATTACCGCCTGGACTGACGATGGAGAGATCATGGGGGTGCGCCACAAAACACTGGCAGTGGAAGGCGTACAGTTTCATCCCGAATCCATCCTGACCGAATATGGCCATGAGATGCTGGCTAATTTTTTGAAAGAGAAACGGTAGTACCCGCTCTCCCCGGTCCTCCTTCGCGAGGGGGGAGGGAGTAACGGATGGAGGCAGTGCCGCGAGTATCGATGCTTTTAGCCCCCTCCCCCTTGATGGGGGAGGGCTGGGGAGAGGGCAATTTAACGCAAGTGCCTTTTACTGTTGCCCCCTCTCCCCTTGTGGGAGAGGGTTGGGGAGAGGGTAGCATGCCCACAAAGCTGACAAACTTTGCCCGCCAGTTGCGGACAAACTCGACCGACACCGAAATGTTGTTATGGCAGCATCTACGGGCTGGCCGGTTTGATGGTTACAAATTCAAAAGACAGCAGCCACTTGGCGGCTACATCGTTGATTTTGTCTGTTTTGAATCTCGGTTGATTATCGAACTGGATGGTGGGCAGCATGCAGATCAAGAGGACGCTGATAAAATTCGCGATCAATGGTTGAGTAGCCAGGGATTTCAAATTTTGAGATTCTGGAACAATGAAGTGTTGACGAACTTGGAGGGGGTGATGCAGTGCGTCCATGCGGCGCTGTCACCCTCTCCCCGGCCCTCCCCCGTCAAGGGGGAGGGAGAAAGCCAGTGATGCGCCACACTCCCTCTGTTGGAGG
This sequence comes from Sulfuricella denitrificans skB26, assembly GCF_000297055.2. NCBI lineage: Bacteria > Pseudomonadati > Pseudomonadota > Betaproteobacteria > Nitrosomonadales > Sulfuricellaceae > Sulfuricella > Sulfuricella denitrificans. Next base: position 2,586,510 of record NC_022357.1, on the reverse strand, counting down.
AGAAGGTGAAAATATGCAGTGCAAAACCCCTCCCCCCTCGCGGGGGAGGGTTGGGGAGAGGGGGATTAAATGACACCACAAGTCGCATTAACCGCGCTGCTGGAAAAACGTGATCTGACTCGTGACGAGATGCTGTCACTCATGCATCAGATCATGGGCGGAGAAATGACACCGGTGCAGATTGCCGGCATTTTGGTTGCGCTGCGCGCCAAGGGCGAGACAGTGACGGAAATCGCTGCCGCCGCCGAAGTGATGCGTGAGCTGTCGGTCAAGGTGCCGGTCGGCGCCGAGGAGCATCTGGTGGATACCTGTGGCACCGGCGGCGACGGCGCCCATACCTTTAATATCTCGACCACTGCGGCGTTCGTTGCCGCGGCGGCGGGCGTGAAAGTTGCCAAGCATGGTGGCCGCTCGGTGTCATCCACCTGCGGCTCTGCCGACGTGCTGGAGGCGCTGGGCGTGAACATGAATCTCACCCCCGACCAAGTGGCGCAGTCCATCCACGAAATCGGCGTCGGCTTCATGTTCGCCCCCAACCACCACAGCGCCATGAAATATGCCGCACCGGTCCGGCGTGAATTGGGTGTGCGCACCCTGTTCAACCTGCTCGGCCCGCTCACCAATCCGGCCGGGGCGAAGAACCAGGTGATGGGCGTGTTCCGCAAGGATTTGTGCCGGCCGCTCGCGGAGGCCCTGAAATCGCTGGGCGCGAGGCATGTCATGGTGGTGCACGGCACAGACGGCATGGACGAGATTACACGGTGTGGCGCGACTCATGTTGCCGAACTGAAGGATGGCATGATCGAAGAATATGCCGTCGACCCCGAGGCCTTCGGCATGAAGCTGGGTTCCGCCGATACACTCGTGGCACACAATGTGGACGAAGCCAAGGCCAAGCTGCTCTCCGTACTCGACAATGAACACGGTGCCGCACGCGACATCGTCGCACTCAATGCCGGCGCCGCGATTTACGTCGGCGGCATGGCGCAGACGCTGGAAGCCGGGGTGAAGAAGGCGCTGCATGTCACCGCCAGCGGTGAAGCCAAAGCCAAGCTGGAACAGTTGATTGCGTTTTCCAGTAGATTTAAAACCGAATAACCACAGAGGCACAGAGACACAGAGAAAATCGTTTTTAGAGATTGGGGTTTTGCCCTTCTCTGTGTCTCTGTGGTAAATAGAAGTATGTCCGACATCCTGAAAAAAATCCTCGAAGTCAAACAAGCCGAAGTCGCCCGGGCCGTGGCGAAAAAACCCTATGCGGCCGTCCGCGCCGAAGCGGAGGCGATGCCGAAGACGCGCGATTTTGTCGGCGCCATTCGTGGCAAGATTGCTTTAGGCAAACCGGCGGTGATCTCCGAGATCAAGAAAGCCAGTCCTTCCCGTGGGGTGATCCGCGAGAATTTCGATCCCGCTGCCATTGCTCGAAGCTATGAAGCCCATGGCGCGGCCTGTTTGTCGGTATTGACCGACGTTCAGTTTTTTCAGGGCAGCAAGAGCCACCTGATCGAAGCGCGCGCAGCCTGCAACATCCCGGTGCTGCGCAAGGACTTCATGATCGATCCCTACCAGATCTGTCGTGCCCGCACCATTGGCGCGGATGCCATATTGCTGATAGTGGCGGCATTCACCCTCTCCCCAACCCTCCCCCGTCAAGGGGGAGGGGGCAAAACTTCCTCTCCCCCGGTGGGAGAAGCTCGATCTGCGCACGGCTTGGCTCCCGACCACCCAGGCAAAACCCCCTCTCCCCTCGCGGGAGAGGGCTGGGGAGAGGGGGCTGCCGAATTCGATGTCGCTCGTATGCAGGAACTCGAAGCCCTCGCCCATGAACTGGGCATGGCGGTGCTGGTGGAGTCGCACGATGCCGCCGAACTGGATGCGGCCCTGCAGCTCAAGACCCCGTTGATCGGCATCAACAACCGCAACCTGCGCACCTTCGAAACCCGTCTCGAAACCACTCTCGACCTGCTGCCACGGATTTCTAACGAGCGCATCGCCATCACCGAAAGCGGCATTCTCAAACCGGCGGACGTGCAGTTGATGCGCGGTCAAGGCGTCAACGCCTTCTTGGTCGGTGAGGCTTTCATGCGCGCGGAAGACCCGGGAGTCGAACTGGCTCGGCTGTTCGGCTAGGCTAAATTTCATTTCTAAATCTTTTTTAAAGAATACTAACCGCAAAGGACGCAAGAGTTCGCAAAGGAAAAGCAATCAGGCTGGCATGTCTGAGGGTCGGGATTTCCATTGCGTCCTTTGCGGATAGCTGTTTTTTAGGCTGTGCGTTGCAAAAAAACAACACATTTTCCCCTGTTAACGAAAAACAAGACGTTTTTATCTACTTGTGCTTGGAATTCGAGGGGAAGAGTGGTGATAATGAACTCGTCTGTAAAAGACAGGGCTCAATCAAGAGCCTCGTTGCAAAAACTTACTCTCTAGGAGATCACTACATGAACAAGAAACTTATTGCTTTGGCAATTGCTGCCGCTCTGGCTCCTGCTGCTGCCATGGCTGACAGTGGTAACGTGTCTATCTACGGCATCATGGATGCGTCCTACGACATCACCGACAACGGCAACAGCACTGCTGGTGCCGCAGGTATCCGTACTCAAAAGGTGTCCTCTAACAGTTCCCGTCTGGGCTTCAAGGGTACAGAAGATGTGGGCAACGGTCTTTCCGCCATTTGGCAGATCGAATCCCAGATCAATGCTGATGGTAACGGTTTGACCTCCAGCGCCACTGGCGGCACCACCTTTGGTGGTCGCAATACCTTCTTGGGTCTGAGCAGCAAGACTGCCGGCACCGTGATTCTGGGTCGTCATGACACCCCGTACAAACTGGCTACCCGCAGCCTGGACTACTTCGGTGACGGCCTGGCTGACAACCGCAACCTGATGGGTCAAGGCGCTTCTTACAACTTGGGTGCTACCAACTTCTCTTTTGATGGCCGTCAACCCGACGTGGTTGCCTACATTTCCCCGACGATGAGCGGTTTTCACGCTGCTGTCGCCTATGTAGCCGGCGCTGAACTTGTCACCACCTCCGGTCAGACGAAGGGTAATGCCTGGTCTGCCATGGGTATGTACAACAATGGTCCGCTGATGGCTAGCTTGGCCTACGAGCGTCACAACATTGGTTCTGTTGGCACAGGTGATATTACTGCCGGCGCTGCCAATGTCGACAAGAGTGAAAAAGCATGGAAACTGGGCGTGGGCTACAAGATTATGCCTGCGTTCGAAGTGGGTTTTGCTTATGAGAAACTTAGCGACGACCTGAATGCTGGCGTGAAAATCATGGACCACAGTGCCTGGACTTTGGGTGGCAAGTACTCGATGGGTAGCAACGATCTGAAACTGGCCTACACCAAGGCTGGCCAACGCGCTGATGTTGCAGACACCGGTGCCCATCAGATTGCCTTGGGTCTTGACCACAACTTGAGCAAGCGCACCAAGGTCTATGCTCAATACGTCAAGCTGAGCAACGACAACGCCGCTGTCTACGGCCTGACCGGCGCTGGCGCGACTGGTCAAGTGCTTGAAACCGGCCGTGCTGGTGCCGATCCTTCTGCCTGGTCTTTCGGTATGCGTCACTCCTTCTAATTTCTCGCCGGCTTAGTCCGGTTTGAAGTGTGAAGATTTAAAACGGGCCTCTTTGGAGGCCCGTTTTTTTATTGGTGCGAAAGATGATATTGTTGTACAATTTTAAGTACATATTGTGTGTCGGAGGAGATGGTCTATGGAAGCGCTTTCTTATAGCGAATTGCGGAGTAATTTGAAGAAGGTGATGGACAGGGTGTGCGATACGCACGAACCGGTCATTGTCGTTCGGCGCAATGGAGAGAAGACGGTAATGCTTTCGTACGCTGATTATTCGGCTATCGAAGAAACGTCTTACCTGATGAGGAGTCCGAAAATGGCTGCACGTCTGCGTGAAAGTCTGGAAAGCTTGCACAATGGAGGCGGTGAAGAGAGGCCGTTGACTGACGTGGGCGAATGAAAATCCTGTTTCACCCACATGCCTGGGAAGATTACGGCTACTGGTTGCAAGCCGATCCCAGGAAGTTAAAGCGCATCAATGCGCTGATACGAGATATTCAACGCTCTCCCTTTGAAGGTATCGGTAAGCCGGAAGGGCTGCGCTTCGATCTTTCGGGTTGCTGGAGTCGTCGGATTGACGACGAGCATAGGCTGGTTTATCGGATCGAAGCGGATGTGCTGCATCTGCTTGCCTGTCGTTATCATTATTAAAGCTGTGCCACAAACGGTTCTCGCCCTGTCTATGAGTGTTCCCATTTCGCCTCTTCAAAGAAAATCGCCTGATCCGTTAGCCGATGTAGCTGCGCACTGCGTTTCATGCGGTCTGTGCCTGCCGCACTGCCCTACTTATCGTAAGACGCTGAGCGAGGCGGATTCGCCACGCGGGCGGATTGTGCTGATGCAGGGTGTGCTGGAGGGACGTATTCCAGCAAATGAACGGTTTCAGGCGCATATCGATCTATGTCTTGCCTGTCGGGCCTGCGAGAAGGTCTGTCCGAATAATGTGGAATACGGGCGTTTGATCAACGGAGTCCGGGGGGTTGTGGAAAAAACTCGCCAGCACAGCCTGTGGCAGTGGATAGGTAGGCGCGTGCTGATGGATGGCTTGGCGACGAAGCCTGCCATGTTGCGTCTGGTGGGTGGTGCGTTGCGTACCTGGCAGGCTATGGCGGGCAAGGCAGGCTGGTTGTCGCGATATAGCCTGGTGCGGATCGCGACTCAGCTACCACCATTGCGATCTCAGCCTGTCTGGAAAGCAGTTTATCCGGTCGTAGGCAAGGCGCGCGGCGAGGTGGGGCTGTTTCTCGGTTGTGTGGCCAGGGTGTTAGACGTCGAAACCCTCTCGGCCTCGATTTTTGTGCTTAACCGCTTGGGCTATACTGTGCATGTGCCGTCCCGGCAGGGGTGTTGCGGTGCCATGCATGCCGGTCTGGGCGAACCGGAGAAGGTGCGCGCATTCGAGGAGCAGAATCTCCTGGTATTTGCGGGGATGAATTTGGAGGCCGTGATTTCAACCGCGACCGGTTGCGGCACGGCATTGAAAAGCTATCCGCCGGAATTTGCGTGCAGGGTGAAGGATATCAGCGAGTTCCTGGGCGAGGTGGAAGGTTGGGAATCGGTTGGTATCGAGCCGCTGTCTGAAAAGGTGGCGGTACACGAGCCGTGTTTGATGCGAAATGTGCTGCATTGCCAGGGCAAGCCTTATGATCTGTTACATCGGATTCCTGGAGCGGAGGTTGTGCCCTTGGCGGGGAACGACCAGTGTTGCGGTGCGGCAGGGACTTATTTTCTGACTCAGCCTGCTATGGCGGCAAGCTTGCTTGCGGATAAAATAGAGGCAGTAAAGGCCAGTGGCGCGCGGATTTTGGCAACCTCCAACATCGGCTGCGCCATGCATCTGGCTGCAGGCTTGAAGGCGGTGGGAGTAGAGCTTGAAGTGGTTCATCCAGTAACTTTGTTGGCCCGACAAATGGGGTTCGTAAATGATAAAAATTGATGACTTGATTGTGGAATTCGACAAAGGCTTGCGCACTTTGCTTGCCCCCGCGCGAACTTCACGTCCGTTACCAGGGAAGAGCCTGGCTGAAGCTGAGATGGGCGAGGAAGAAAAACGCCTGGCGGGGGCGCTGATGCGCGTGAACCACAGCGGCGAGATCTGCGCGCAGGCGCTTTATCAGGGGCAGGCGCTGACGGCGCGCAGGCCTGAAATTCAGCAGGCGCTGAAAGAGGCGGCCAGCGAGGAAACCGAGCACCTGAACTGGTGCGAAAGCCGCATCAATGATCTTGGCGGACGCAAAAGTCTGCTTAACCCCGCCTGGTATACCGGTTCGCTGGCGATTGGCGCGTTGGCCGGCGCGTTGGGTGACAAATGGAATCTGGGTTTTCTGGCCGAAACGGAGCGGCAGGTGGTTCGCCATCTTGACGACCACTTGCAGCGCCTGCCCGCTAGTGATGAAAAAAGCCGTGCGGTGGTCGAGCAGATGAAAGAGGATGAGGCCAGGCATGCCACCACGGCGCTGGAGCATGGCGGCGCAGAGTTGCCCGCGCCTGTGAAGCTGGTGATGAAGCTTTCCGCCAGGATGATGACGGCTACTACTTTCAGAGTTTAAAGATTAACCGCAGAGGCGCAGAGGCGCAGAGAAACCCTTTAAAACAAGGTAAAATTCACCAAAGTCATTTTTTACGGGCATTGGGGTTTCGTTTGCCTCTGCGCCTCCGCGCCTCTGCGGTGAAAGGTTTTTTACTCTTCAACGATCTCGAAATCGTGCGTCATCTCGGCGGTTTTGCCGAGCATGATCGAAGCTGAGCAGTATTTCTCCGCTGACAGCTTGATGGCCTTTTCTACTTGCTCCGGTTTGACACCCTTGCCGCGCACCGTGAAATGAAAATGCATCTTGGTGAACACCTTGGGTTCCTTGTCGGCGCGCTCGGCTTGGATAGTAACTTCGCAACCGCTGACGGCTTGACGGCTTTTTTTCAGGATCGCCACGACGTCGAAAGCCGTGCAACCGCCGGCGCCGAGCAGCAACATTTCCATCGGACGCGGCCCGAGGTTGCGTCCACCAGCATCGGGTGGCCCGTCCATCAGGACTGCGTGGTTGCTGTCGGTAATGCCGAGAAAGCTGGCGTCTTCCACCCATTTAACCCGTGCCTGCATGAGATTTCCTCTTTTGTCAGTTTTGTAAGCCGCGAAATTATAGCACTGCAATAGTGACAAACGTTTGACAGCGGCTGCGTTATTGACATAAAATGCGCGTCTTTCTCTGATACAGCAACCGGAATTTGTGCATGAAAACCTTTTCTGCAAAAGATCACGAAGTAAAACGTGATTGGTACGTGGTGGATGCCACCGACAAAGTTTTGGGCCGTTTGGCCAGCGAGATCGCATCGCGTCTTCGCGGCAAGCATAAGCCTGAGTATACCCCGCACGTGGATACCGGCGATTATATCGTGGTGATCAACGTGGACAAGCTGCGCGTTACCGGCAACAAGGCCGAAGGTAAGGTGTACCATCGCCATACCGGCTATCCCGGCGGTATTATCAGCACCACTTTCGCCAAGATGCACGCCCGTTTCCCGGAGCGTCCACTGGAAAAAGCGGTCAAGGGCATGTTGCCGAAAGGCCCGCTGGGCTTCGCCATGTTCCGTAAGCTGAAAGTTTACAAAGGCGCGCAGCACATGCACAGCGCGCAGCAACCCAAAGTACTCGAAATTTAAGGGATTATCATGATCGGCACCTACTACTACGGCACTGGACGGCGCAAGTCTTCTGTTGCACGCGTGTTTCTGAAGCCAGGCAAAGGCGACATTATCGTCAACGACAAACCTGTGGATATTTTCTTTTCTCGCGAAACTGGCCGCATGGTTGTGCGTCAGCCGCTGGAATTGACTAGCCATCAAGGCACGTTCGATATTATGATCAACGTCCATGGCGGCGGCGAATCTGGCCAGGCTGGTGCCGTGCGTCACGGCATTACGCGTGCCCTGATCGATTACGATGCGGCACTGAAGCCTACCCTGAGTGCTGCAGGTCTGGTGACTCGTGATGCACGCGAAGTCGAACGGAAAAAAGTCGGTCTGCGTAAAGCTCGCCGCGCCAAGCAGTTCTCCAAGCGTTAATCGCTGCTGCAATCACAAAAAAGCCGCCCTTTGGCGGCTTTTTTGTTGCCTGTCGGTAATTGTTGTCCAGAGGCAACAGGGTTATTATTGTCGATAAATTCAACATTGGGATATTGATCAATATGGTTAAAGTCGGGATCGTTGGGGGTACAGGGTATACCGGAGTGGAGTTGCTGCGCCTGCTTGCGCAGCATCCGGATGTCGAGTTGGTGGCGATCACCTCGCGCAAGGAAGCGGGAATGGCGGTGAGCGACATGTTTCCCAATCTGCGCGGCAGGGTGGGACTGAAGTTTGTCGACCCGGTCGATGCGCCGCTGAAATCCTGCGACGTGGTGTTTTTTGCAACGCCTAATGGCATCGCCATGCAGCAAACGCGCGAATTGCTCGACGCTGGCGTGCGCGTCATCGACCTGGCGGCGGATTTTCGCATCAAGGACGTGGCGTTGTGGGAAAAGTGGTACGGCATGCCGCATGCCTGCCCTGACCTGATTGCCGAAGCCGTGTACGGCCTGCCTGAACTTAACCGTGAGCATATCAGGAAGGCGCGTTTGATCGCCAACCCCGGCTGTTATCCGACTGCGGCGCAGTTGGGTTTTCTCCCCCTGATCGAGGCGGGTGTGGCGGATCTTGGCCATCTAGTGGCTGATTGCAAGTCAGGGGTATCCGGCGCGGGTCGCAAGGCTGAGGTGGGCGCCCTGTTCAGCGAAGCTGCTGACAACTTCAAAGCCTATGCCGTGGCGGGGCATCGCCATCTGCCGGAGATTAGCCAAGGGCTCACGCTCGTAGCGGGCAAGCCGGTGCAACTGACTTTCGTGCCGCACCTGACGCCGCTGATTCGTGGCATTCACGCCACGCTGTATGTGCGCCTGACTGCCGAAGTGGATTTGCAGGCGCTTTATGAAAAGCGTTATGCCAATGAATATTTCGTCGATGTGCTTCCTGCTGGAGCGCATCCAGAGACACGTTCGGTGCGCGGCGGCAACTTCTGCCGAATTGCCGTGCATCGGCCGCAGGGCGGTGATGTCGCCGTGGTGCTGTCTGTCATCGACAATCTGACCAAAGGCGCTGCCGGACAAGCAGTGCAAAATATGAACTTGCTGTTTGATTTGCCCGAAAATAAGGGCTTGGAGCAGATTCCGCTGCTGCCATGAGGCTGGATCGCAGGCTGAAGCACCGTTTCGGCATAGCGGCGGCCCCTTTGGCGGTTCGTCGGCATGTGGCTTGGTACTGGCGCTTGCCGTTGATGGTGGTGATTCTGCTGGTCGCTGGAATAGCGTTGTCCTGGCTGTTTTACAATGCAGGGGCGCGCTTTACGGGCCTGGATCGCGGCGCAACAGTGGACGAGTTGCAGCGCTTGCGTGAGAAACTTGGATCGCTGGAGCGTGAAAACGCCAGTCTGCGTTCAGATGGGGCGCAAAGCGATCGAAAGATGCAGATCGAGCAGGAGACGCAGAATGATCTTGCCAAAACCGTCAAGACGTTGCAGGATGAGAATGCTCAATTGAAGGAGGATTTGACCTTCTTCCGCAAGCAAATGTCCTCCGACAAGAGTGACGGTGATCTCAGTATCTACCGTTTCAAGGTCGAAAACACCATGCCGGGCGAGTATCGCTACAGGTTGTTGCTGTTGCAGGGTGGGCAAAGGGAGCGCGAATTTCAGGGTAAAGTGCAATTTCTGGTCAGTTTTACCCGAGGGGGGGAAAAGCTGGTCATGACGATTCCTTCCGTGAAGGAAGCAGAGGCACGATCCTATAATTTGAATTTCAAGTTTTACCAGCGGTTGGAGGGTGTCTTTCATGTTGAGCCCACTGCGCAAGTAAAAAAAGTCCAGATACGTGTGTTCGAAAACGGTGCTGTGCAGCCGAAGCTGATGCAAGCCGTCAATTTATCATGAGGATAGCTGATGTTTTTCGGAAAAAATAAACGCAGCAGACCGCAAAACCGAATTGATTCATTAATTGGTGTCGGTACGAAAATTGAGGGCAACGTGTTCTTCAGTGGCGGCTTGAGGGTGGATGGCACTATCAAGGGAAATGTTGGCGAGACGGGTGACCAGCCCAGTACGCTGGTGCTGAGTGAGCAGGCTCGAATCGAGGGAGTGATTCACGTGTCGCATGTGGTGATTAATGGCACCGTGGTGGGTCCCGTGCAGGCGCAAGAATACGTGGAACTGCAATCGAAATCCCGTGTCACAGGTGATGTGTTCTACAAGACCTTGGAGATGCATGTCGGGGCGATTGTAGAAGGAAAATTGGTGCATCAGGAAGGTGCCGCCATGCAACAGGTGGAAGTTCAGCCAGTTACGAGTAATTGACTAAATAACTCAACTATAGGATAATGAGTTGCAGTAGTTTTTTAAGGAGATACAGAATGAATGCAGTGACTGAAATGCCTAGCCCGCTGAACTTTACCGACAGCGCGGCGGCCAAGGTGAAACAGCTGATCGACGAGGAAGGTATTCCGGGTCTGAAGCTGCGCGTGTTCGTTAGCGGCGGGGGGTGTTCCGGCTTCCAGTATGGTTTTACCTTCGATGAGACGACCAATGAAGATGACACCACGGTGGAGAAGAATGGCGTTGCTCTTTTGATCGATCCGATGAGCTTCCAGTATCTGGCGGGCTCTGAAATCGATTATCAGGAAGGGTTGCAGGGTTCGCAGTTTGTGATCAAGAACCCGAATGCCACTACCACCTGCGGTTGCGGATCGTCTTTTTCAGCGTAAGCCGTTCGTTATTCAGGCAAGAAAAAAGGGGCTTACGCCCCTTTTTTCTTTATCAAGCCGGGTAAATTGCGCCGAGGACGCGCGCACCTTTTGCTCCCGTCACTTCCGGCAGGTTGCCGGCATTCCCATTAAGAGTCTGCCTAGCGAGCCAGGCAAAGGCAAAGGCCTCCACCCAGTCTGCGTTCACACCCAGGTCATCGGTTGGTGCGATGTTCACGTTGGGCAGGGCTTGTTTCAGTCTTCGCACCAGTGCCCCGTTATGGGCGCCTCCTCCACACAGGTAGACCTCGCTGGCTTCACCGCAATGATCCAGAATGGCACTGGCAATCCCTTTTACGGTCAGTTCAAGTAGGGTGGCCTGAACGTCGGCTGGGGCAAAATCGGGTGAAAGAAAATGTTCCAGCCAATGCAGATTGAACAAGTCGCGACCGGTGCTTTTGGGTGGGGGCGCGGCAAAGAACGGTTCGGTGAGGAGTTGCCGCAGCAATTCCGGGATGGGATGACCACTTGCTGCCCATGCGCCATCCTTGTCATAGGGCTGGCCCAGGTGCAGAGCAGTCCATGCATCCAGCAAGAGATTGCCAGGTCCGCAGTCGAAACCGAGTACGCTCCCGCGGGGCGGCAGGCTGGTCAGATTGCTGATGCCACCAATGTTGACGATGACACGGTGGTGTTCTGGATGGCTAAACAATGCAGCATGAAATGCTGGTACTAGCGGTGCGCCCTGCCCGCCGGCAGCGATATCGCGGCTCCTGAAGTCGGCGACCACGACGATGTTGGTCAGTTCGGCCAGTAACGCCGGATTTGCGAGCTGAATGGTGAATCCGAGGTCGGGGCGGTGGCGCACGGTTTGTCCGTGGCAGCCGATGGCCTTCACTTTCGTTGCCTGGATTTCCGCTTTCCCTAACAATGCCTGGATTGCTGCTGCATAGCGGCGAGACAGCTCGTTTGCCGCCAGAGCCGCACGCTCGAGTTCGTTTGGTCCAGGGCTGTTTAGCGCGAGCAGTTCAACACGCAGTGCTTCGTCGAAAGGGATGAACTGGCTGTGCAGAAGCTTGCAGGTATTGTTTTCGAAGTCAGCCAGAACTGCGTCAATACCGTCAAGACTGGTGCCGGACATGAGTCCGACATAATGCTCCGGCGCACTGAAAGGTGGGTTCAAAGCGGCCAGCCAAATGATTCAAATGGGTAGTTAGTCCAGTGACGCCAGATTGGTATTCTTCAGCAGGTTTAGACGCATAGACAGATTCTCGGCCATCTTGCTGAAATCGGCTTTGTACTGAGTAGCGATGGGGAAAGCGGTCGGCATGGGAATGCCCAAGGGGTTGCGCTGTACACCCGCCACACGGAATTCGTAGTGAAGATGAGGACCAGTTGCAACACCGGTCATGCCGACTTGAGCGATGACGTCGCCCTGGCTGACTTTGCTGCCTTTGTGCAGGCCTTTTGCAAAGGCGGAAAGATGGCCATAAGCCGTGCTGTATTGGCCTTGATGTTGCAGTATGAGCAGGTTGCCATAGCCACCTTGCTTGCCAATGAAGGCGACGGTGCCATCTGCTACCGCTTTAACGCGGGTGCCTGTAGGTGCGCCGTAGTCGACACCTTTATGGGCGCGCCATGTTTTAAGTACCGGATGGAAGCGGGCGTTGGTGAATCCTGAGGTGATTCGGGAAAACTCCAGGGGGGAGCGCAGGAATGCCTTGCGCAGGTTTTTCCCCTCGGGCGTGTAATAGCCACCACGGCCTTCGTGATCCTGGAAATAAACCGCACGATAGCTCTTGCCACTATTGATGAATTCCGCAGCAAGTACGCGACCAGTCTTGATCAGTTCGCCCTTATTGTAGAACGACTCGTAAACGACGGTGACTTTGTCCCCTTTTTGCAGGTCGCTGTGGAAATCGATGTCCGACGAAAAAATATCGGCAATTTGCATGGCGATATTGTCTGGAATATTGGCGGCATCGGTTGCGCCGAACAATGAGCTTCTGATTTCCGCCGATTTCATCATCAGGCGTGATTCGAGCGGCACCGCGTCGTCGCTGGTTTTGAATCCGCCGGCTTGTTTCTCTACCTTCAGCATGGATTCGCTACTGCTGATGTACTGCAGGGAGAGGAGATTTCCTTCCGAGTCGGTTTGGGCGCGGACTATCCGGCCGGGAATTAGTAGACGCAGGGCTTTTGAGTCCCTTGCGCTCTGCATGAATCCGCTGATGTCCTCATCATTGACATTCAGGCGGTCCAGCAGAGCTGACATCGTGTCGCCGCGCTGAATTTTTTCCTCGTGCCAGAAGTTGCCGGAAATGCTGGATGGTGTGGCGGCACTGGGAAGTTGCAGGTTTTCAATGACGGTATGAACGGGAATCTGGCGCGTTTGTGTGTCAGGCGCAATACCGAAGGCGGCGACTATGCCGAATAATGGCAGGCTGGAAATAGCCACCAGCCAGCGCAGGCTTAATTTTCGTTCTTGAACAAACAGCTTTTGCGCTAAAATACCGATCTCGTTGTTTTGCATGACTTCCCTGAGCGTTTAGTGTGGGCAGAAGCTTACCAGAAGATGGACGATCAGTGAAGGTCGAATCGATTACATATTGTTTAAGCAGGCGGTATAGATGACTCAGGTTAATGAAGCGTTGCAGGTGATAAAAAGAGGGTGTGACGAATTGCTGGTGGAACAGGAGCTCGTTGAAAAGCTGGCGACGGGTAAGTCGTTGCGCGTCAAGGCGGGATTCGACCCAACCGCGCCGGATTTGCACCTCGGCCATACCGTTCTGCTTAACAAGTTGCGCCAGTTTCAGGAGCTGGGGCACGAGGCCATGTTTCTGATCGGCGATTTTACGGGCATGATTGGTGACCCTACCGGCAAGAACGCGACTCGCAAGCCGTTGACCCGTGATGACGTGATTGAGAATGCGCGCACCTATGAACAGCAGATCTTCAAGATTCTTGATCCAGAAAAGACGCTGGTGATGTTTAATTCCAGCTGGATGGCCGAAATGAGCGCATCCGATCTGATTGCCCTGGCGGCGAAGCACACCGTGGCGCGCATGCTGGAGCGCGATGATTTTCATAAGCGCTACAGCTCCGGCCAATCCATATCTATACATGAGTTCCTTTATCCGCTGATCCAGGGGTACGATTCGGTAGCGATGAAGGCGGATGTGGAGTTGGGCGGGACCGACCAGAAATTCAATCTGCTGGTTGGGCGTGAGCTGCAGAAGCATTACGGGCAGCCCCCTCAAGTTGTTTTGACCATGCCGATCCTGGAGGGGTTGGATGGTGTGCAGAAGATGTCCAAGTCGCTGGGTAACTATATAGGCATACATGAACCGCCAAACGAAATGTTCGGTAAACTGCTGTCCGTGTCGGATGATTTGATGTGGCGCTATATAGAATTACTTTCGTTTCAGCCGCAGACTCAGGTCGTCAAATGGAAAAAAGAGACCGAGGAAGGACGCAACCCGCGCGATATCAAAGTGACGTTCGCCCAGGAGATCGTTACTCGCTTTCACAGCAAAGCGGCGGCGGAAGCGGCCTTGGTGGACTTTGAAGCGCGTTTCAGGCAAGGCGCGATGCCGGAAGAAATGCCGGAAGTTACGCTCATCGGCGGAACGGATGGGTTGCCAATTAGCCAGGTTCTCAAGCA